>NZ_CP137555.1:1322500-1642500 GCF_033723955.1 Microbulbifer pacificus | reverse complement strand
TTTATGTTTTAGTGGAAGGTTCTGGAAAGTACCGCGATACAGGGTGATAGCCCCGTACACGAAAAGGCATATTGAGTGAAATCGAGTAGGTCGGGACACGTGTTATCTTGACTGAATATGGGGGGACCATCCTCCAAGGCTAAATACTCCCAGCTGACCGATAGTGAACCAGTACCGTGAGGGAAAGGCGAAAAGAACCCCGGAGAGGGGAGTGAAATAGAACCTGAAACCGTATACGTACAAGCAGTAGGAGCAGACTTGTTCTGTGACTGCGTACCTTTTGTATAATGGGTCAGCGACTTACTGTCTGTAGCAAGGTTAACCGCATAGGGGAGCCGTAGAGAAATCGAGTCTTAATAGGGCGTTTAGTTGCAGGCAGTAGACCCGAAACCCGGCGATCTATCCATGGGCAGGTTGAAGGTTGAGTAACATCAACTGGAGGACCGAACCGACTCCTGTTGAAAAAGTAGCGGATGACCTGTGGATCGGAGTGAAAGGCTAATCAAGCCGGGAGATAGCTGGTTCTCCTCGAAAGCTATTTAGGTAGCGCCTCGCGTCTCACCCTCGGGGGTAGAGCACTGTTTGGGCTAGGGGGTCATCCCGACTTACCAACCCCATGCAAACTCCGAATACCGAGGAGTGCAATCGCGGGAGACACACGGCGGGTGCTAACGTCCGTCGTGAAAAGGGAAACAACCCAGACCGCCAGCTAAGGTCCCAAATACCAGTTAAGTGGGAAACGATGTGGGAAGGCCCAGACAGCTAGGAGGTTGGCTTAGAAGCAGCCATCCTTTAAAGAAAGCGTAATAGCTCACTAGTCGAGTCGGCCTGCGCGGAAGATATACCGGGGCTCAAACTGGTAACCGAAGCTGCGGATGCTCTTTATGGGCATGGTAGAGGAGCGTTCTGTAAGCCGTTGAAGGTGAACTGTGAGGTTTGCTGGAGGTATCAGAAGTGCGAATGCTGACATGAGTAACGACAAGGGGGGTGAAAAACCTCCCCGCCGGAAGACCAAGGGTTCCTGTCCAACGCTAATCGGGACAGGGTTAGTCGGCCCCTAAGGCGAGGGCGAAAGCCGTAGTCGATGGGAAACAGGTTAATATTCCTGTACTTGCAATTGCTGCGATGGAGTGACGGAGAAGGCTAGGCCAGCATGGCGATTGGTTGTCCATGTTTAAGGTCGTAGGCTGGGGGATTAGGCAAATCCGGTCCCCTAAGGCTGAGAACTGATGACGAAGCTTACTTCGGTAAGTGAAGTGGTTGATGCCCTGCTTCCAGGAAAAACTTCTAAGCTTCAGGCAATTGCGAACCGTACTCTAAACCGACACAGGTGGTCAGGTAGAGAATACCAAGGCGCTTGAGAGAACTCTGGTGAAGGAACTAGGCAAAATGGTACCGTAACTTCGGGAGAAGGTACGCCGGTTTTGGTGATGGGACTTGCTCCTTAAGCTGAGGCCGGTCGAAGTGACCAGGTGGCTGCGACTGTTTATTAAAAACATAGCACTCTGCAAACACGTAAGTGGACGTATAGGGTGTGACGCCTGCCCGGTGCCGGAAGGTTAATTGATGGGGTTAGCGTAAGCGAAGCTCTTGATCGAAGCCCCGGTAAACGGCGGCCGTAACTATAACGGTCCTAAGGTAGCGAAATTCCTTGTCGGGTAAGTTCCGACCTGCACGAATGGCGTAACGATGGCCACGCTGTCTCCACCAGAGACTCAGTGAAATTGAAATCGCTGTTAAGATGCAGTGTACCCGCGGCTAGACGGAAAGACCCCGTGAACCTTTACTATAGCTTTGCACTGAACTTTGAGCCTACTTGTGTAGGATAGGTGGGAGGCTTTGAAGCAGGAACGCCAGTTCCTGTGGAGCCATCCTTGAAATACCACCCTGGTATGTTTGAGGTTCTAACTCTGGTCCATTATCTGGATCGAGGACAGTGTATGGTGGGTAGTTTGACTGGGGCGGTCTCCTCCCAAAGAGTAACGGAGGAGTACGAAGGTGCACTCAGCATGGTCGGAAATCATGCAATGAGCATAATGGTATAAGTGCGCTTGACTGCGAGTCAGACATGACGAGCAGGTACGAAAGTAGGTCATAGTGATCCGGTGGTTCTGTATGGAAGGGCCATCGCTCAACGGATAAAAGGTACTCCGGGGATAACAGGCTGATACCGCCCAAGAGTTCACATCGACGGCGGTGTTTGGCACCTCGATGTCGGCTCATCACATCCTGGGGCTGAAGCCGGTCCCAAGGGTATGGCTGTTCGCCATTTAAAGTGGTACGCGAGCTGGGTTTAGAACGTCGTGAGACAGTTCGGTCCCTATCTGCCGTGGGCGTTGGAGATTTGAGAAGAGTTGCTCCTAGTACGAGAGGACCGGAGTGAACGAACCTCTGGTGTTCCGGTTGTCACGCCAGTGGCATTGCCGGGTAGCTATGTTCGGACGGGATAACCGCTGAAAGCATCTAAGCGGGAAGCCTCCTTCAAGATGAGATCTCCCTGAGACTTCGAGTCTCCTAAAGGGCCGTGGAAGACTACCACGTTGATAGGCTGGGTGTGGAAGCGTTGTGAGGCGTTGAGCTAACCAGTACTAATTGCCCGTGCGGCTTGACCATACAACAGAGATGGTTACTAACGATTGAATTGGGTTGTGGCCCAAGAGACACACAAGCAAGATCGACTTGCGGTGTATTACTACAGAATGTTTCACCGATTAATTTGGGGTTATCGCGGTCCGAAGAGACCAGGCAAACAGCGATAACAGGTAGCGCAGGGCAACAATCGCCCATAAGACCAACGCCAACCCAAGCCAGTTTGCCTGACGACAATAGAGTTGTGGAACCACCTGATCCCTTGCCGAACTCAGAAGTGAAACGCAACATCGCCGATGGTAGTGTGGGGCTTCCCCATGTGAGAGTAGGTCATCGTCAGGTTTTAATTCAAAGGCCCAGTCGCTTACGCGGCTGGGCCTTTTTCTTTTGCGCTGTTTTAAAAAAAGGGCCAACCAGAAGACGGCCCTGTTTAATTACGCAATCGAAAATATCCACTATCGCGTCGTTAAAATCAGCACTCTTTCCATTATCCGTCGACGCTTTTTTGAACGTTCTCCAGACCCCAGCAACCACGGGCCTCAACCCCACTATCCCAAACTTATCCCCAGCTCTGTCCAGTGTTTCTGTGAGTAATGCACCTGTGTATAAAAAGAAAAAAGCGAGATAAATCAATTTTTTCGCCAGTCACCGCCGCATCGTATTAACAAGGTGTGGATTACTACCGGCATGATTTTCTGAGGGGATACTCCTGAAAAACCTTAATACTGTCGCCGCTTTTTTAAACGAAAACCTGATCCCTAGTAACCACGCGGTTCAGCCCCGATACCCAATACTTATCCCCAGTTATATCCAGAGATTCTGTGAGTAATACCCCTGTGGGTAACAGGAAAAACAGTAGCAGAATCAATCTCGCAGGCGTCACTCGCAAAAAATACCCCATGTCCGGCGTATTTACGAAAACGTTTATCCATTACCTGCCGATCAGAAGTGCATACTCCAGCCCACAGAGGTTGTCTGGGTGTCGTACTGACCGAGAAAATCTTCGGAGCCGATATCAGGGAAAAGTTCCCACTCCGCGCGCAGGGTCCAGCTGTTGCTGTGGCTATAGCTGACACCGGCGCCATAGCCCCAGTGAAAGCCGCTGGCGTTGTCGCCGAACTTTCCGGATACGGGAATGGCAATTTCCTCAGTGCTGCCATCTTCCATTGGCACTTGAAATATTACCTCTCCATTTTCGTACCTGGTGAACTGGCTCAACCAGAAGCCGCCACCCAGCTTTCCGAACAAGCTGAAACCATTTCTGCCGATGGGGAGGTGTCCGACGACGAATGCATTACCCATGCGGGTTGTTACGCGGTCGCGCACCCGTAGAAAGGGCAATTGTGGATTAGTCACTTCGAACTTGAGGTCCCCCTCCGTCGCTTGCCGAAAGTCGGCCTCAACAGCGAAATAGGGGCTCCACTGCCATCCTCCATAAAGTTTCCAACCGGAACTTTCTTCTTCACAGCTGGAAGTGCTGGCCACCTGCTCTTCAACATTCAGTTGATTTACGAAGCCTTGGCCTTCAGTGCAGAAACCGCTGAGTGTGCCGTTAAGCGCAGCGGCACCACCGTAGCGATGGGAGTAAAAATCGGCGCTGGCGCTATTGGCCAGCAGAGCGGCGGGTACAACAAGCAGAAGGGAGGGCCTGACCATGGCATTACCTGCTGTTGGGATTGGATGGGTTATGCCTCCGCGGGACTCCTGTGCAGAGGGCCGGTGCAATCGCGCACCGGCATCAAACTATCATATTTTCAATTGCGCACGTAATTCCGCCAACTTCTTGGCGTTTTCTGCTTTTGACAAGGGTTGGGCAGGCTGGTGTTCCAGCTGTACTTGTTGTGGTGCGGGCAGGTTCTCTCCCGCCATCAGGCGTTCGCAGATCTTTTTGTAGTGGCTGGCAAACACCGGATAAGCCGAAGATTCGGGATTGTTGGCGAGAAAGAACCAGTCTGAAGCGCGGCCCGCATGGTACACGGCCGGGTGGCTCCATTTTTGGTTTGCTTTCGGGCTGGGTGCGTTACAGGCCTCGCGATAAGCGGCGCGAGGGTCGGGAAGCCCGTGGTCGCCTTCGGCACAGAGCTGCAGCATCTTGTGGACAGTTGGCAGGTATTCGCTCTGCTTGATGGCGCGCTTCGCGCCGGCCACCATTTCTTCAGGGGAAAAGCCGGCAAGGGATTCCAGCCACAGTCGCTTGGCGTGGTTAAGGGTCTGTACATCCGGGAATGCAGCGTTGAACTGATTGTGATAGCCCAGCTTTAACAGGCCAAAAACCTCATTCAGCGCGCGCTTGCGCGCTTCCAGCTCCGGGTTACCAGTTTGTGTCTGTGACGATGTCCCAGACTGATGTATCTCTGGTGCGCTGATTACCTGATTGCCCGTTGTCGTTTTGTTGGCCATTGTGCTGTCCTATTGCAAATTTGTTGCGCTCGGCCCACTGGTAGCGCGCATGGCGCACGAAGACGGCGTCCCAGCTTTTGCGCGCAGCGCCCTGTTCGCGCCAGTAAAGACGAAACTCGGGCACCAGGCCAAGGGCAAATTCGCGGTCGATCTCACATTGATTCAGTAGGTGTCCCAGGCAATCACTGGAAGGTTGCCAGTTGCGGGATATTGGTTTGGCGACGGGATTCTTTTCAATGCCCTGGCAGTAGTAAGCCCACTCCACCCGTGCATATTCAATGAAAAGCTCACCCCAGCGCGCACTGTGCCCGCCGCGTTCGAGCCACTTGTAGATGAATTCAGGCAATAACTCTGCCGCGAAGCTCGGGTTGATTGCCAGGCGGCGCATCTGCTCCCAGGTGTGTTCGCTGGGTTGCCAGTCGCGAGTCATGGGTTCTGGCTTGCGTTTCTCGATGAAGGGCGTTTCCTGTTTTTCCCAGTCTTCCATCACCCAATCATTGAACTCCAGGTCCCAGGAAACCGATTGCTTGCCGCTATTGCGATGGTACTCCACAAAACGCTGCAGGCAGCGACGCACAAACGTACTGGGAACGCCCTCGTCGGCGAGTTTGTTCAACGTGCCCTGATCCGGGTGCCAATCTTCGTGAAGAGGCTGTTTTCGCCCCTGGGTCGCGCGGAAAGCTTCCCACTTGCTTTTGACCAACTTCAGAAATAAGGAACCGAAGGAATGGCGGCTTTCACCGCGGTCTCGCCAGTAGGTGACGAATTCCGGTAATTGCTCGCGCACGAAGTGCTCGGGAATGCCGAGCTGGGCAATGCGGGCGAGGGTTTCCGCATCCGGTCGCCAATTGGGGCCAATCTGGTTGGCATTGCGGGCGGCGGGCGCTTGGGACGGACGCGCCGGTTGGCCTGCGGTGCGAACGGGAAAGGCGAATTTGAGCAGGTCGCTACTGCCAAAGGGCGCTGCACCGAGCAGGATCGCCCCCTGATTGCGCAGGCTGGTAGCCACTCGCTGGATATCTGCCGGCTCCCAGAAGGGCAGTAACTGTTTCAATTGGCTGCCTTCCACTGAATACCAGTCCCGCCCCGGGTGACTCTCCGATGTCAAAAACGGTACCAGGTCACCCAAAGCAGTCAGTAATACCGCCTCCTCCAGGCCAAGTGTTGTGGCCAAAGTCGGGGAGATACTGAGGGGGCGTTCTGGTAACAGGGGATGAATCATGACGGGATTCTAACACTGACGTACCGGCACTGGCACAACCCCGAGAGGGGACCTGACAGTCAATCGCGCAGCTACCGATACCGCTCATCCTGCGGATACCAGGCTTCCGGGCTAAGGTATAAAACTGCGCGCGAGCTGGAAATCTGCCCTCAGGCGCTTGCGTTACCTCGGTGGGAAGCTTTTACATTGCTTGAGAAACCTCTAATGAAGGGCTGCAACTGGTATGAGTGGACAGCAACAGACATTTACCTTGAGTGGCGCCTCCTGCGCGGGATGCGTCAGGAAAATTGAGAGTGCGCTAAAGGCTGTAGATGGCGTAGACGATGCCAGAGTTAATCTCGCGGAGAGGACACTTACAGTAACTGGGAGTGTCTCTTCCCCAACGTGTATTTCCGCGGTGGAGTCCGCGGGCTATGGTGCCAAACGGGCCGCCGCTGATCCGCGCAAGCAACGGGAGCTTCAGCGGGATAAGGATCGGCAGCATTTCCGCAAACTGATGTGGCGCTCGGGGCTGGCGCTCGCGCTGGGCATCCCCCTCATGCTGTGGGGCCTGATAACCGGTGAAATGTCAGTGAACACTTCCACGCAGCAACTGGCATGGGGTTGTGTGGGGTTGATTACGCTGGCGGTGATGGCGTTTTGTGGGGGCCACTTCTTCACCGGCGCGTGGAAAGCCTTCCGGCACCACAATGCCAATATGGATACCCTGATCGCGGTAGGGACCGGGGCTGCCTGGCTGTTCTCGATGGCGGTGGTGTTTTTCCCCCACTGGCTTCCCGAATCTGCCCGGCATGTCTACTTTGAGGCCAGTGCCATGATCATCGGCCTGATCAATCTCGGGCAGGCGCTGGAAGTGCGCGCCCGTGGTCGTACCAGTGCCGCGGTTGAAAAACTACTGGAATTACAGGACCCGACTGCCCGAGTGGTGAGCGAAAGTGGGGAAGTGGATGTACCTTTGGAAGAGGTACAGGTCGGTGACCAGGTACGGGTGCGACCAGGGGAAAAAATCCCGGTGGATGGGCAGGTATTGGAGGGCAGGAGCAGCGTGGATGAATCCATGCTGACCGGCGAGCCGGTACCGGTAAAAAAAGCTGCAGGGGACAATCTCAGTGCCGGCACACTCAACAAAAACGGCACTCTCCTGTTTGAAGCAAAAAAAGTAGGCGCCGAGACCCGGCTGGCGCAGATCATCGAGATGGTGCAAAACGCCCAGAGCTCGCGCGTACCCATCGCGCGGCTCGCGGATACCATTTCCGCCATTTTCGTCCCCACCGTCATGATCATTGCGATCATCGCAGCCCTCGTCTGGTTCAACTGGGGGCCGGACCCGCGCGCCGCCCACACACTGGTGGTACTGACTTCCGTACTGATTATTGCCTGCCCCTGTGCACTGGGGCTCGCCACACCCATGTCGGTGATGGTGGGTGTGGGGAAGGGCGCCGAGCACGGGGTTCTGGTGCGCAATGGCAAAGCGCTGCAGCAGGCCAGCAACCTGACAACCCTTGTGGTTGATAAAACCGGGACCCTCACCGAGGGCGCACCAAAGCTCACGGATATTGAGACCGACGGCGATGTCGACGAATTGCTGACTCTGCTTGCCAGCCTGGAACGCCATTCAGAGCACCCGCTCGCGGAAGCGATTGTTGACGCGGCCCGAGATAAAGAACTGTCGTTACACGAAGTCGAAGATTTCGAAGCAATCACTGCGCACGGTGTACGTGGAAAGGTGGATGGTAGACTCGTGCTGCTCGGCAACCGAAAACTGATGTCCCGCGAAGCGATCGAGCCGGGAGACTGGCAAGCCCGTGCAGAGGATCTTGCTGCGATGGGGCGCACCGCTATGTATGCCGCCGTCGACAATCAAATGGCCGGCGTGATTGCCGTGGCAGACCCGATACGAAAAGACGCCAAAGACGCCGTCGCGCGCCTCAAAAACCTTGGCCTCAAGATCGAAATGCTGACTGGCGACAATCAGGCTACGGCAGACGCGGTGGCCAAACAGTTGGGGATAGAAAGCGTACATGCCGACCTGCAGCCCGAAGACAAGGAAAAAATAATCGGAGAACTGCAGCAGAAAGGTATTCGTGTGGGTATGGCCGGAGACGGCATCAACGATGCACCGGCGCTGGCGCGAGCAGACGTCGGATTTGCGATAGGGGCTGGTACCGATGTGGCTATTGAAACGGCGGATGTGACCCTGATGCGCTCGTCCCTGCACGGTGTAGCCGATGCGATTGAGCTTTCCAGGGCAACGCTGCGTAACATCAAACAGAATCTGTTTGGGGCCTTCATTTACAACACCCTCGGGATTCCGGTTGCCGCCGGCGTGCTGTATCCGCTAACCGGAATGCTGCTGAGTCCAGTGATTGCCGGTGCAGCGATGGCATTTTCCTCGGTCACCGTCGTGAGCAATGCCAACCGGCTGCGGTTGTTTAAACCTTCATCTGCACAGGAGGTCCGGCCATGATGAGTGTATTGATCAATGTACTTGGTCTGTTGCTGATCACTGGAATTGTCTGGTGGTTCTGGCTGGCCGGGCGCAAGTCGCCGTTGCAGCATTACCAGGAATCTCTGGTGATACAGGTAAAAGATGGTGTCTACGAGCCGGACCGAATTGAGGTGCCCGCCGGTCGGGAAATCACCCTTAGTTTTCAGCGGGAGGATGCGAGCCCCTGTGCGGAATACGTGGTGTTTTCCGACCTGGAAATCAGTAAACAACTCCCGCTAAATCACATCACCGAAGTGCAATTACCTAAATTGGAAAAACGTGAATACCCGTTTACCTGCCAGATGAAAATGTATCGCGGAATACTGGTCGCCAGTTAAACGTAGGCGAATTAGTGGCCAACGTTCGCTGTTTCAAATCGAAAAACTTAGAAGGTCCGGGGCAGAATTCTGCCCCGAAATAAACATGCGGCAGTTGGTTTAAGCCAGTTCTGGCTGCTCCACTGCCTTGCAGCTTTCGACGTGTGGGGAGTGTTCTCCAACAACTTCATCCGGTCTGACCTTATGCAAAATGGCGTAGAAAACCGGAACGGCGATCAGTGTCAGTACCGTGGCAAACCCAAGGCCACCCATGATGGTTGCCGCCATATCTGCAAAGAACGCGTCGAACAGCAGCGGAGACATCCCCAGAATCGTGGTGACTGCCGCAAGAAAAACTGGACGCAGACGGCTGACACAGGCCTGCTGGATGGCGGTCAGGCGCGGCAGGCCGGCGTGGGTCTGGACTTCGATTTCATCCACCAGCACTACGGCATTTTTGATCAGCATGCCTGACAGGCTGAGCACGCCGAGTAGCGACATAAAGCCAAACGGCAGGCCGCTGACAAGCAACCCGACCACTACGCCGACCAGACTCATGGGCACCACCAGCCAGATGATTACCGGTTCTTTGACAGTACCAAACAGCAGCACGGTAATCAGGATCATCACCAGGAAACTGAGCGGCAGGCGTGTGCCGAGGTTTTCCTTGGACTCTGATGATTTCTCAAAAATACCGCCGATCTCTACCCGGTAACCGGGAGGCACCTGCAGGTGTTCATATCCATCGAGTATGTGCGCGGAGGCATTCATTGCATTGACGCCGGCGGTCACATCGCCACTGACGGTAATCGTGGGGATGCGGTTGCGACGATTGATCAGGCCATCTTCCGCTGTTGTTTCGAATTTCTCCACCAGCTGACCCGCGGGAATATAGTCGCGCTGGCTGGCGCTCCACACCAGACGATCTTCCAGCGAGCCGACCTGATTGCGGTCGCTTTCGGGCAAGCGTGCGATAACAGGAATGATGCGGTCACCGCTCTCGATATTGCCGAGTCGGTAACCGGAAGTGGCGAACTGGACCGCGCGGCTGACATCGGCGCTGGTCACACCGGCGACCCGCGCGCGCTCGTCATTGATGTGCGCGCGGATCACTGGCTCCCGCTCGCGCCAGTCGTGGCTGACGTTATCCAGGCCTTTTTCGCGGAATATCTGTTGCAGCTGCTCGGCCATTGCGCGCAGTACGGTGTGGTCCGGCCCGGAGATGCGCACCTCGACGTCCGGCGCGTTCCCGGGGCCGAAAGCCATCTGTTTGAAGGTAACCAGGGCTTCCGGGTGTTTTTCCCGCAATGCCTGTTTTGCCCGCTCGATCAGTGCCGGAATCTGTTCGCGGTCGTGGGTTCGCACGATCAGCTGACCATAGGCAGCGTTGGGCGCGCCCGGTGCGTAGGTCAGCATAAATCGGTCGGCACCGCGCCCGGCGACGGATGTGACCCAGGAAACTTCCTCTTGGGACTCCATGTACTCCACGGCCTGCTGCAGGGCCTTGTCCGTGCGGTTGATATCACTGCCCTGGGGCATGTGGTAGTTCACAAAAAACATTGGTGTGTTGGAGCTGGGGAAAAACGCCTGTTTCACCAGTCCGAAGGACATGTAACTGATAACGGTCACCGCCATCAGTAGCGCCACCGTAATTCTGCGGTGATTCAGTGCCTGTGAGAGTACTCGTGCATACATACGGTAGAGCTTGCCATCGTACATGTCATCCGATCCGGCGATCCTGCCGGGCTTGAACAGGTGATTGCCGACAAACGGGGTTACGGTAACCGCCAGCACCCAGCTCAGTAGCAGGGAAATACCGATCACCGCGAACAGGGAAAACAGGAATTCGCCGGTAGTGTCCGGGGACAGGCCGATGCCGGAAAAGGCCATGATGCCGATGATCGTCGCACCCAGTAATGGCCAGAAAGTCTGGCGTACAACTCGGTTGGCCGCACTCTTGGGCTGTTCGTTTTTCTGAACACCGATCAGCATACCCTCGGCCACCACGATGGCGTTATCCACCAGCATGCCCATGGCGATGATCAGGGCACCAAGGGAAATCCGCTGCAGGCTGATCCCGAACATATTCATGAACAACAGTGTGCCCATCACCGTCAGGCCCAGCACCGCGCCGACCACCACACCGGCACGCCAGCCCATGAAAACACACAGCACCAGAATCACGATGGCGACAGACGACAGCAGGTTGAACAGGAATCCGTCGACACTCTGCTCCACCACGTGGTGCTGTTCGTAGATCGGGTGCAGCTCGACACCGAGCGGTAATCCCTGCTTCAACTGTGCAAGTTTTGCTTCCACCGCTTTGCCGACGTCGACAATATTCGTGTTCTGGTTGCCGGCAACGCCGATCAGGATTGCGGGCTTGCCATTGAAACGGGCGATGAAACCCGGGCTCTCGTCGTAGGCGAGGGAAACTTCGGCCACGTCCTGGACTGTCAACATCGCGGTGGAACCGGGCACACCAAACAGGATATTGCGTACTGAATCTAGGTCAGTGGCCGGGCGGTTGACGGTAATGCGCGTGCGCAGATCCCGGTTGCCTACTTCTCCCGATTGTTCGGTACTGATTTCCGAATTGATTACCTGGGAAAAATCGTCGAGGGAAAAACCGAGTTGTGCGAGACGGGATTCGTCCACATCCAGGTAGGCGACCTCATCGATGATCCCTGAGTGCGATACACGGGCAACGCCCTTTACGGTAAGCAATTCTCGGCGTACCACCTTGGAGATCTCGCGCATTTCCGATGGCGAGAAACTCTCGCCGGTCATCGCATAGTAAATGCCGTACACATCGCCAAAATCGTCATTGACCACCGAAGGTTGCGCACCTTTGGGAAGCGAGGATTGGGCATCGTTCACCTTGCGGCGCAGTTCATCCCAGATCTGCGGAAGTTCTTCTGAAAGGTACTCGTCCTTGATCTCGATATTGATTTCCGAAAGCCCGGTGCGGGACGTGGAAGTAATGCGCTTTAGCTGCGCCATCTGCTGTATGGCAATTTCGAGTTTCTCTGTGACTTCCTCTTCTACCTGACGTGCGCTGGCGCCAGGGTAGGAAGTGAATACGCGAGCCTGCTTGATGGTAAATGCCGGATCCTCCAGGCGGCCGATGTCCAACAGCCCCCAGAGTCCACCGAGCAAGAAAATCAGAATCAAGGTCCAGCTGTACACAGGCCGGTCAATGAACAAATCAGATATTTTCACGAGTGTTCTCCGAATACTTCACTGCCTGCGGTTCAGATGCCGGTCTGCTTTGCGTAATTACGCACTTGAGCGCCTTCATACAGGTGCTGACCACCAGCGGCGACAAGGTTCATTGCGGGCTCCAGGCCCGAGGTTACCTGTACCTGTTCACCGTCGGTGCGTCCCAGCTCTACCGGTGTCCGGTTGACCCGCTGTTCGTCATTGATCACCCACACGAAAGCGGTGCCGTCGGCAGCGGTCTGTACCGCGGAGAGTGGGATGCGCATGGCGCTCTTGGCGGTATTGAATTTCAGGTTAACCCGTGCGGTCATTCCCGGGAGTATCTGTACCTGCTCGGGACGCGGCATACCCAGCTCGACCACATAGGTTTGCGTGACTTCATTGGCTTCCGCCTGTAGCTCGCGGTATTCGAGGGGAAATTCTTTGCCCGGTAGGAACTCGAAAGTCGCGGTAATGGCATCCACCTGCGACCGGTCTACGGTGGCCAGCAGTTTTTCTGATACCGATACCTGTATTCGCACTTCGGAAATATCCTGCAGGCGGACAATGCCCTGGCCGGTCTGCACATTGGTGTGATTTTCCACGAGCCTCTTGGTCACAATGGCATCGAAGGGCGCGCGCAGCGTTGCGTAGGCGAGTCGCTGCTCGGCATTCTCGAGTGCGACCTTGGCCAGGTTGTAATTGCTCTCGGTCTCGTCCAGTGCCTGTACGGAAATGATTTTGCGCTCGGCGAGAGAGCGCTGGCGCTCAAGGGTTTTCTGTAGAAGTTCCAACCTTACCTGCGCTTCTTTTACCTGCCTGCGGTAATCGCGATCATCCAGCGCAGCAATGATCTTGCCCTTCTGAACTACTTCACCTTCTTTCAATGGGAGTGTGTCCAGCTGGCCACCCACCTGAAACGACATATCCAGTGCCTGCACGGCCTTTACCTGCCCGGCAAAGTGGCGCAGCCCGCTGTTGCCGTTACTGGCTACCGTGGCGACTTTTACTGGCCACTGGCGCTCCGCCTCGCTCGCGTCACTCTTGGAGTCAGTACATCCAGCAAAGCCGGCGGCCGCGGCGATGAGCAGCAGGAGTGATGGGAAACGGAAACTACCGGTCAGTTTCATGTGTGATATCCATGGGTTATGTGTACAGATGGCCAAGACCTAGAGTACGGGGACAGGCTTCAGTTCACTACTGATGCGCACTCTCCCGCAGGTGACGGTGTGTCGTGCAGTTTATGGGGGGAGCGGCGAGGATAGGAATAGACGAATCTGTTTATATATGGACAATTGTATTGTTGTAGGGAGAATGGTCAGTTAGGAGCGAAGATTTGTGTCTGCACACCAAAGAGTGTCAGAAGTAGAAAATTTGAGGGTATATGTGCAGTGCGTGGACGGGCGTGAGTATGGCTGGTATATCGGATTCTGTTCTACAGGCCGCCACACTATGGAGGATACTATCTGGTCAGCAGGTTCCTGAGCAGGCGGTGGCAGCCTCCTTGGCATATCTGAGCCGGCGGATCAGTGATATTGCCCCAGGCCTGCTGCCGGGGTGGTCCGGGGCGCGTTTGCGGGAACTGTTTCTCACGCAGCCGAATGCCCACAGCTTTATCGAGCGCTGGCGCAGCAAATTCATGCCGGAAGTTACCCTGGCCCCGTTGCAGGTGGTGACCTTTCTTAATGAGTTCCTGGCTACCCATCAGCTGGTGGACAACTACTTTGAATCCCTCACCATTTTTGGAGCCAGCCGCCGCAAGCGGGGCGAACTCGGAGATATTCAGGTCAGTCGGCCACTGGGCAGTAGCAGCAGCTGGTGCCTGATGTTTACCACGGAAGGTAGTGGTGAGTTCAATTGTATCCGCCAGACGTTTGTTTCCAGTCCGGGGGATATGCTGCTTCTCGCCCCGGGCGCTCTGTATGAATTTCGCCGGCATCACGAGGATGCGCTGTGGGAATCTTATTGGTTTTACAGCAAACCCCCAGAGGCGGTGATGAACCGGCTGAACTGGTCGGAGCTGGGGCCGTATATCTATCACCAGCGCGTCCCCGTCGGGGAAATTCAGCGAATCAAACACATATTCCAGCAGATGTTTGAGTTGGAGTCGCCGACCGAGGATCTCTCCCAGGCCATCGTTGAAAACCTGGTGGAGCAGATTTTCCTGTGGAGTTTTCAATATGCACATCGTTCAGGTGGTGCAATTCTGGATAGCCGAGTGAAAACAGCGCTGAGTTTTATCAGTGACCACCTGTATGAGGATTTCACTATTGAGGACGTGGCCAGTGCATCCGGCCTGTCGCGCGCGCGCCTGTCGAAATTATTCAAGGCCTATACCGGGCGCAGTATTTTGCAGTGGCGAGACGAGCGCAGAATGTCTGACGCCTGCCATGCGCTCGCACAAGACAATGCGAGTGTGCAGGCAGTGGCGCACGTGGTGGGCTATGACGACCCGCTGTATTTTTCCCGCAAGTTCACCCAGATCGTGGGGGTGAGTCCGCGTCACTATCAGCGGGCGCGTCAGCGGCCCAGCGCGGAGGAATGACGCCCTGGCGCAAAGTCTGTTGTGCTTTCCAGATCTGGCCCCCTGTTTTGGTGGAGCTGGTTTTTTGCACCGCGAAAATTGATAAAAGCCATTTTTACTGATCATTTCCTCTGGATTGAGTCGCTGTATGGCGCGATCTTTTCGGGTTGGCGTTGTAAAACAATAACTGGGGAAGCGAGGAGGCATGATGGCGTTTGTCTGGAAATGGACGGTCCGTTTTCTGGGGGCGGTATTGGCATTGTCGCTATTGTTTGTGCTGTATGGTGGCTTCGTATACCGGGATCACCAATTGCGTGATACCGAGTTTTCCCAAGGGGTTTCCTACCTGAATATCGGGCCGGCGGAAATTGCCTACCGTGCCAATGGCCTCGATCGTGAGGGCAAAACGCCGGTCATTCTGCTGCACGCGATGTTTTTCCATATGGGCATGTGGGACGACTGGGCGGAAGAATTGGCTCGCAACCGACCGGTTTATCGCTTTGATGTGCCCGGCCATGGCCTGTCGTCACTGGCGGAGGATGGTGACTATTCCCTGCAGAGCACGGTGAATGCACTGCAGGCCTTCATGGATCATCAGGGCATCGACAGGGCTATCTTGGTCGGCGCATCCATGGGCGGTGCGACCATGTTCAACTTTGCCGCCGAATACCCGCAGCGGGTCGAAAAACTCGTGCTGGTGAATTCCGGTGGGCTCGAAGGTCACGATAAGGCGGACAGCAGTGGACTGCCGGACGGGGCTTACTGGGTTCTCAGGTATCTGCCGGACTGGTCCCTGAACCGGTTTGTCGACTGGCTGACTGCGGACAATCAGGCGAGTGATGCGTTTAAATCAGGGTTTATCCAGACGTTCAGAAATCTCGACATCCGGCGCGGGATTATCGGGCGGATGCAGGATTTCAAGTCGCCCGATACGGAAGCCGTGCTGGCGGAAATCCAGGTGCCGACGTTGGTGATGTGGGGAGAGAAGAATCCGCAGCTGCCGGTGGCCCAGGCACAGCGATTCAAAACACTGATTGAACACGACGGCAATCCGGTGATGCTGCGAATTTACCAGGGTGCCGGCCACCTGTTACCCGCTGAAGGAATGGACTCTCCTATCCAGGATTTGCTGGCATTTATTGACCAGGAAGGTGGTGAATGAGAATGCTCAAACGATTTACCCTGGCGGTTGTTGTGCTGCTCGTCGGCGGCTGGTTGCTTTATATTTCGGCGTTCAAACCTGCTCCCCTGACGTTGCCAGAGGCCAAGTTGATGCCGAAAGATGCGGATGTATCGGCCATCTATGGTTTCGCCCCCGGGCCCCATGAGGCGAAGGTTATTCCGGAAATGACACTCTCCACCGGGGACGGGCCTTTGACCCTGACGGCTTTCTATCCCGCAACCGAGGGCAGTTTTCCGTTGGTGGTGTTTTCCCACGGTAATTTTTCCAATCGGCGCGCCTACGACCGCATCATTCTCCACTGGGTCAGCCACGGCTATGTCGTACTGGCCCCCGATCATATGGATGCTGGCGGCCTGCTGAATGGAATTGTGGCGATGACCCGCTATGGCAAGGATGGGGTGATGCAGCAGCGCCCCCGGGATCTGATCAATATTCTCGACGGCCTCGATTCCCTTGCGGCTCAATCTGCAGAATTGGACCGGCGTATTGATCGCAACCGGGTGGCCTCTGCCGGCCACAGCTTTGGGGCATTTACCGCGCAGATGCTCGGCGGTGCCGACGCTGCGGTTCCCGGAACAGACACGCGCCTACGAGACCTGGATACGCGTATACAGGCGGTGGTGGCCTTCAGCCCGCCTGGGCCCATGTTCGATATGGTGGATCAGCAGAGCTGGCAAAACATGAAAGTTCCGCAGCTAGTAACCACGGGTACCTGGGATGTGGAAGCGCGCTTTTTCCGTGACTGGCGACTGCACGCGATGAGTTACGAGCGCGGGGTAAAAGGTTTGAACAGTCTGCTGTTGACCGAGGGGACCGACCATTATTTCGGTAATTTGATTTGTCGGCTGGAGCGGGAGGTGGCACCGCAGTCGGATGCGCTGATGATGGCCAATGCCGTCAGCCTGGCCTTTCTTGATACGCAATTGAAGGGAAATAAGCAGGCAAGGGCCTTCATGGCCTCGGATGCACTGGGTACCGTTACCGAGGGTTTTGCACTGGTATCCCAGCGTTAGCGGAACATTTACCAGCGATCCGAGGAGTCCGCCTTGCGGCGGACTCCATCATGACTCAGAACCAGGCGTGCAATCCGATCACCCAGGTGGTCTCGCCGCTGGACTCCCCCGCGTCACGCAGGAAGTCGGCGGTGTTGCCGAATTTCTTTTCGTAGTGGACACCGACATAAGGTGCAAACTGCGGGGTGAACTCGTAGCGCAACCGCAGGCCGGCTTCGATATCGGATAGCCCGGAACCGGTGTGGGTGTCGCGATCGTTCTGGCCGTAGAAATTCATTTCAATTTCCGGGCTCAGGATCCACTGCTGGGTGAACAGCAGTTCGTACTCCGCTTCCAGGCGCAGGGCACTGTCACCGTCTTCACCGAGAAACAGCGTCGAATCCACTTCGAAGAAATAGGGCGCAAGGCCGTTGAAGCCGATGGCCGCCCAGTTCTTGCT
This sequence comes from Microbulbifer pacificus, assembly GCF_033723955.1. Taxonomy (NCBI): domain Bacteria; kingdom Pseudomonadati; phylum Pseudomonadota; class Gammaproteobacteria; order Cellvibrionales; family Microbulbiferaceae; genus Microbulbifer; species Microbulbifer pacificus. Next base: position 1,625,124 of record NZ_CP137555.1, on the reverse strand, counting down.
GTCGCCGTATTCCAGTATGAAATCGTGGCGTACCCCCACCTTTAAATCCCAGTAGGGAGCAACGGCGCGGCTGTAGAGTGCCTGCAGTTCCGAGTTGCTCGTCTCACCGTCCTCACGCTCGACTTCGGTCTTCAGCCACAGCTTGTTGAAGTCGCTGCCAAACCACAGGTTGCCCTTGAGCGCACTGCCTTCATGCTCGCGCGCTTCCAGTTGGTCGATGGTGACCTTGGTCAGCAGTACCTCGTGATCCATCACGTGGTCGGGCTGGTTGGGCGCGTTGTGCAGGCTGTGGTCCATTCCATACATGCCGGACATATCGTGGCCGCTGTGATCCATCTCGCCCGTGCCGGACATGTCGTGGCCGCTATGATCCATCTCCCCCGTGCCGGACATGTCGTGGCCACTGTGATCCATCTCGCCCATGCCAGACATGTCGTGGCCGCTATGGTCCATCTGCTCGCCCTGTTGATCCTCCTGGTGTTCTTCAGGATGTTCTTCGTGTTCCTGGGCAAAGGTCAGCGGGGTCGCCAGTATCGGCAGCAGCATGGCGCAGTAGAGTAATTTCTGTTTCATGTTCAACTCCTCAAACCACGCGCACTTCGCGGAACATGCCGGGCATGTGGTACAGCAGGTGACAGTGATAGGCCCAGCGGCCATAGGCATCCGCCGTCACCAGATAACTGATGGTGGAGCCGGGCTGTACCAGGATGGTGTGCTTGCGCGGGATGTACTGCGGGTCACCGGTTTCCAGTTCACTCCACATGCCGTGCAGGTGGATCGGGTGGGTCATCATGGTGTCGTTGACCAGGGTGACGCGCACGCGCTCGCCGTATTTCAGCATCAGGGGCTCGGCATCGCTGAACTTGATGCCGTCCATGGACCACATGTAGCGCTCCATGTTGCCGGTAAGGTGCAGCTGGATTTCCCGCTCCGGTTCGCGCCGGTCGATGGTGGGAGTGAGATTGCGGATATCTGCATAGGTGAGTACACGGCGACCGTAGCGCGTCTGGTGATCACGCAGTCCAATGCCCGGATCGTGCAGGCCGTTGGCGGGCATTTCCGCGCGCATATCGACACCGGGTCCATACTCGCTGGCGTAATGTCGCACCGGGGCGTTGCTGCCATAGCCGGCGCGGCCGAGTCCGGTCGTTTTTCCGGGAATTTTGTGGCCGGCATGCTGGCTATGGTCCATGCCGCCCATGTTGCCCATATCGTGACCGCTGTGATCCACGCCACCCGTGCCGCCCATGTCGTGGCCGCTGTGGTCCATGTCACTCATACCGCCCATATCGTGGCCGCTGTGGTCCATGCCACTCATACCGCCCATGTTGTGGCCGCTGTGGTCCATGCCCATATCGCGGTGGGTGAGCACCGGGGCGTAATCCATGGCAGGCACTTCCGCACGCAGGTCCGGGTGCGGGGTCAGGGTGCCGCGGGCAAAGCCGCTGCGGTCGATGGTCTGGGCAAACAGGGTGTAGGCGCGGTCATCCGCCGGCTCGACGATGACGTCGTAGGTCTCGGCAACACCGATGCGGAATTCATCCACGCTCACCGGCTCGATGTTCTGGCCGTCGCTCGCCACCACCGTCATCTTCAGGCCGGGGATGCGGATATCGAAAATGGACATGGCAGAGCCATTGATAAAGCGCAGGCGCACTTTTTCGCCCCGTTTGAATTGCGCCATCCAGTTGGCGTCCGGGGTCTGGCCATTCATCAGGTAGGTGTAGGTGTAGCCGGTGACGTCGGAAATGTCGCGGTCGGACATGCGCATCTCGTTCCACATCTCGCGGTCGCGCCAGGTCTGGGCCACGCCTTTCTGGCGGATCTCCTGCCACAGGTCGCCGGCAGTGCGGCGGCGGCGATTGAAGTAATGGCCTTCTTTTTTCAACTTGGCGTAAATGTCCTGGGGCGAGTCGTCGCTCCAGTCAGAGAGCAGTACCACGTAATCGCGATCGCAGGAGATAGGGTCCGGCTCTGCGGGGTCGATTACGATGGCGCCGTAGTGGCCGATCTGTTCTTGGAAGTCCGAGTGGCTGTGGTACCAGTAGGTGCCGCTCTGATTGACCTCAAACTGGTAGCGGAAAGTCTCTCCCGGGCGGATGCCGTTGAAGCTGAGCCCGGGCACGCCGTCCATACCTGTCGGCAGGATGATGCCGTGCCAGTGGATAGAGGTGTCGTGGGCCAGGTGGTTGGTGACATTCAGGGTGACGGTGTCGCCTTCCTTCCAGCGCAGGATCGGTCCTGGCACCGAGCCGTTGGTAGCCACCGCCGTGCGCTCGCGGCCGGTGAAGTTCACCGGAAGGTAATTCACGTGCAGGTCGAACTGGTTGCCGCGCAGGGTCTGCGGTGCGGCACTAACGCGCGGTGCTGCAGCACTGGCGCCTACCGGCATGCCCAGCATTGCTGCGCCGGCGGCCATGCCGGTGACAAAGCGCCGGCGAGACAGTTGTGGCATCACCGGCGCAAAGGAACTCTGGGGTCCTCGGGACTTATTCATGGGTACCTCAGTGCTGATGTTCTAAATGATCGATGCTGGCATAGACGGAGGTGCTGCCGTCGTTGTGCAGCAGCAGCACTTTGTACGGGGTGAAGCGGTCGCCGACTTCCATTCCCGGGCTGCCGAGAGGCATTGCAGGTACCGCGAGGCCGCGCGCGCCGGCAGGCGGGTTCTGCAGGAACTGGCGGATCAGTTTTGCCGGGACGTGTCCCTCGAAAACATAGCCGCTCGGCGACACGCTGGTGTGGCAGGACTGGAACTCAGGGGCTATGCGGTACTTTTCCTTCACCGCATTCAGGTCGTCGACATTCTGGGCGTCGACGTCGAAACCGTGTTTGCCGGCGTGCTCAACCCACAGTTTGCAGCAGCCGCAGGCGGCACTCTTGTAAGTGGTCAGGGCAGAGGCGCTCGCTGCCGGAGCGCTTACCGTCGCCGCCTGGCCGTTATCGTCGTCAGTCGCGTGGTCGTGATCGGCCTTGGCACAGGCGGTCAGGGTCATCAGTACGGCAATCGCGAGGCTGCCGAGAAAGACATTCCGTTTCATAAGTTTTTCTCGATGTGTTCTGTTCGTATCGGGTGTGCAGCCGGGTTCCGGGAACATGGCTGCGGGCGGGCCAAAAACCGCGAAGCAGCGTGCTCTCGCTAGTTGGCAGTATTTATGAGGGGATTAACGCGCCAGCTGGGGCGCGGGTTACCCGGGTCAGGCAGACCTGGGTGGTTTGATGGCGGACTCGGGCTCGGCGGACGAGGCGAGCGCCGTATAGGTCATGGGGTGTGTTGTACGTGGCAGGGCGATCCCGGTGGACTCTGCGGGCGGCAATACCGTTGCACAATGGCTTGGGCAGCAGGTGCAGGCCTGGCCGCAGTCATCGCTGGTGGACGTGGACATGTCGGCGCAGTGCGCGTCGGCTTTCGCCTTCTGCGGAGAGGCCATATCGCCGCAGTGGTTGGCTGGCATCGGCGCACTGCCAGCACTGGCGTGCTCGGCAGTGTGCCCGTGATGTGGCTCGGCAGCCAGTGGTTCGGCCGCCATATTCATGGCCGCGGGAGCATGCATGTCCGCGCACGGCTGTGCTGCCACCTGTCCGAAGACAGACAGCAACAGAATGATTGCCATGAACCGTGCGATGAATTTCTGCATGTCAGCCAATATTCAAATGGATGTCGAAGGTTAGGGGCTGGCTGTCGACTTGGCAAGTCGACAGCACTGTTCCAGACGTTAATCGGTATCAGCTACCAAAATCGTCAAACGCGATTTGCTCCTCGCGCACGCCGAGCCCGGTGAGCATGGCGATCGTCGCTCGCAGCATGGTGGGCGGGCCGCACAGGTAGAACTCGCAGTTGCCCAGGTCTGGATGCTGGCGCAGGTAGGTGTCGGCGGCGATATCGCTGATATAGCCGGTGGCACCCTGCCACTGGTCTTCCGCGCGCGGCTCGGACAATCCGAGCTGCCAGTGGAAATTCTCGAGGGTCCGCGCCAGCGCATCAAACGCATCCGCGTAAAACACTTCCCGCAGGTTGCGCGCGCCATACCAGAAATGTATCGGTCGCTGGGTGCCGCAGTTGCACAGCTGGTCGATGATCATCGAGCGCAGTGGTGCCATGCCGGCACCGCCACCGATCAGGATGATCTCGCGCTCACTGTCCTGTACCCGGAAGCTGCCGAAGGGGCCGCGCAGTTGTACCTGGTCACCGGGCTGCAGGCTAAACATGTAGCTGGAACCGGCGCCCGCCGGCAGTGTATTGCTGCCCGCGGGGGGTGGCTGGATACGCACATTCAGCAGGATGGTTTCTGCACCGTCGGCGGAAGAGGACTCTCCCGGCGCGTTGGCCATGGAGTAGGAGCGGCGCAGGGCCTGGTGATGATTGGCCCCACCGGCGTCGAGCCAGGGCTGCCAGTCACCGCGGAAGCGCTCTTCCACCGGAGTCTCGGCCAGACGCAGCGTGTGCGGGGGCACTTCCACCTGCACGAAGCCACCGGCGAGGAACGCGAACGGGCGGCGGCCCCGGGGGGCCAGCCAGATTTCCTTGATGAACGGGGTCACAAAGCGCGTTTCCAGAACCTCGGCGGTATAGGCGTCGGCCTGCAGCACGCTTTGGTCGAGTATCAGTTGGGTAGCCGCGGTCGCGCGCTGCTGGCAGGCGAGGCGCATGCCGGATGCCAGCTCGCCGGCAGAAAGCTGGGCTCTCTCACTGTTGCTGATCGGCGCATCCGGTGACAGCTGCACCTGGCAGAGGCCACAGCTGCCGCCGCCACCACAGTTGGAGGGCAGCTGGATACCGTTGGCGGCGAGTCCGTCGAAAAGGGTGACGCCATTGGCGAGCGCCAGCTCCTGCACCGGTGTCGACGCCGGGTCGAGCAGCGTCACGACCACCTTGCTGCGGCGCAGCTTGGCAACAAGATTGAACTCCTGACGGGTAAAGCTGGTAAGCAGCATTACAAAACCGGACAGGGACAGCAGCAGGGCGCCGATACCGAAGGCCACAACAAACGGATTGTTGAAATCCTGGCGCTCGGTGTAGTCCATGATGTGCAGCATCCAGAAGATATCGAACAGCCGCCAGGTATCGTTGCGGCGCTCGAGCACACGACCGTCCTCGGCCGAGATATACAGGCTGGTGCCGTAATCATCGGCGATGTCGACCCGCCACAGTGGCCCCGGGTGACCACGGGACTCCAAATTCGGCTGTGGCAGGCGCGTCGGGGTGCCGATCAGGCTGTCGTCTCCAGCGTAATCCCGCGCGGCGATGGCCACTGCCATGGCGGCGTCAATCACCAAGGGATCGCCGTTGAGCGCGTCACGCAATTCCACCCCTTCCGCTGTCTGCACCCGGTATACCGGGTGGTCGAACCCCGGTTGCAGGCGGATATCGAAAATCGTACTGCCGCTATAGTGCCGGGCAATCTCCCCATGAGATACCAGCGGCTCGCTGCCGGGAATCGGCACGGCCTGCTGGCGCTCCACCAGATGGCGACCGCTGACGATATTGGAATCGAGCAGCGCGAACGCGAGGCCGCTGGCCAGCCACAGTGCCAGCTGCACACCGATGACGAGGCTCAGCCATTTGTGCGCCATCTTGATGAAATTCATAGCGCACCTCCTGCCGCCGCCGTGGTACTGGCGGTTTTGTTCCTGCGGCCGAAGCTGTAGAAGAGCAGGATCAGGCCGGCGAGAACCCCGGTGAGGCTGACGATGGTCACGGTCAGCAGCAGCGGATTGTGGATATTCTCGCGCTCCTCGTAATCCATGATGTGCAGCATCCAGAAGAAATCGAAGGCGCGCCAGTAATTGTGGCGGCGGGTGGCGAGCGCACCGGTATTCGGGTCGATGTAAAAGCTGGTGCCGTAGCGGTCGTCAAAGTTGACCCGCCACAGGGGCAGGGCTCGCGCGCCTATCTCTGGGGGCGGATTTTCTGCAATCAGTACGACCGAAGATGCCGGCAGGCTGCCGGCGTAGTAGTGTTCCGCTAGTGCGCGGGCGCGATCGCCGTCGATGGGGGACACCTTGCTGCCGCTGCGGGCATCGATCAGGTGTGCGCCGTCATCGGTGTGAATCACATAGTGGGGGACAGTCTGCAGTGCCTTGAGCCGGATCGACTTCACGCCCTGAAAGCGTTCGAGCAGTTCTGCGGTGGGGGTGAGTTGACCCCGGTCTGCCGGCAGTGGCTCGCGCAGGTTCTGGACCAGGTGATCGCCATGGATGAAGTCCAGGTCCATGACCACCATGTAGACGCCACTCAGGGTCCACAACAGGGCCTGGATACCGACAAACAGAAACAGCCACTTGTGGACCTTTCTGGAGAGAGAAGCGGGTTTCATTATCTTTCTTGTACCGATCACTGAGCACTGGGAAATCTAGAACTGCTGCAGTGTATTGGCGCAGACCGTGAATGTCTCAAGATGACCAGTCAAAACCTCTGCGAATACTCTCCGCAGGCAGCTCCCCGACGGCCGGGTCGGTGCTGGCCAGGGCCAGATGCAATTGGGTGGTGTCTGGCTGCGGGTGCATTGAGTAATAGAATTGCCAGGAATCGTGGGTATCCGGCAGGTCCTTGTCGAATGCCACGCCCCGCCCGAGGTGGAATTCGGCCAGATTAATCCGTCCCAGCCCCTCCGAAATCCCGGTACCCCGCGCCTTGAAGAACGCCTCTTTCATGGTCCACAGGCGGTAGAAGTGCATGGGCATCAGCTCAAGGGGCGGCGATTCCAGCAGCGCACATTCCTCGGGGTGGAAGTAGTGACGGGCGATACGCAGAAAGTCCCGCGGTTTGCTGGGTTGTTCAATATCGATGCCGATGGGTGCCTCGCAGGATACCGCCAGCGCAAGCCATTGCCCGCTGTGACTTAGGCTGAAGTGCAGTTCCGGGAAGTCCGCCAACAGCGGCTTGCCACTGGGCAGGCGGTCAAACCTGAGACTTTCCGGCGACCGGCCGCTGATTTTTCCGAGCACGCTGCGCAGCAGCACCCGACTCAAAAGAAATTGATGCTGGGCCTCTGCGCTGCGGTAAGTCTCACGGCGCTGGAGTTCTTCGACGGACAGCAGGGCGGCGAGATGCCGGGCCTCTGGACTGTCTGGTGGAATGGTGTCGCTGCGAAGCAGCCAGACTGCGGGAAGTGTCATCGGCACAAACTAATCGGGAAGGTTCAACAATGCTAAGTGTTGCAGGCCGCTGTTGCCACCGCATAACCAGCCGGTGACTAGGTAGATGTCCCCTTTCTAATTCGGCGGGTTTTGGCTGAGGACCTCGTGGGGGTACACTCAGCGCCTTCGCAGGATGCTGCTTGTAATTTCGCCTGTCGCGACATCCTCTCAATTTGAAGGCCCGGAAGGGGAAAGCCTTGTCCAAGAAATCCAAAACTGCCTTTGTCTGCAACGAGTGCGGCGCCGATTACAGCAAATGGGCGGGGCAGTGCGGCGCCTGTGGGGCGTGGAACAGCCTGAGTGAAGTGCGCCTCGGCCCCGCACACACCGACAGCCGCGCGGCGAACTTTACCGCGTCCCAGTCCGGCTATGCCGGCGCCGCAGGGCAGGGCAAGGTGCAAAAGCTTTCCGAGATCGACCTCAGCGAGCTGCCCCGTATTGCCACCAACGCCAGTGAGCTGGACCGCGTGCTGGGCGGCGGCCTGGTGCCGGGTTCGGTGGTGCTGATTGGCGGCCATCCCGGCGCCGGTAAATCCACCGTGCTACTGCAAACCCTGTGTCACCTCTCGCAAAAACTGCCGGCGCTCTATGTGACCGGTGAAGAATCCCTGCAGCAGGTGGCGATGCGGGCCAAACGCCTGGGTCTGCCCGCAGATCACCTGCAGATGCTGTCGGAGACCAATGTGGAGCAGATCTGTCTCACCGCCGGCGAAGTCAAACCCAGGGTGATGGTGGTGGACTCGATCCAGGTGATGCACATGGCCGAGGTGCAGTCCGCACCGGGCTCGGTGGCACAGGTGCGCGAGAGCGCCGCCTACCTCACCCGCTTCGCCAAGCAAACCGGCACCGCGCTGATTCTGGTGGGCCACGTCACCAAGGACGGCACCCTCGCCGGCCCCAAGGTGCTCGAGCACATCATCGACTGCTCCATCATGCTCGAGGGTACCCACGATTCCCGCTTCCGCACTTTGCGCGCACACAAAAACCGCTTTGGCGCGGTGAACGAGCTGGGGGTGTTCGCGATGACCGAACAGGGCCTGAAGGAAGTGGCCAACCCCTCCGCGATCTTCCTGCAGCGCGCGGACGAGATTGCCGCGGGCTCGGTGGTGACGTCGGTGTGGGAGGGCACGCGCCCGCTGCTGGTGGAACTACAGGCGCTGGTGGACGACAGCAGCCTTGGCAACCCGCGCCGGGTGGCGGTGGGGCTGGACCAGAACCGTCTGAACATGCTGCTGGCGGTACTCCACCGCCACGGCGGTGTGCTGGTCGGTGACCAGGATGTGTTCATCAATGTGGTGGGCGGCGTGAAGGTGGTGGAAACCAGTGCCGACCTCACCCTGCTGATGGCAGTGGTGTCCAGCTTCCGCAACCGGCCGTTGGCGCGTGATCTGATGATCTTCGGTGAAGTGGGACTGGCCGGTGAAATCCGCCCGGTGCCGTCCGGCCAGGAGCGTTTGCGGGAAGCCGCCAAACACGGCTTCCGCAAGGCCATCGTGCCCGCCGCCAACCGTCTGAAAAACGATGTGCCGGGCATGGAAATGGTGGCGGTGAAGACGCTGGCGGAAGCGCTCAGTGCGCTGGATATGAGCTGATCGTTGTCACTACTTCCTGTGATCCGTGCTCCATGCTCAGGCGGGCTGCGGTTTGGAAAAGTGATACATGGCCAAATAGGCGAGACCGATACTGAATGGTATTGCTGCGACCCCAAGCATTGCCAAAAAAGCCTGGTTACTGGGATCCGGGACAAAGAAACCGAGCAAGGCCATGCCCAATGCGCAAGCCATCCAGACGATGCCGCGCCGCATATCCTGTTGCGGGTGGCGCTGGCTGGCTCCGAGCTGCTCAATCAGTTTGGGCGGGAGCTCGACACCCTTGTCCAGTGCCAGGCGCAAGGTTTGCTGTACTTCCAGGTTTCGTTTCGCACGAAAGTTCAACACCATCCACAGCGACATGCCAATGAGCAGGAAAAAGCCGAGGGGAATAAGCAGCGCGAGAGTGTCTTCGTTCATTAATCTTCTCCATTGGTGATCATTCACATTCAGTGATTGCTGCCGGTATGATGCATCCGCCGGAGGATTTGGATGCAGCGCCAGTGTAAAAGTTGTGACCAGTGAGCCCCGTTTGGGCGCAGCGGCCGGCCTGGCCGGGGGAATATTACACGGACAACCAACATAGGGAGGCGCAACGAAGTATGACGATTATGTCTCGCAGCCTGTTGTTGATTCTCCTTGCACTTTGCCCCGGGGCGTTTGCCAAGTCGCGGGTGGCGTCGCTGAATTTATGCCTCGACCAGATACTTCTGAGTTGGGTTCCGCCGAAAGACATTGTCTCCGTCACCTGGCTTTCGGGCCAGCCGCCATATCGTCGCGCGCCAGTGCCTGAACACATTTACCTGAACCGCGCCCAGGCAGAAGAGCTACTGCCACTGAAGCCCGACCTGGTACTCACCGGACAGTTTGGCGCGCAGCGCGCCGCAGCGCGGTTGGAACAGCTGGGCTTTAACGTCGTGCGCATTCCCGATGCCTACAGCCTGGAGCAATTGCAGACCCAGCTGGACGCGCTGGAGCAGACTCTGGGGCCGCTGCCCCAGTTGCTCGCGCAGAAACAACAGTTGTCCGCACTGCTGGAGAAGTACCCGCAATCCGATACAACGGAGAATCCAACGGCGTTGATCCTGTCCGCCAACAACATCACTTACGGCAGCGGTATGCTGGAGCACCAGCTGCTGACCCGCGCGGGATTTAGCAATCTGGCGGCGCAGCAGGGCATCCAGCAACTGGGGCGGGTGAGCCTGGAGCAGGTGATTGCACTGGAACCGGATCTGCTGGTGTTTTACGGCGGTGCACAGGATTTTGCCATTGCCCATCTCGCCGAGCGTCACCCGGTGCTGAAGCGTTATATCGACAGCGGTCGCAGTTACCGCCTGCCGGAGGCTCTGGGATATTGCCCGGCGCTGGCGGCGGTGGATGTGCTCGAGCAGTTACAGCAAAAGAGAGTGGAACTTGTCCAACGGCCATAAATTAATCCTGCTGCTTCTCGTAGCCGCACTGCCGCTGGCGCTGCTGGCGGCGCTGGCCAGTGGTCCGGTAAAGCTGGACCTGTGGCAGGCATTCGCCAGCGGCTGGCGCAGCGACGACAGCAATGCGGTGATCCTGTGGCAGCTGCGCCTGCCGCGGGCGGTGCTCGCGCTACTGGTGGGGGCGGCGCTGGGAATGGGCGGCGCGGCCATGCAGGGCATGTTGCGCAACCCGCTGGCGGAGCCGGCGCTGCTGGGGGTGAGCAGCGGCGCGGCGCTGGCGGCGATCCTGCTGTTGTATTACGGCGCCGCGTCTAACAATGGTTTGGTGCTGCCGCTGCTGGCCATTTTCGGCGCGCTGGTGTCCGTGGGCAGTGTGTGGCTGCTGGCCGGGCGCGGCGCCAGTGCCAGCCGCTTGGTGCTGGCGGGGGTGGCGATCAACGCGTTTTTGTCGGCGCTGATGGCGCTGGCACTGAACTACGCCCCGAGCATGTTTGCCATGCAGGAGATTGTGTTCTGGCTGCTGGGTTCCCTCGCCAACCGCAGCTGGGATCAGGTGCTGCTGGCGCTGCCATTTATTCTCTCCGGTGCGGTCATGTTGTTCTTTTCCCGCAATTACCTGCGGGCGCTGTCACTGGGTGAAGCCAGCGCCGTGTCCCTGGGCTTTTCCGGCCGCCGTTATCCGCTGCTGGTGCTGTTCGGCATCGCGTTTGCCGTCGGCAGCTCCGTGGCGGTGGCGGGCACCATCGGCTTTATCGGTCTTGTGGTCCCGCATCTGATGCGACCGCTGGTGGGGCAGGACCCGGGGCGCTTGCTGTGGGCCAGTGGTCTTGCCGGCGCGCTATTGCTGCAGTTGGCGGATGTGCTGGTACTCAACACTGTGGGCACCCAGGAGCTGCGCATCGGCGCGGTGACCGCGTTTATCGGTGCGCCGTTCTTTTTCTGGTTGATCGTCAGCGGGCGCCGGGAGGTGAACCTGTGATTGAACAGACTTCGTTGACGGTGCACTGTCGCAACCTTTCCCTGACCCGCGGCGATCGCCAGGTGCTGCAGGATATTCACTGCGAATTCCGACCCGGCACCCTTACCGCGGTAATCGGTCCCAATGGCGCAGGCAAGAGCAGTCTGCTGGCGTGCCTTGCCGGAGTACTCGCTGGCGGTGGCGATCTGCTGTTTGCGGAGCGCCCGCTGAATCGTATTGGCGCCGCCGAGCGGGCACAGACCTGTGCCTTTCTGCCGCAACAGGAATCCCCGGCCTGGGCCATGGCGGCGGAGGATCTGGTGGCCCTGGGGTTGTTGCCCTGGGGGCGGAGCATCGATCGCGCGCGCAAACGCGCGCGCGTGGCTCGCGCACTGGCCGAGGTGGATGCGAATGCGCTCGCCCGCCGCCCGGTAACCCAGCTCTCCGGTGGCGAGCTGCGCCGGGTGCAGCTGGCGCGCCTGCTGGTGGGAGATGCACCATTATTGATTGCCGACGAACCGGGCGCGGCGCTGGATATCCGCCACCAGCTGCAGCTGATGCAGACCTTTCGCAAACAGGCGGAGCGCGGCAAGACGGTCATCCTCGCCCTGCACGACCTGCCGCTGGCGGCGCGCTACTGCGACCGCATTCTGCTGCTGCAGGATGGAAAACTTCGCGCCGATGGCACGCCGCAGGCGGTACTGACACCGGAACAGGTCGGCGCCGTGTACTGCATCGACAGTGAATTCCGCTGGCGCGATGGGCGCCCGGAGTTTATCGCCGGCGATCTGATATAATCCCCGCACTCTTGGTGCCCAACAGGTCAATCCGCCACAAGCGGCGGCCTTGGTTGGGGTAAACGGGAAGTCGGTGTCCGCCTGTGTAACACAGCAGACCAATTCCGACGCTGCCCCCGCAACGGTGATTCGTTTTTCACGACTTTTTAAAAAGTTGAAAACACGATAAGCCCGATACCGGCCTCGAGTGAACCTTGAACGATAAAGCGGAGGGCTTTGTCTGGGCTTGCTTGCGGCGCGGTACTTGTGATGGGTGCCCACCGGTCTTATTTCTCGCCCTTGTATTCCCCTCCCTCAATCGACCTTTTTTCTGATTGGGGAACTTCATGAAAAAAAATCTGCTCGCCAGCGCCCTGCTGCTGGCCGCTCACACTGCGACCGCTGATACCACCGCCGCTGGCCAGAATCTGGAACAGATCACTGTAACCGCCAGCCGCGTGGAAGTGCCGAAAGCACACACCGCCGTTTCTGTATCCGTGCTCACCGCCGCGGATATCGAAAAGCTCGGTTACAGCACATTGATGGACGTGATCAAAACCCTGCCGGGTATTTCCGCGGCCAACAACGGCGGCCTCGGCAAAGTCAGCAACATCTATGTGCGCGGTGAAGCCGGCTATCGCACCCTGGTGCTGGTGGACGGCGTCAATGTCGCCGACCCGACCAATACCCAGGTCACCTCCCAGTTCCAGCATCTGCTGGCCAGCGACGTGGAGCGCATCGAAATCCTGCGCGGCCCCCAGGGCATGATGTACGGCGCCGGTGCCGGCGGTGTGATCAATATCATTACCAAGCGCGCGCGCCAGCCGCTGGAACTGCAATTGAGCGGGGAATCCGGTCGATACGGCACACATCGAGCCCAGGCCGCAGTGCGTGGCGAGCAGGGCAGTTGGAATTACGCTCTGAACCTGAGTCAGTTAAAAAGCGATGGATTCAACGCGCGACAGGACGACACCAGTGGCGAGCGCGACGGTTACGACAACCAGACCGCCAGCGCAAAACTGGGATACGCCTTCAGTGAAAACTTTTCGCTGGAAGGGCAGGTGCGCCAAGTGGACGCCGAGACCGGGTTTGACAGCTGTTATGCCGGCTGGAATCCCAGCAACGACTGTGAAGACCAGTACACCCAGACCAGCTACCAGTTGGCCGGCGATGTGAAACTCGGCAGTGTGGCCAACCGCCTCGCCGTTTCCACGCAAACGCTGGAGCGCGACAGCCTTGCCGAAGGCGCGAGCAGCTATGCGGTGGAAGGCAGCATCGACGAACTGAATTACTTCGGCAACCTGAAGCTTGCCGCCGGCGCAGTGTCCTGGGGCGCGGACCTGGATCAGCAGGATTACACCGCCTACGGCAGCGGCCAGTCCCTAGAGTTGCTCGGTGTGTACGGTGAGTGGCGCGGCGATGTCGCCGGCAAGGTGTACTACAACCTGGGCTTCCGCCACGACCGCTTCGACGGTGACGACCTCAGTGGTGACACCCACAACAGCTGGCGCGCATCCGCAGCGGTGCCGCAACTGATCGGTGACAACCAGCAGATCAAGTACCGCGCCAGCGCCAGCACCGGCTTCCGTGCGCCGAGTCCCTACGAGGTGTCCACCAATCTGGTGGGTGATGTCGCGCCGGTGGGCCCCGAGACCAGCCGCGGCTATGAGCTGGGAGTGGAGTACAACTATGCCGATCTGCTGCAGCTCGAACTGGTGGCCTTCCGGCAGACGGTGACCGATGCCATCGTCTATGTAGACGGTCTCGGTTCCGGTTGGGGCGCCTATGCCCAGGACGACGGCGAGAGCGACTCGGACGGTTTTGAACTGTCCCTCTCTGGCAACCTGGGTGAGGCGGGTCGCTGGTATGCCAACGGTACCTGGCTCGACAGCCGCGATAGCGAGGGGAATCAGCGCCTGAATGTGGCGGAGACGGTGTACAACCTGGGCGCCAGCTATATCCTGCTGGGCGAGCGCCTGATCCTGGCGGCAAATCTGCGCCGTGCCGATGACCGCCTGAGCCCCAACCCCACCTGGGGTGGCCTACCGCTGGCACAGGATGCCTACAACCGTGTGGACCTGAATGCCTCTTACCATTTCAGCGAGCGCCTGGCGCTCACCCTGCGCGGTGAAAACCTGCTAAACGAGGACTATCGCGAAGTGGCCGGTTTCAATACCGCCGGTGCCGCGGTGTATGCCGGTGTGCAGTTCAGCCTGAACTGATCGGGGACTATAACTTCGTTACGATGACGCGGGCCGCAAGGCCCGCTATTCGTTTTCCCTCCCTGTCAGCGCGCTCGCAGGCGCACACTTTGATTCCTGTTATGCTTTCCCGCAATTCAACCTTAAGCGCATTGATATGACCGAGTCCGACAACAATAAACAGCAACGCCATAAAAAACGCATGCAGGCGCGCAAGGAGATTGTCGATGCCGGTGTGTCCAGGGCGCTGGAAGAGCGCGGTATCGTCATTGTGTATACCGGTGACGGCAAAGGAAAAACCACGGCGGCCGTAGGCACCGTCACGCGTGCACTCGGCTACGGCTACACGGTGGTGGTAGGGCAATTTATCAAGGGTGTATGGGAGTGCGGGGAGAAAAACCTGCTGACTCAATTGGACCCGGATAAATACCCGCTGCAGTGGTTTGAAATGGGCACCGATTTTACCTGGGAGACCCAGGACTTTGAGGCTGACAAAGCGGCGGCACTAGCGCTGTGGGTAAAACTCAAATCTGCACTCGCCGACAAGTCGGTATATCTGGTGGTGATGGATGAGCTGACCTATGCGCTCAATTACAAATGGCTGGATAAAGCGGAAGTACTGGAGGCAATTGAAAATCGTCCGCCGGAACAGAGTGTGATCATCACCGGTCGCGGCGCCAAGCAGTATCTTGTGGATGTTGCAGATACGGTGACAGAAATGAAGTCACACAAGCACGCGTTTGAAAATGGTATTTCCGCACGCAAGGGCGTGGAGTGGTAGTGTGCATCCTTAAGGGTAAATTTTTTAAAGAGTGTTGGTATTAATAATTGTCAAAAATATACCTTCATTCGCTAAAGTCCAAACCCTATTGCTGTCTAAGCTGTCAAAACGTTAGTTTGTCGGCTGGTGTCACTCAAAAAGTTGGTCGATATAAAAATAAACTGTATGGCTTAGTGAATTGGTCGAATGGAATCTATAAAGTAGGTCGCGCCTACCTTCGGGCCGAATATAAGCATACAAAAATTAAGAAAGGGGTAAACATGAAGCAGCTTATTGTTGCAGCGATTTGCTGTGCTGCGAATTTAATGTGGTCTTCGACTCTTTACGCTATAGATTCAGGTGATTTTAGCGATCTTCCACTGGTTAGCGAGGTTTCAGTTTCTCCCGATGGAGGGCATCTGTTGGCGGTGGTTAATTCGGGTGGTAAGACCCTGGTTGCAACAGCGCCATTTGGTAGCAAGAGCGTCAATTATATCGTTGGCCTAGAGGAAGGTAAGTATCGAATTGAATCGGCGGATTGGCTGAATAACGAGCGGGTGCTTGTTACTGTCACGCAACCTCAGCAGCTCGAACTTGGTGATCGAAAATTCAGAGTGCGTTTGACGTCGCTCTATTCTGTTTCGATTGATGGGAAATCCACAGTTGATTTGAAGAAAAGAGGTTTTCCGAAAGATGATCTAGAATTAGCGCGTTTGAATCCTTCAGTGGTCAGCTTGTTACCGGAGGACGACGATCACATCCTTGTTGAAGTTGCTGATCCTCGTGATGATTACTACTCATCTGTATTTAAGGTAAACGTCAAAAATGGGAAGTATAAAAAATATTTGCCGAATAAATTGCAGATAACCAGCTGGGGCGTAGATCGCAAGGGTGAGGTACGTTTTGCTCTTGGTCGGGATACAAAAAGAGAATCAACAGTTCAGCACGTTTACTTCCGTAAAAACAACAGCGAAGAGTGGGAGCGCGTTGCGAGTTTTGACGCCTATAAGGAAGCTAGTTTTTACCCATTTCTTTATGAAGAGAACAATCACTCTCTACTAGTCGTCAGTAACCGTGAGCTTGGTAAAGATGCTATCTGGCGCTATGACCTTGAAAAAGCGGCGTTCACTGATTTGGTCGGAGAGGCCCCGGATAACCTTGATGTAGATAGCCCACTATTCTGGCGAACGGAAGGTCGACAGGAGTTCATCGGGTTCAGTTATGTAGGTAACTTCGTCGAACATCAATATATAAATAGAGACGAAATCAGTATTTCGCAGCAATTGATACTGTTGTTCCAGAAGCAAGGCCTGAAGTCGCATGTGGTGAGTCGCGATGAGGCTGGCGATCGGATGGTAGTTTATGTGGTGTCTGATAATTCTCCAGGGAAATACTACTTGTTTGATCGCAAGGCCAAGAAGTTGGATTTTTGGTTCAGTCAGTTCCCGAAACTGGAGACGCAGAGTTTGGCAAGGGTCGAGCCGTTCAGTTTTGAAGCTTCTGACGGCATGCAGTTGAATGGCTATCTTACCCGCCCGGAAGGTGTTTCTGATGCACCACTGGTAGTGTTTCCTCATGGAGGGCCTCATGCCAGGGATACCCAGTATTTTGATCCCTGGGTACAGATGTTTGCGAATGGTGGTTACGCAGTATTACAGGTAAATTTTAGGGGATCTTCCGGTTTTGGAGCTGAATATCTCACTGCTGGCTACAAGCAGTGGGGTAAGGCAATGCAGCAAGATGTTGTTGATGCGGTTAAATGGGTCGAGCGCAACAAACTTGCGAATACTCGAAAATCGTGTGTCGTTGGTGCCAGTTATGGCGGTTACGTCGCGCTCACGGCTGGCTTTAAAACTCCTGATGCCTTCGACTGTATCGTGAGTCTTGCCGGGGTTAGTGATATCCCGACTTTGATGAGTTTTAACGGTTTACGTCGTTACCATAAACAGCAGATTGCCGATATCCATTCGGCAGAAGAGATGGACGATGTAAAGGCAAATTCACCAGTAAACTTTGCTAAACAATATTCTTCCCCGGTTTTGCTCATTCATGGACTTTTCGACAGTAGGGTAGATGTTGGGCAGTCGAAAATGATGGCCAAGGCTTTGGAAAGTGAAGGGAAGGATGTGAACCTTATGGTTCTCGATACTGGTACCCATCATTTTAACGAGTCCAGCAATCGAAAGGCTGCAATGGGGGCGGTAATTAGCTTTCTGAATAAAAACCTTCAATAATCCTGCGGTATAACGACGTACTATAGTGTGCGTTGTTATATTTGGATGCGCTGCGCCAAATTGGCACAGCGCATCCTTGAGTTTCATTTGTTGAGTAGTATATTTGTTGCCTGTTTCGCATTTTTATTTTTTGCGAATAGCTTGGCCAATTATTTGGTCAGGCGGAGCATCAGCTTCATCATCTTGTCCGCCAGCTTCCCATAGGGCGGCATCAACAGTTTCAGCGGGTCCAGCGGGCCCTGGTAAAACACTGGGCGCATTTTGGAGAAAGTCACAAATCCTTCGTAGCCGTGGTAGTGGCCCATGCCGCTTTCGCCCACGCCACCGAAAGGAATATCGTGCTGGCCCACGTGCAGCACCGCGTTGTTCACGCTGACCCCGCCGGACATGACGTTGTCGATGTAGTAATCGCGCAGGCCTTTGTCATTGGTAAACGGATAGATCGCCAGCGGACGGTCGCCCTTGTTGATGTAGGCCGCCACTTCCTCGCGGTTTTTGTAGGTCTTGATCGGCAGCAACGGACCGAAAATTTCCCGCTTCATCACATCCATTTCTTCGCTGACGTTGATCAGCAGGTGCGCGGGGAATTTTTTCAGCGGGTCGTCGCGCTGGCCCTGGCCTTCGGTAAGGTCGATGGCGGTTGCACCTTTCTGCACCGCGTCATCCAGGGTTTGCCAGATACGCTGGAAGGAGCGGGCATCGATCACCGAAGTGTAGTCCGGGTGCTGGATATCCGGGTAGCGCTTGTGGAATACCTGTTTGGCTTTTTCCACAAAAGCGTCCACCTTGTCTTCCGGTAGCAGCAGGTAGTCCACGGTGGTACAGATCTGGCCGGCGTTGAACAGTTTCCAGAACAGCACGCGCTCGACCGCTTTGTCGATATCGAAATCCGGGCCGACAATGGCCGGGGACTTGCCACCCAGCTCCAGGGTGACCGGTGTCAGGTTGGCGGCGGCCGCAGCCATCACCTTGCGGCCGGTGGCGCCGGAACCGGTAAAGATCAGGTGATCGAATTTGAGGGTGGAAAACTCGATGCCCACACCGCCGGTTTCCTCAATGAATACCAGCTTGTCCTCTGGGAAATAATCGCCGCAGATGCGCTGCAGCAGTGCAGTGAGGTTGCGTGAATTTTCCGACATTTTCACCATGGCGCGGTTGCCGGCGGCGAAGATATTGATCAGTGGTCCGAAGGACAGGTTGATGGGGAAGTTCCACGGCACGATCACGCCCACCACACCCAGCGGTTGCGGAATGACCTTGGTGGAGGAGGTGGGGAAGGCGGTGAAATCGATATGCCGCCGCTGGGGTTTCATCCACTTCTTCAGCCGCTTGATGGTGTCCTTGATGCTGTCGAGCGCCGGGAAAATCTCCGCGAACAGGGTTTCGTGGTGGGAGCGGTTGCCGTAATCGCTGCTCACCGCCTGCACCAGTTCATCCTGATGCTCGCGGATCATTCGCGCCAGCGCCCGCAGGTCGTTGACCCTTTGTTCACGGCTCGGCGTGGGGTTGGCGAGATAGGCCTGGCGCTGCTTGTCCAGCAGTGACTTCAGGGCCGGGGACTGTTGAATCTCTATGGGGGCGGCGGTTTCTGTCATGCTTCTGGCTCGACTGGCTGTTTGACTGTTGTGGTTATGGTTCTGCTATGACGGTCGATTGTACGGGAGTATACGGCCGCACTCAGGACTTTTGCGGACGGATTTCGACATACGGCAAGCCCTCTGCGGCAGCATACGTCATCCGCCGCAGCGGGAATTGACCGAACTGGTCAGGCTTTTGACATATTGCGTCTTGCGTCTTGCGTCATGCGTCTTGCGTCTTGCGTTATTGGCGGCGGCATCCGCTGGCTTCGGCAGAACGTATAGCCGGGAACGCCGCTACTGCGTGGGTGCTTTGCATTCCTGCCGGTGATTAATTATTGTTCTGGGGCGCAAGTTTTTTTCCCTCCAGTACGGGGAGGGGGAGGTGGCCGGAGGACAATCCGGGCACAATCCAGTACCGGTCTAATCCGGCCTGCAAAAACAAAAGCAATAATAAAAACTGAGCGAATCCGACGATGAGAGAGACCCGCCCCCGTGGCCAGTATTGAATTCAGAGGTGTCAGCAAGCGCTACGACGACGGCCCGGCCACGGTGCCGGGGCTGGACCTGGAAATTGGCGATGGCGAATTTATGGTGCTGGTCGGGCCGTCCGGTTGCGGTAAGTCCACCGTACTGCGCATGATTGCCGGGCTCGAGTCCATCACCTCCGGGGAACTGCTGATTGGCGGGCACCGGGTCAATGACTTGCCCCCCAAAGACCGGGACATCGCCATGGTGTTCCAGAATTACGCCCTCTATCCGCATATGAGCGTGTTCGAGAACATGGCCTTCGGCCTGCGGGTGCGGAATTTCCCCAAACTGGGCATCGAGCGCCGGGTGCGCGACGCGGCGGACACCCTCGGCCTCGCCGACCTGCTCGAGCGCAAGCCGGGCCAGCTTTCCGGTGGCCAGTGCCAGCGGGTGGCGCTGGGGCGCGCCATGGTGCGCGATCCGCAGGTGTTCCTGTTTGACGAGCCCTTGTCCAATCTGGACGCGGAGCTGCGGGTACAGATGCGCGGTGTGATCCACCGCCTGCACCGCCAGCTGGGGACCACCTCCGTGTACGTCACCCACGATCAGGTCGAAGCGATGACTCTCGGCACCCGTATCGCCATTCTCAATCGCGGCGCGCTGATGCAGGTGGGCACACCGCTGGAACTCTATAACGATCCGGATAACACCTTCGTCGCCGGCTTTATGGGCTCGCCGCCGATGAACCTGGTGCCGGTGACGAATGACGGCACACAGTTGGTGTGTGACCTGCTTGCCTTCTATCACCCGCGAGCGCCGCACTCTCAGCTACAGGGGCTGAAGCGGGAGCTGCTGCTTGGGCTGCGCCCGGAAAAACTGGTGTACGCCGCCAGCGCCCCTGCCAACTGGCCGCGCCTCAGCGGCGAAATTGAGCTGGTGGAGAGCCTGGGGGCGGAAATGCTGGTGCATCTGCGCGCAGGTAAGTCCTCGGTGATCGCGCGGCTCCCCGGTTTGCGGGCATTCACTCTCGGCGATGTTCTGGAGCTCGCGTTTGATCCCGCCGCCGTGTATCTGTTTGATGCAGACAGCCAGCAGCGTATTCGCACGGACGGAGCCCGCGCTGGAGTGGGCGTGTGCTGAGGCCCGTGCATTTTTTGCGCCTGCTCATCCTGCTAATGATGTGCGCCGGCCAGGCCAATGCCAGCGAAATCCTCAACCTCTGGCACGGCTACCGCGGCGCCGAGCGCGCCGCGTTCGAGCAGCTGATCGACGACTACAACCGCAGCCAGAGTGATGTCCAGGTAAAGGCGCTGGCGGTGCCATTTGGCGGCTACGCCGACAAACTCTCCGCCGCACTTCCCCGCGGCCAGGGGCCAGACCTATTCGTGTTTGCTCACGACCGCCTGGGGGGCTGGGCCAGTGCCGGGCACACGGTGGCACCGATCGACCACTATGTGGGCGACGGGGTGCTGCGGCGCTTCCCGCCAAACCTGATTGCCGCCATGACCTTCGGTGGCGAGCTCTACGGCCTGCCGCTGGCCTTCAAAAGCCCGGCGCTGATCCTCAATACCGACCTGGTGCAAACGGCGCCTGTCTCTACCGATGCCATGGTGGCCGAGGCCCGCCGCCACACCGACCGCAAGGCGGGGCGCTTCGGACTCGCCTATAGCTATACCGAGCCGTTTTTCCACGGCGCGCTGATGAACAGCTTTGGCGCCGGCCCCTTCGATCGCGCTGGCAACCTGGATCTCGACAACCGCGCCAACATTGAATCCGTGGAAATGCTGGTGCACTGGGTGCGGGACGAGCGGATTCTGCCGGACGAGCCCAGCAGTACTCTGGTCACCAGCTTGTTCAACCAGGGCCGCGCGGCCATGGTGATCAGCGGCCCCTGGATGCTGGGTGAAATTGCGCCGGGAGTGAATTACCGCGTGGTGCCGCTGCCCGTGAACAGCCAGAGTGGCTTGCCACTGGCACCCTGGGTGGCAGTGGAGGGCCTGTTCCTCTCACCCTGGTCGAAACATCCCGCCGCTGCGGTGGCGGTGATGGACTACCTCACCAGCCGCAGCGCCGCGGAAAAAATGGGGATTGAGGGCGGGCAGCTGCCGGCGAATATCAGCGCCTTTGAGCACCCGCGTATTGCCACCGACGACACCGCAATGGCGTTCCGCCGCCAGCTGGAAGTGGCGGTGCCCATCCCCAATCTGCCCGCCATGACGCTGGTGTGGGTTCCGTTGGAAAACGCCCTGAAAAAAGTGGTGAAGGGCGCGGCGCAGCCGGAAGCTGAGATGCACCAGCTGCAGCGGCAATTGAGTTTGGATCTCGCGCGGTTGGAGCGCTCACGCACACGCGGAAACATTCCCGCACAGATGCCCGCGTGGCTGTGGCTGGTTCCGCTCGCACTGGTACTGCTGGCCCTGTGGGCGTGGCGGCGCTATCGCAAGCCGCTGGCTGCCGGCTGGCAGGCGAACCGCACCGCGTATCTATACGTCTTACCCGCCATGCTGGGGATGCTGGTGCTGGTATTTTTTCCACTGCTGTACGGTCTGCTGCTGTCCTTTACCGACACCACCGTATTCAATGAGTACACGCCCCTGTGGTCGCGGTTTGTCGGGCTGGATAATTACGCGGCGATACTTGGTGACTTTCATTTGTGGCGAGGGCAGGGCAGTGATCGCAGCATCGACTTCGACAACTTCTACTGGACCCTGCTGATCACGATTTTGTGGACCGCGAGCAATGTCACCCTTGCGGTGGGACTGGCGCTGGTGCTGGCGCTGGCGCTGGACAAGCCCATTTTCGGCCGCGCGTGGTTCCGTCTCGTCCTGATCCTGCCCTGGGCCATCCCCAACTACATCACCGCGCTGGTGTGGAAGGGCATGTTCCACCCGCAATTTGGTGTCATCAATCAGGCGCTGCAGGTACTGGGCATGGCGCCGGTGGCGTGGTTCGACTCCATCGGCGCGAGCTTTTTTACCGGACTGGTGACCAATGTGTGGCTCAGTATCCCGTTCATGATGGTGGTGATTCTGGGGGGGCTGCAGTCGATTCCGCGGGAACTGTATGAAGTCGCCAGGGTGGAAGGGGCCGGGCGCTGGTTCCAGTTCCGTTCCATCACCCTGCCGCTGCTGAAGCCGGTGCTGATCCCCGCGGTGATCCTGTCGGTGGTGTGGACCTTCAATATGTTCAACGTGATCTACCTGGTGAGCGACGGTGCTCCGGCGGGGGCCAACGATATCCTGATCACCAAGGCGTTCCGTATCGGCTTTGAAAAATACCAGTACGCCTATGCGGCGGCCTATTCCATGGTGATTCTGGCGCTGCTGTTCTGCTACGCCCTGTGGCAGATGCGGCTGAGCCGGACGCTGGAGGTGGCGCGATGAAAACTGCCATCGCCGGGATCAAACGGGCCGTTCCCTCCCGTTTGGCGCGGGTACTGCGGGATATCTTCAGCTGGCGCTTCGCCCTGCTGATGTTCGCGTCCCTGATCGTGCTGTACCCGCTGCTGTGGGTGGTGAGCCTCGCATTTTCCGGCCAGCAGTCGCTGACCCTGGTGCGCTTGGCGGATGATGCCAGCGTCGCCCAGCAGTTACTGGCGCTGGTCCCGCTGCCGGAGCAGTGGACCCTGGACAACTTCCGCGCGGTGCTCACCGAACAGCCGTTCCTGCGCTGGCTGGGCAACAGCCTGGTGGTCGCATTTGCCACCACGCTGGTGGGACTGTCGCTGAGCTGCACCGCCGCCTATGCCTTCTCGCGCTTCCGTTTCGCCGGGCGCAGGCGCGGCATGATGCTGTTCCTGATTTCGCAGATGTTTCCCGCGGTACTGATGCTGATCCCGCTGTACGTGATCGTGGTGCAGTGGCTGGGGCTGGGTAATTCCTGGCTGGGGCTGATCCTGGTCTATTCGATCACTGCGCTGCCGTTCTGCGTGTGGATGCTGAAGGGCTACTTTGACACCCTGCCTTACGAGATCGAGGAGTCGGCGCTACTGGAGGGGGCCAGCCGCTGGACCATCTTCACCCGCATCATCCTGCCGCTGGCGCGCCCGGCCATCGCCGTCACCGGCCTGTTCGCCTTCATGACCGCGTGGAACGAATTTATCCTCGCCTCCATCTTTATGGATGACGAATCCCTTTACACCGTGCCGGTGGGCCTGCGCTTTTTTGTCAGCGACTACGCCTCCGAGTGGGGCCTTTTCGCCGCCGGCTCCATCCTGGTTTCCCTGCCGGTGATGCTGCTGTTCCTGACGCTGCAGCGCTTCCTGGTATCCGGGCTCGCCGCCGGGGCAGTTAAGGGGTAGCGCCTTCGGCACTCCAAAGTGGGCAAGCGCGACGGGTAATTCAGTGGCAGTCTACGTGGTCACTTCAGTGCTTCCCAAATCTGTCCCCACTTTTTTAAACGCGTGCACCTGAATTGAATGCCGTTTGCCCGGCGCTGGTGCAAAAATGCGACAACCTTATAACTAATTGATTTTTAAGTAATTTTTCGTTCCCGCTTTGTGGTTTTCAAGGTGGGATAGTCCATTTTTCGTCATTTCCCTAAGGTGGGACGACTCGGTTTGACGCACGGCGGGAGTATAGCGTGGCGCCAGATCGGGTTATCCTCGCGTGGTCTCGAGGTACCCGGCATCCGGCGAAATCAATAACGAAAATGACGTGACGATGGGGAGACAACTCCATGAACAGAAAGACCGGATTCAAGAAGAATTCCATAGCGGTGGCGATCGCCGCCCTGGCCGGTGTCAGTGGCGCCGCCTATGCACAGAGCGAACAGGATGCAGCACTGGAAGAAGTGGTGGTGCTGGGTATCCGTGGTAGTCTCGAAAAATCCATGGATATGAAGCGCGACGCGCAGGGTGTTGTCGACGGGATCTCTGCCGAAGATATCGGCAAAATGCCCGATACCAACCTGGCCGAATCACTCCAGCGTATCACCGGTGTTTCCATTGACCGCCAGAACGGTGAGGGCAGCAAAGTCACCGTGCGTGGCTTTGGCCCAGACTACAACGTAGTAACGTTGAATGGTCGCTATATGCCGGCGGCCAATATCGAAGGGACCAGCGCTTCCGCTTCCCGCTCTTTTGATTTCGCGAACCTGGCGGCGGAAAGCGTCAGTGCCGTAGAAGTTTACAAAACTGGACAGGCCAATCTCGCCACCGGCGGTATCGGATCTGTTATCAATATTCGCACCGCCCGTCCGCTCGAAATGGACGATCTGGTACTGAACCTCAGCGCCAAGACCACCAATGACACCTCCAACAAGCAGGGTGACACCTGGACACCGGATGTGTCCGGTATCTTCAGCACCAAGTTTGCCGACGACACTGTGGGTGTGGCGTTTACCGGCTCCTACTCCAAGCGCGATAGCGGGTACTCCAAAGCGGAAACCGGTCCGGGTTGGTACACCATTCCCGGTGGCCAGGGTGACTGGGGATCCATCGCACCGGATAGCACCAGCTTTGAAAATGCGCCGCAGGAAGGTGACATCTATGCCGTTCCCCGTGGCATCGGTTACACCTTTGGTGAGGTGCAGCGCGAGCGCACGAATGCGCAAGTGACCCTGCAGTGGGAGCCGCAGGACAACTTCCAGGCCACCCTTGATTACACCTATGCAGAGCAGGACGTAGAGCAGCAGTACAACTCTATGGGCGCCTGGTTCAATGGCGTGCCGGTTTCCGGCTCCTTTACCGAAGGTTCCGGTAATGGCAGCGTGGTGGCACCGATTGAATACACCGATGCCACCGGCTCTGACGTGACGTTCAATGCGGGTGACTGGGGCACGGTAAATAAAAACGACTCTGTCGGCCTGAATCTGGTTTGGAACCCGACCGATGACCTGACCCTGAGATTTGACTATCACAATTCCACCGCCGAGAACGGTTCAAAGGATGGCCGCGGTAGCAACAACAATATCGCAGGGGTGCAGTTCAACCGGGCTGGGACAACGGTAAATTACGGCTACGACCTGCCGGCAGCCACTTTTGAATTTATCGATGGCCAGGGCTTTGACCCTGCACAAATGCTGACCTCCGGTACCAGCTTCCGCAACAGCTATATGAAGCATGACATCGAGCAGGCAAGGTTCGATGGAACGTTTGATCTGGACTTTGGCGCGGTCAAGAGCATCGATTTCGGCCTGGCCTACCTCGAGTCCAGCAACCGCTCCGCATATGCGGTGGCTGAGCGCGGTACCTGGGGTGGATACGGAACGCCAGACGATTATGACGATGCTCTGTTTGTACAAAAGAGCATGGCGGATGCATTGGATCAGTTCGGCAGTGCAGATAGCGCTGAAATGACTCCCTATTACTATGCCTCTGATTTCCAGGGCATGCTGGATGCGATTTCCGCCATTGCCCAGGCCAATGGCGAGACAATCAGTCCCTGCGGCACCGTACTGTGTGTGGACGACAACTTCACCACCGACCGCATCGCCGTTGAAGAGCAGCAGGCCGCGTATACCCAGGTGAATCTGGCATGGGAAGACCTGCCGATGCCGATGGGTCTTGCGGTTGGCTTGCGCTACGAGGAAACCAATGTCGATGCTCAGGCACTAGTGCCGCAGTACGATTACATTGAATGGGTGTCAGATAACGAGTTTGACGCGCATGAAAGTGGTGTTGGCTACAGCGAGCAACAGGGTGCATACAGCAACCTGCTGCCGAATATCGACTTCAATATTTCCCTGACTGAAGATGTTGTTGCGCGCGCATCGTGGAGCAAAACGATTACCCGCCCGGGATATGCTGATATTCAGGGGGGCCAGACAATCAATCCGCGTGTGCGTATTAATGGCGGTACGGCCTCTCGTGGCAACCCGGATTTGAAACCGTTCGAATCTACCAACTTTGATTTGTCCTTTGAGTGGTACTACGGCGAAGGTAGTTATGTATCTGCCGGCTACTACAAAAAGGATGTAGATAATTTCATCGGTACGGATTCCTTCATCGAAACCACTTTCGGTCTGGCACACCCGGCGAAAGGTCCCCGCTACGACGATGCCGTTGCTGCACTGGGTGCAGGTGCTACCTCTGCGGAAATCCTCGCTTACATGCAGGAGCAGTATGGCACTGTTATCGGTTCGGAAGCTGAAGGTGATGCGCTGGCCGAATTCACCGTACTGGCTCCTGTGAATGCCAAGAATGCCAAAATCGATGGTTTCGAATTCGCCGTGCAGCACATGTTTGGCGATTCCGGTTTTGGTGGCATCATCAACTTCACCACCGTCAACGGAGATATTGCGTACGACAATTTCAATACCAACAAAGGCGAAGGTGTTGAAAACCAGTTTGCGCTGCTCGGTCTGAGTGATTCCTTTAACGTCATTGGTTTCTATGACCGTGATGGACTGCAGGCGCGTCTTGCTTACAACTGGCGCGATGATTTCTTGAATAGTACTTTCGATGGCAACGGCGAGCGTAACCCGGTATATACCGAAGCTTACGGCCAGCTGGACGCCAACGTAAGTTATGATGTTCAGGATAATCTGACGGTATTCGCTGAGGGGATCAACCTGACCAGTGAAACTCAGCGCTTGTACGGTCGTCATGAAAACATGGTGATTGGGGCTATTCAGTCCGGTGCCCGGTATAATCTTGGTGTGCGTTACAGTTTCTAATGTAACGCCTGGAGTGGCGGTAAAACGCCACTCACGTCTCGCAGGAAGCAAAGGGCGTGAGCAATCACGCCCTTTGTGTTTTTGACGTCCTTGAAGTGGGAGAGCTTATAAATGAATCCGGCTCCGTTTTCCATTTTAATTCTTGGCGGCGGTGCCGCCGGGTGGCTTACCGCAGCGATTTTGGCGGCCGAGCACGGGCGTGCGAGCGGTGGGCAATGCGATATCGTGGTCGTGGAATCTCCCGGTATTCCGACCGTGGGGGTCGGTGAGGGGACCTGGCCATCGATGCGGGAAACACTTCGCCGCATCGGTCTCGAAGAAAAGCAGTTGTTTACTGACTGCGAAGCTTCGTTTAAGCAGGGCTCATTGTTTGTGGGGTGGCGCACACCAGCAGAAGAGGACGCCTACTACCATCCATTCTCCCTTCCACATGGTTATTTCGAGCAGGATTTGGCTCACCACAGCGCCGACCGAAGCGCCGACAGAAAATACGCCTATGCGGTAAGTCCACAGCCGACTATCTGCGACGCCAATCTCGCTCCCAAACAATTACAAACACCGGAATACGCTGGAGTCTTGAATTACGGCTATCACTTTGATGCCGTCAAATTTGGTGTTTGTCTGCGCGACCACTGTACCAGTCGACTGGGTGTGACCTATTTGCCGGCCGAAGTTACAGAAGTCGAGCTTGCTTGCGATGGAAGTATCGCAGCCTTGAAAACAGATGCCGGCGAGCGCTTGGCCGCCGATCTGTTTATCGACTGCTCCGGGGCCCGGGGATTGCTCATCGATAAATATCTGAAAGTTCCATTCATTGATCAATCTTCCGTTCTATTCAATGATCGTGCGATGGCTGTACAAATTCCCTATGACTCACCGGATGCACCGATTGCTTCGGTAACACGTTCTACAGCACGTTCTCACGGATGGATATGGGATATCGGACTGCCCACCCGTCGTGGTATGGGGTATGTCTATTCAAGTCGGTTCTCTGATGCCGAGACGGTAAGGCGGAATTTTGATGAGTTTTTGCGGCCATATTTGAGTGAAAACCAGTTGGCAGATCTGCAGGTGCGCGAGCTCGAGTTTTTCCCAGGGTATCGCTCGGAAATGTGGAAATCGAACTGCGTGGCAGTGGGGATGTCTGCAGGTTTTATCGAACCGTTAGAGGCATCCGCGCTGGCGCTGATCGAACATGCTGCAGGAATTATTCGCGACCTCCTGCCTGCGCGTGTTGAACACATGGCTTTTTCTGCGAAGCGTTACAATCGCCAGATGCTCCGCCACTGGAGCGATATTATTGATTTTCTCAAATTGCACTATGTACTGTCGCAGCGCTCGGATTCCGAATACTGGACTGAACACCGGGATGCAGCAAGTATTCCCGAGTCCCTACAGGAAAATCTTGAACTATGGCGCCATCGGTCGCCGGCAAAACAGGATTTCCCACTGGCTCAGGCCCTTTTTCCCGCGGCCAGTTATCGATATGTGTTGAATGGCATGGGGTATGGGTGTGATTGGGCCCGTGCGCCGCGAAAAGACCGGGACGATAACCGGGCCAGCGTATTGCAAGAAGAAGTTAAAAAGCAGGCGGAAATGTATAGGCGAGGCCTGGTAGGCAATCGGCAACTGATCTCCCAGTTAATTGCCGGCCGCTAGGTTAGAGGTTCTCAGCATGATTTATCCAGAAGAAATTCCCACGGTAGAAACCCTCAATTTTAATGAATCCCAGAAAATTTCGGAGATCATCGAAGGGCGAAATAAACCTCTGCTGATTAAAGAAGCCGTTGCTCACTGGCCCATCGTGAAAGCCAGCCGAGAGGGGAAATTGAGCGATTATCTGGCGCAATTTGATTGTGGGCGAGCGCTGGTGGTGTTTCGTGCAAAAGCTGAGACCGGCGGGCGCATTTTTTACAATGATTCGATGGATGGTTTCAATTTCCAGCGTGCCTCGGGAACGCTAACGTCCACCTTGCGGGCCTTGGAAGCGGGCGAATTTGCAGATGATTATTGCTATGTCGGATCGACGCCGGTAGATCACTATCTACCAGGTTTACGAGATCAAAATGACCTGGGTCTTGATGCTACAGGGCAACTTGTTTCGCTGTGGTTTGGAAACCGGACGCGAATTGCTGCGCACTTCGATTTGCCTGAAAACCTCGCCTGTGTAGTATCGGGTCGCCGACGCTTCACCTTGTTTCCTCCAGATCAGGTTGCCAACCTTTACCCGGGACCACTGGATTTTAATCCCGCGGGCCAGACGATCAGCATGGTGGATTTTTATAATCCTGACTTCGCGAAATTTCCCCGCTATAGAGAAGCATTGCGAAGCGCTCTGGTTGCGGAAATGGAGCCTGGCGACGTGCTCTATTTACCGAGTATGTGGTGGCATCAGGTTGAAGGATTGGAAGACATTAATGTCCTTATCAATTACTGGTGGCGATCTACACCAACCTGGTCCGGTTTACCTCAAGATGCTCTGATACATGCGCTGCTTTCCATAGGTGGTTTACCAGACGAGCAACGCCAGGCTTGGGGGCAACTGTTTCAGCATTTTGTGGTAAACCGCGGGCAGGCAAAGGCGCATATACCCGCTCGATGCCGCGGGATCCTGGCAGATCTTGATAGAAATACATCTGCAAATGTCAGAAATTTGCTCATCGACAAGCTGCAAAAAATAACCTGAGCCAGAACTCGGGAGCGAGAGGAGAGAAAAATCATGAATAAAGCGGTAAAAAGAGTTGTTATTGCAGGTGGCGGAACTGCAGGGTGGATGACGGCCGCGGCACTTTCCAAGTTGATGGGTAGTGACCTGGAGATCACGCTGGTTGAGTCTGAGCAAATTGGCACGGTGGGAGTTGGAGAAGCCACTATCCCAACGCTTGTCTTTTTTCACCGGTTGTTGGGAATTGATGAGGCGGAATTCCTGGCTGCGACCCAGGGTACCTACAAGTTGGGTATTCGGTTTGAAAATTGGCGTGACATCGGTAAAGACTATACTCACGCGTTTGGTGTAACGGGTAGAGACTGCTGGGCTTGTGGATTCCAGCATTTCTGGCTGCGCGCACGAGATATGGGGTTTGCTGGCGATTTTGGCGAATACTGTCTTGAACGGCGGGCGGCGGAGTCAGAAAAATTTTCGCGTTTGCCAAATAATGGATTGAATTACGCGTTTCATTTTGATGCCAGTCTCTACGCAAGGTTCTTAAGGAAATTTAGTGAGGTTTATGGAGCAAAACGCGTCGAGGGGAAAATCGAGCAGGTGCTTCTTCACCCGGAAACGGGCCATATCCGTTCGTTAAGGCTCAATGGCGGTCGTGAAATCGAGGGGGATTTTTTCATTGACTGTACCGGCATGCAGGCACTGTTGATTGAAAAGACCCTGCACGCCGGATTTGAGTCCTGGTCGCACTGGTTGCCGTGTGATAGTGCCGTGGCGGTACAGACCGAAGCGGTTGCGCCTCCGGTGCCCTACACGAGATCCATAGCCCGGGAAAGTGCGTGGCAATGGCGGATACCACTACAACACCGTGTGGGCAATGGAATTGTTTTTGCGAGTAGCTATCAGAGTGATGATTCTGCTCGACAGCAATTGATGGGGAATATAACCGGGCAAGCCCTGACGGAACCCAAATTAATTAAATTCCAAACGGGGCGTCGGCGCAAGCAGTGGCATAAAAACTGTTTGGCTGTTGGTTTATCCAGCGGCTTTCTTGAGCCGCTGGAATCTACCAGTATCCATCTTATTCAGCAGAATATTGTCCGCTTTCTCAGGCTTTTTCCTGATCAGGGAATCAGTCCGGTTGCAATTGATGAATTCAATCGGGAAGCAGAGGTTGATGTACAGCGAATTCGCGATTTCATCATTTTACATTACAAAGTCACCGAACGAACGGATACTGAATTTTGGCGCTATTGCCGAAATATGAGTATTCCCGACACCCTGGCAAGGAAGATTGATCTGTTTACGGAAACCGGGCACGTGAACCGTGATGGCAATGAGCTGTTTGTGGACTCATGGCAGCAGGTTATGTTTGGGCAAGGGCTGATGCCAAAAAGGTATCATCTGCTGGTGGATGTTATGCCTGAAGACGAACTCAGAAACTTTATTGCGCAGATAAAACACAGTGTCGACAGCTCCCTTTCTAAATTGAAGGGACACAATGAATATCTCGCAGAGATGCTAATGCGCACAAAGGTTTCTACCGTGCGCTGACTTGGCGCCTAAATCTCTGGTGCTTGATTTTTCAGGCACCAGATTGGCGAAAACTATAAAGTGGGACGACGCCACGGATTAGAAAAGACTAGTTTCGCAGACGCGAAAGATGAGAGAGCAATAGCCCTCGCAAACTCGAATAACCAATAATTTAATACGAGGTTCATCCATGCGTCTGATTCCTTCTTTGCGGGGAGCCCTGCTGGCGCCCGCCATTTCCCTAATATCTTACTCGACATTTTTTTCATTCAGTATCGATTCTCAAGCACAACAAAATAATCTTGCCGCGGGCGCGCGCTCCATTGATGAAGCTATTTTCTGGCACGGAGGTGAAGGGCAGGCCGCAAGTAATGCCTATCAGGGCCTGGCTTCGTCGCAGAAGCAGGACCTGCTGAATTTCCTCAACTCACTGTAAGCAACTACTGCAGTAACCGCAGTATCAAAGCGCACTCCACCTTGCCTGTTTTCACAAGGTGGGGCGACGCGGTCTGCTGCCGAGGCTAAAAAATTCCGCTCGAATCCGAGCATTCATACGAATAACAATAATTTCGCGATGAGGAGACAGCGATGTCCACAAATCTGTTTCGCACTTCTGTATTCAGTTTGGCAATGGCCGCGACCGCCTGTGGCGGGGGCGGTGGCGCCAATGACGATGGGGATGTCGGCGGGCCGATTGACCCGCCGCAGAACGAGCGCCCCGCGCGCTGTATCGAAGACGCACTCAACTCCGGTTACTGCCTGGTGTGGGCGGATGAATTTTCCGGTTCTGCCATCGATGCCGAAAAGTGGTCGCATGAGAAAAACTGCACCGGCGGCGGCAATAACGAGGCGCAGTGCTATGTGGACGCGGCGGACAATTCCTGGGTCGCGGACGATGTGCTGCACATCAAGGCGATCCGCGAGGATGCCACCGGCCCGAACCTGGTGGACGACGATCCCAATTACGATCCCGACGATGTGTCTGGCAGCGGCACTTACACGTCCGCGCGGCTGCGCACCAAGGGGCTCGGCGACTGGAAATTCGGCCGCTTTGAAATGCGCGCAAAACTGCCCCAGGGGCAGGGAACCTGGCCGGCGTTCTGGATGCTGCCGAGCGACTGGGTTTACGGCGGTTGGCCACTGTCCGGGGAGATCGACATTCTCGAGGCGGTCAACCTCAAGGTCGGTGGCGAGGACCATGTGCACGGCACCCTGCATTTCGGTGATTCTTGGCCGGGCAACAAATACAGCGGCGAGCGCTACCAGCTTCCCGGTGGCCTGAACCCGGCGGACGATTTCCACACTTACGCGGTGGAGTGGGAGGAAGGGGAGATCCGCTGGTATGTGGACGGTGACCACTACGCCACCCAAACCAGTGCCGGCTGGTACACCACCGCGGCACTGGGCAATAGCAACGCGCCGTTTGACCAGAGTTTTCACCTGATTTTAAACCTGGCGGTGGGGGGCAACTGGTCCGCCAATGTGAATGACGGCGGCATCGATGAAGGTGCCTTCCCGCAGGAAATGCAGGTGGACTATGTGCGCGTGTATCAGTGCACCGAGGATTTCGACACCGGCAAGGGGTGCGGCACAACCGATGGTGATTTTGTGCACAACCCGGGTGTCGCCCCGCCGCAGGCACCGGACGCCGAGGGCGACGAACTGTCGGTATTCGATGGTGCCGCCCAGGCCCCGTACCAGTGGTACACATGGACCGCTTCCGGCACCGTGGATTTTCAGGTGGTGGACGCCGGCGGTGACTACGGTGACGTTGGGCAGATCACCTACAACACCAATCAGGGGATCGGCTATTTCCAGTCCGCCGCGGCATATGATCTGAGTGCTTACACGTATATCGAATTCGACCTGCAGGTTCTGGTGGAACCCGCAGTTGCCGGCAGTGCGTCACTGACCTTCCGCGCCGACTGTGGGCACCCGTGTTCTTCCGGCGACTACCCGCTGGACATGCCCGCGCTGGACCAGTGGACCCATTTCCAGATTCCGATGATGGAACTGGCCGCGGGTGGCCTCAACACCGCGAGCGTGAATACGCCGTTTGTTCTTTCGCCGGCCTGGGATAACCAGATGGGGGCGGTGCTGCAGGTGGACAATGTGAGACTGGTCAAATAATTCCCTGGAAAAGCCGTCCCATTTTTGCGTTCCACACTGGGTGGCAAGGTGGTCTGCACCATTTTGTGCCCGGGATCCAAAGTGGGACGACCCTTTTCGGCACAACCCGTACAACGGAAGCTGGATAAGCCGGGTACCGAGCAACAATTTGGTGACCAGCCGGCTGCAGCAATTCACAAAAATAATGGGAGTAGTGCGGTGATGAAAAAGCGAATTTTGCTGGGAGTCATCTCCGGTCTGATTGCGGGCGGGGGACTCGCCGGCTGCACCGAACAAACCAGCGATCAGAAAATGGCCACCGGAATACCTCCGGCCGACACCGGTTACAGTGCCGACGCCATCGCGCACTGGCCACAGCTGCACAGTGGCATTGCCAAAGATCCCGCGGTAGAAGCCCGTATCGACGAACTCCTGGGGAAGATGTCCATCGAGGAAAAGGTGGGTCAGATGATCCAGGTGGAGATCCGCACGGCAACGCCCGAAGATGTGAAACAGTATCACATCGGCTCCATCCTGAATGGTGGCGGCGCCTTCCCCAATGACAACAAGCATGCCTCTGTGGCCAATTGGGTCGCACTGGCGGATGCCTATTACAACGCCTCCATGGACACCAGCGACGGTGGTATTGCCATCCCGATGATCTGGGGCGCCGACGCGGTGCACGGTCACAACAACGTGATCGGCGCGACCCTGTTCCCGCACAACATTGCCCTCGGTGCGGCGCACAATCCTGAGCTCCTGCGCGAGATCGGCGCTGCCACAGCGGCCGAAGTCTCTGTCACCGGTATCGACTGGGTGTTCGCACCAACGCTGGCAGTGGTCCGGGATGACCGCTGGGGCCGCACCTACGAGTCTTACTCCGAGGATCCCGAGCTGGTCCGCGACTACGGCGGCAAAATGGTGGAAGGCATGCAGGGTGCCGTGGGTGCCGAAGACCTGTTGCAGGGCAAGCATGTCATTGCCACCGCCAAGCACTACCTGGCCGACGGCGGCACCCTCAATGGTATCGACCGCGGCGATGCGATGATCAGCGAGGAAGAGCTGGTGCGCCTGCATGCCCAGGGGTATTTCTCGGCAATCGAATCCGGGGTGCAAACGGTAATGGCATCGTTCAGTAGCTGGAATGGCGAGAAGATGCACGGCCACAAATACCTGATGACCGACGTGCTGAAGAACCGCCTCGGGTTCGACGGTTTCATCGTCGGCGACTGGGCTGGTCACCAGTTTGTGAATGGTTGCAGCAATGTGAGCTGCCCGCAGTCCGTCAACGCCGGTCTGGACATGTTTATGGCGCCGGACCCCAGCTGGAAAGAGCTGTACCAGAACACCCTGGCCCAGGCCAAGAGCGGCGAGATTTCCCCGGAGCGCCTCGATGATGCGGTGCGCCGTATCCTGCGGGTAAAAATCCGTGCGGGTGTGTTCGACAACGGCGCACCCTCCGAGCGCGCGTTTGCCGCCGACGAATCCCTGATCGGTGCACCGGAACATCGCGCCATCGCTCGCCAGGCTGTGCGCGAATCCCTGGTGCTGCTGAAAAACAACGGCAACCTGCTGCCGCTCGCGCGCAACCAGCGGGTACTCGTGGCCGGTGAGGGCGCCGACAATATTGGCAAGCAATCCGGTGGCTGGAGTATTACCTGGCAGGGCACTGGCAACCAGAACAGTGATTTCCCCGGTGCGACTTCCGTTTACGGTGGTATCGCCGAAGTGGTGCAGGCGGCCGGCGGCGTCGCCGAGCTGTCTGTGGATGGCAGCTTTGAGCAAACGCCGGATGTCGCCATCGTGGTATTCGGTGAAGATCCCTACGCGGAAATGCAGGGCGATGTATCCCATCTGGACTACAAGGGCGATGCGGATCTGGCGCTGCTACAGCATCTGCGCGCGCAGAATATCCCGGTGGTTTCCCTGTTCATCACCGGCCGCCCGCTGTGGGTGAACCCCGAAATCAACGCCTCCGATGCGTTCGTGACCATCTGGCAGCCAGGCAGCGAAGGCGCCGGTGTGGCGGATGTAATTTTCCGCAATGCCGCAGGCGAGGTGAATCACGATTTCAAAGGCAAGCTGACCTTCTCCTGGCCAAACGACGCGCAGCCCACTCTGCGCAACCGCGGTGACAGCGACGCGCAGGCCCAGTTCAGCTATGGCTATGGCCTGAATTACGGGGACAGTGTGGAAGTGGCTGCGCTTTCCGAGCTGAGCGGTCTGAAGGCTGCCGACGGGGAGCAGGCGCTGGCGGTATTCAACGGCCGCGCGCTGGATCCGTGGAGCTTCCAGGTGACCGATGCGGGCAATCATCACTCGGTGATTTCCAGCAGTGTGGCCAAACTGCAGGGCATCAGTGTGCAGTCCGTGGACCGCAATGTGCAGGAAGACAGCCGTCGCCTGCAGTGGAATGGTGAGGGCAATGCCATTGCCGGTTTCTTTGCCAACAGCCGCACCGACCTCTCCAGCTACCTGGGTAACCGTGGCGCGCTGGTGTTCGATGTGAAAGTGGACGCGGCTCCGAGCGATGCAGTGAATCTCGGTATCTACTGCGGTATGGATTGCGGTGCCGAACAGTCCATCACCGCACTGCTGAAAGGCGCTGTGCCGGGCGAGTGGAAAACCGTGGCGGTAGACCTGCAATGCCTGGCTGACGCCGGCGCAAAGCTGGATATGGTGTTGTCACCTTTCTATGTGCGCACCGCGGGCGCGCTGGATATGACGATTCACAATATCCATATCGCATCCAAAGCGGATGCGGACATCACCTGCGGTTAAGGTTGATGACCAATGTGAGAGTGTGATTCTTATTAGTCCACACTGATGAAGTCCCGGCTGTCGAAATATCCAATCATCGGCAGCCGGAGTTCGCGAAGGCGAAATAGCGGTACTGGTAAACGCTTTATTGGGTCGCGGTGCCCGCTGCCAGTGCCTGCTTGCGGAACTCCGTCGGTGACATGCCTACGAGCCGGCTGAAAAAACGGTGGAAAGCCGATTTGCTGTTAAAGCCGGATTCCAGCAGTACATCCAGCACGGTCATATCGGCCTTGTCTGGATCGGACAGCAGCGCCTTCGCCGCCTCCACCCGATAGCTGTTCACATACTCGAAAAAGTTTGTGCCGAAGTGCTTGTTGATTACCGCCGAGACTTCTTTTGCCGGCAAATCAATCCGTTCGGAAAACTGTTCCAGATTCAGGTTCTTCTTCAGATAAATCTTGTCGCTCTCCATGGCGTTGCGCACCTTCTCGATCGCGGGCTCGGAGGGTTCCTCTTCCACGGCGGTCTCGCGGGCCTCTTCCTGCGGCTGGGTTACCAGCAACTGGTGGGCGTAGGTGAGGCTGTAGGCGAAGAATGCATTGATCAGGATGAATGCCAGGTAGTTGTCGGCGATCCCCATGTAATCCGCGACTACATCGCTGGAAAACTTCGCCACCACGTGTACCACCATGGTCCAGCTCCAGGAGATCAGTACACCCCAGGCCAGCGCCGACAGCCAGTGCAGTTCCGTTTCCGAATAGTGCGAGTACTCGTCTTTCAGCGCGTGGCGGTAGCGGCGGATCTGCAACAGTGCCGCCACGGCGTAGACAAAGGGCACCAGAGAAGCCAGGTCCCAGATAAATTCGATCGCGGTGTCTGGCAGGGATTGCCCCGCATCCGCCACCTGACGCAGGTCGCTGCTGGAGATACTGAAAATTGTGATACACATCAGCACCGCCAGCGCGGGAATCAGGTGGAAGGCCTGGTGCCGATTGAACTGGATTTTCTGCTGGGTCAGCGAGCAGAAGTACAGATAGATCGCTGGTCCCTTCAACAGCAGCGCCGCGAACAGCAGATAGGGCAGCAGCGTTTGTTCGAACCATGGTGCCACGGTGAACTGATCATTCCACAGCAACAGTGTGCAACCGGAGGCCACCGCAATAATCAGCAGGAAAGCCGTCAGCAGACGACCATCGTGGCGCGCGCGCGTGGGGAGTATCGACTGGAATACTGCCAGCAACAGGCACTCCGCCGCGGTCATCAGCAGCACCACGTCGTGGATATTGAATATGTATTGTTTCATTGCACCATCGCCGAGAAATTGCGTTTTTATGGTTTTTTATCGCTCTTATAGCCGCGAGTATAAGAGAATTCCCACAGGGGTAGGAGCGCGGGCCACGACCATATCGTCCATTGAGTATCCCGTTTGCGGATTTTCTTAAAGTGACACCGCCCAGTTTGGGGATTTTTTCAAAGTGGGGCGACGGGATTGGGGCTGCACCGCACACTGGCAGCATCGGGTTTCCCGTTCCCTGTGCGACGAGAGGTGTTCACGCTGGACTCCTCGGCGATTCGACGCGCAGGCGCCCGACATCATCTCTCTTCTCCCGCCGATATAGGTCATTTCTCGTCGACCTCTGGGACCGGCAGGTTAAACCTGCCGGAACTTTTTCTCTTCCCTGTGGGTGCCACTTAAACGGAAACCCGGATGTCGCAGGATATTGCCGGCGCCTCATCCCTCCATATTTGTGTCTCCCACACGGGGGAGGGGTAGAGTTTTTGTTGGCAAATCATTACCTTAGAGCGCCATTTTTTCAGGGCTGTGTTTGGGCACAGGGGATGGTTCGGGGCATGCGTTTCCGGGCTATACATTCAGACGTGGGCTCGGCTCCAGTCTCCGGTCAATCGATACGGCCCATATAAAGGAACGTTTAAGGAAATTGCCATGACCAGAATCGTTGCGGACATCGGCGGCACCAATGCCCGCTTCGCCGTCGCCCACCCACATCAGGGCGGCTATCGGCTGGAAGCCATTCAGGTGGTGAACTGCGCCATGTTTGATGACTTCTACTCCGCTCTTGGTCAGTGGGTCGAAGGCCTGGATCAGCCGCGGCCGACCCAGGCGTGTATCGCGGTTGCCGGCCCGGTGGAAAAGACCCCCGAGGGCGGCCGTGTGACCATGACCAATCTGGGGTGGGAAATCCGTGCCGAAGAGCTGTGCCAGCGCTTTTCCCTGGAACGCGCGCTGGTAGTGAACGACTTCGCCGCCCTGGCCCTGTCGCTGCCGCGGCTGCAGGAAGAGGACAAGTGGGCGCTGCGCGATGTTCCGGCGCAGCCCAATGGCCCGATGGTGGTACTCGGCCCGGGTACGGGTCTCGGTGTGGCGGCGCTGGTACACGACGGCGGCAACTACCGCGTGGTGCCGGGGGAGGGCGGTCACGCCAACCTGTCTGCGGGCAGTGAGCGCGAGCTGGAGCTGCTGCGCATCCTCGCCCGCGACCAGATGCCGGTGTACAACGAATATGTGCTGAGCGGCAGCGGTCTGGTTAACCTGTACCGTGCGGTATGCGCGTTGCACGGCCGTACGGCCGAAGCGCTGACCCCGCCGGACGTCAGCAGTCGCGGTCTTGATGGTTCGGACCTGCTGTGCCGGGAAACCCTGGTCGACTTCCTCAACTTTCTCGGCAGCGCCGCCGGTGATGCCGCCCTCTACTATGTGGCCCGCGGCGGTGTATTCCTGGGTGGCGGCGTGCTGCCCCGGATCGAGTCCCTGCTGCCGGAGAGCGAGTTCGAACAGCGCTTTACCACCAAGGGGCGTCTCAGCAGCTGGCTGAAGGGGGTGCGGGTGGATGTACTGAAGGCCGGCTATCCGGCCCTGGTCGGCGCCGCCGCCTGGCTGGAAAGCTGACTGCCGCGTTTCCACAATTCTGAATATCTCCGCAGGGGCTGAACAATTTTTGTTCGATGCGTATAATTCCCCGCCATGGTGACCTGGGGCCGGTCCTCCTACTTCGCCGGCCCCGGCTTCTCCCCCCTCCTCCCCCCCAGGGGGTGGAGGATATGGACTTCGGGTAGGCCTAGGATGGCATTACTCACCATAACGATAAGTCCAAGGGAGATGATGATGAGTCTGACAAACAAACGTTTCCGACCGGCACTGCTGTCTGCAGCTATTGCCGCGTCCGCTGTTTCCGTTGGTGCTATTGCCCAGGAAGAGGGTAATTCCCAGCTGGAAGAAATTACCGTTACCGGTTTCCGCAAGAGTGTGATGGACTCTATCGGTACCAAGCGCGATGCCACTGGCGTAGTTGAGGCTATCTCTGCCGAGGATATTGGTAAGCTGCCAGATTCCTCCATTGCTGAATCTCTGGCGCGCCTGCCTGGTCTGGCCGCTCAGCGCCTGGACGGCCGTGCAAGCCGCGTGACCATCCGTGGTTTTGGTGAAAACGAAAGCGCCACCACCTTCAATGGCCGTGAGCAGGTCTCCATCAGCGACAACCGCGGTGTTGAGTTCGACCTGTATCCGTCTGAGATCATGAGCGGAGTTACCGTTTACAAGACTCCGACTGCGAGCATCGACGCCGAAGGTATTGCCGGCGTAATCGACATGCAGACCGTGAAGCCTCTGGAGCGCGGCGAGCGTGTTATCCAGTTCAACGGTCAGTACGAGATGACCAGCTTCGACAAGCTGAACCCGGATGGCGAAGATTCTGGTAAGCGCGCTACCTTCTCCTACATCGATCAGTTTGCTGATGACACCATCGGTGTTGCGTTCGCATACAACACCATGAGCTCTCCGAACCAGGAAGAGCGCTGGAACTCCTGGGGTTACCCGGAATTCACCTATCAGGGTGAAAACTACTCCATCCTCGGTGGTGCCAAGCCATTCGTGCGTTCTTCTGTGTTGGATCGCGACAGCGCCATGCTGGTTGTTGAGGCGCAGCCGAACGACAAACTGCACATGACTTTCGACGCCCTCTATGTCGATTTCTCTGACGAAAAAATCCTGCGCGGTATCGAAATTCCGTTTGCATGGGGTCAGGGTTCCATCAGCCCGGATACCGCTGTGGTTGATCCGGCAACCGGCTTCATCACTCAGGCTACTACTGAAGGCCAGCGTGTTGTTGTGCGTAACGACATGGAAAACCGTGATGCAGAGCTGAACTCTTTCGGCTTCAACACCAAGTTTGATGCTTCCGAAACTCTGCAGCTGGAATTCGATGCGAGCCACTCTTCCGTAGAGCGCCAGATCTGGAGCTTTGAGAGCTACTCCGGTACCGGCCGCGGCAACGATGAAGGCGTTGCAGACGACCTGACCTACTCATTTGCCGGTGGTAATGCCGGTGCGCAGTTCGGGCACAACCTGGACTACAGCGACTACGACCTGATCAAGCTGGGTGGCCCACTGACCTGGGGCTGGAGCAGCGCTCTGAACGCCAGCCTGGGGCTCTCTTGTGGCGTTGAAGGCCAGGCAGACGATGCATACTGTAATGCC
Source organism: Microbulbifer pacificus (assembly GCF_033723955.1). NCBI lineage: Bacteria > Pseudomonadati > Pseudomonadota > Gammaproteobacteria > Cellvibrionales > Microbulbiferaceae > Microbulbifer > Microbulbifer pacificus. Next base: position 1,584,812 of record NZ_CP137555.1, on the reverse strand, counting down.
GGCCAGGACGGCTTCCTTAATGCCCCTCAGATCGATGACGAGCTGACCTCTCTGAAACTGGCTGCTAAGCAGATGGTTGAAGTGGGCATCATCAACGAAATCTCCTACGGTGTTTCCTACCGCGACCGCGAAAAGACCAAGAAGTCTGAAGGTTACTTCATGACTCTGTCTTCCTTCCCGGAAATGCAAGAAGTGCCGGAAGAATATCGTCTGGGTAGCGTATCCCTGGACTTCATCGGCATGGGCGACATGATCGCTTATGACGCTGCGGCGCTGTTGAAAGATGGTTACTACAGCCTGCTGGCCGAGTCTCTGACCAATAGCAGCCACCTGACCAAGTCTTGGTCCGTGAACGAAACTGTGACTTCCGCATTTGCCCAGGCTAACTTCGCGACTGAAGTCGCCGGCCTGGCACTGACCGGTAATGCTGGCCTGCGTTATGTTTACACCGAGCAGCAGTCTTCTGGTGCGGCCGGTCGTCCGGACGAAAATGGTCTGATCCAGACTTCTCCGACCAACCTTTCGCACGACTACAGCCACTTCCTGCCGAGCATGAACCTGGCGTTGGCACTGGATGAGCAGCAAACTCTGCGTTTCGGTGCGGCTCAGACCATCTCTCGTGCACGTATGGACGAGATGAACTCCTCTTTGTCCGTAAACTACAGCGAAACCCCGAACGCTGAAGGCTACAACTGGACCATCAGCGGCGGTAACCCGGCGCTGGAGCCGAAGGAAGCCACCGGTGTGGACCTGTCTTACGAAAACTACTTCGTAGACGACGGTTACTTCTCTGTAGCAGTGTTCTGGAAAGACCTGAACAACTGGGTATTCGATGGCAACTACGAAGTTGACCTGTCTGGCGTTACCGATCCGGTAAGCGGCCAGGTGCCTGAAAATCCGATCGCATTCGGTTCCGGTAAGGTCAACGGCGGTGGCGGAACCTTGCAGGGTTACGAAGTTGCCCTGTCTCTGCCCTTCCACATTTTCAACGAAAACCTGGATGGCTTGGGCCTGATTGCCAGCCACACTGGCGTTAGCTCTGACATCAAAGATCCTAACGGCAACGACTACGAACTGCCGGGTCTGTCTGACAGCATCCAGACCATGACCCTGTACTTCGAGAAGTCTGGCTTCTCCGCACGTACCAGCCTGCGTAAGCGTTCTGACTTCAAGGGCGAGGTATACGGAATCGGCTTCGACAGCCAGCAGGTTGACGTAGTGGGTGAAACCCTGGTTGACGCGCAGATCGGTTACGACTTCGCGGAATCCGGTATCGGTGGCCTGGAAGGTCTGTCCGTATTCCTGCAGGGCCAAAACCTGACAGACGAGCCGTTCACTACCCTGAGTGGCGACAATTCGCTGCAGGTACGTGACTACCAGAGCTACGGCAGCACCTACCTGTTGGGCTTCAACTACAAGCTGTAATTTCTTGTAGTTAGTCTCACAGGCGTAAAGCCCTTGTAATCTCCGGTTACAAGGGCTTTTTTATTTCTCAGAAAAGACTATAAATACAGGTGTTAGCTTCCGCATACAGTTAGGCAGAGGTATCAAAATTGGAAAATACAATAATAAAAAAACTCGTCATTCTCGGCGGCGGTACCGCCGGCTGGATGACGGCGGCGATGATGGCCAGAAGCCTGGCAGGCACAGTGGATATCACCTTGGTGGAGTCCGACCAGATTGGCACTGTCGGTGTAGGCGAAGCCACGATTCCGCCGATTCTGAATTTCAACCGCGCGCTCGGTCTCGACGAGGCGGAATTCCTGCGAGCCACCAACGGCACCATCAAACTCGGTATCCAGTTTGAAAACTGGTCGCGCCGGGGCGAGAGTTACATGCATGCCTTCGGTAACGTCGGCAAAAATTTCCCCTTCTGCGATTTTCATCATTTCTGGTTGCGCAGCCGCGCATCCGGTCACAGTGACAGCTACTGGGATTTTTCCCTGAATTATCAGGCGGCCAAGCAAAACAAATTTGCGCACCTGGCGAATATTCCCAATACCAACCTGCCGGGGCTTTCCTACGCCTATCATTTTGACGCTGGGCTTTATGCGCAATATCTGCGCCGCTACAGCGAGTCCAAAGGCGTTAAGCGTGTCGAGGGCAAGGTGTGTGATGTGCGCCGCAACCATCACAGCGGCCATGTGGAGAATCTGGTTCTGGAAAACGGCCAGGTTGTTGAGGGTGATCTTTTCGTCGATTGCTCGGGGTTTGTCGGCTTGCTGATCGATAACGCGGTCGGCAGTGATTATGAAAGCTGGAGTCAGTGGTTGCCCTGTGATCGCGCCATGGCGGTTCCCAGCGAATCGGCTGGTTCGATTCCCCCGTATACCCGTTCTATTGCCCACGCCTGTGGTTGGCAATGGCAGATTCCGCTGCAGCACCGCACCGGTAAGGGGTTGGTGTATTCCAGCAGCCACTGGAGCGACGAGCAGGCTCGAGAGGTCTTGTTGGGTAATTTACCGGGTAAGCCCCTCGCGGAGCCGCGGGTGATTCCGTTCCGCACCGGTCACCGGCGTGAACAGTGGAAAAAAAACGTGGTAAGCCTGGGGCTTGCCAGCGGATTCCTGGAGCCCCTGGAAAGCACCTCCATCCACCTGGTGCAATCCGGTGCTACCCGGTTGGTCAAGTGTTTCCCGCATCGCGGCATTCGCGCGGAAGAAGTGGCGGAATTCAATCGCCAGTCACGAGTGGAAATGGAGCGTATCCGCGACTTTATCATTCTGCACTACAAGGCCAACCAGCGACGCGACAGCGACTTCTGGCGGCATTGCGAAAGCATGGATGTGCCGGAAAGCCTGCAGCACAAAATCGAGCTGTTCCGCGCGACCGGCAAGGTTTTCCGGGATTACGATGACTTATTCACCGAAGTTGCCTGGCAGCAGGTACTGATCGGTCAGGGTGTGCTGCCGGAGGATCATCATGTGATTGCGGATGGCCTGAGTGACGCGCAACTGGATGATCTGCTCCAGAGCCTGAAAACCCTGATCCAGGGCTCGGTCAGGCAGCTGCCGACCCACGAGGAATTCTTGTCCTCACTGCTGGCAGCTGGCACCAAATAGCCAGTTGATGGCAATGGGAAACTCACGGCGCCAGAAGGTTTCGCTGTGGTTTCCCTCGCCGTCTAGTTTTGCCTGCCACAAGTGCTGTTTTCCGCGGCTTTTCAGGATCTTTTCCATTTCCATAAAACCTTCGGTCATCTCGTCTCCCTCGCGCGCGCCGGTCAACAGGTATACCCGTGTATTGTCCAGCTGCGGATTATTCGCGGATGCGGTCAACACACCTGGCGCAATCCAGTAGGAGGGAGAAAAAATACCGGCCATGCCAAAAATATCGGGATAGCGATTGATGGCGTGGTTGGAAATGAGTCCCCCCATGGAGCTTCCCATGATCGCGGTGTGTTCGCGGTCTGCCAGCGTGCGATATTCCCGGTCGATACGTGGTTTCAATTCCTTCACCAGGAAATCCACATAGGCATTGCCTTCGCCCTTGCCAAAGCGCTCGTTGTCGTAGGGATTCAGTTCGGTCATGCGCAGCTTGTCGCCGTGGTCGATGCCTACCACGATTACTTCCAGGCCGCAGGTCTGTGCCAGCAGGTTGAGGCTCTCATCCACACCCCATTCGCCCACGTAGGAGGTCGCGTCGTCGAACAGGTTCTGGCCGTCGTGCATATACAGCACCGGGTAGCTCTTATCGGAATCTTGGTAATCTGTGGGCAGGTAGATGCGGTAGGTACGCTCGCGCTGCAATGTGTCCATCGCAATCGCCGGCATCACGTGTACATTGGATTGTGCGGTAGATGCTGCAGTAGGTGATGCGGCAGCGTGTAGTGCCGTTGCGCCGAGTAGCATGACCAGCGCCTGCGCGAGTTTCTTGTGCATTGTTATGGCTCTCCGTGGCAGGGGTAGGGTGCCAGTATCCAGCGACTCGCGCGGGAGAGCCTCAGCCTTGGCTGGGGAGGAGGGGTATATGGGAGGGGCCCCGCGCACTGCGGGGCCCGGGCAGGCGTATCAGTGTGCCGTGGTGGTAAACGCGTTACAGACCATCACGTCGATATCCAGAGAGCCGATCACCCGCTCCGCGGTATTGCCGCGCAGCAGCGAACCGGTTTCGCCGTACTGGTTCAGGGTGCCCATCACCACCACGTCCGCATCGATTTCTTTCGCAATCTCGGCAACCACTTCGTTGGTGTAGCCGTGCATTACGTGGATACGGTCGGTAGGCACGCCGGTTTTGTCCGCCAGTTTTGCCAGCTGGCCGCGATCCGGATAGCGCATGGAATCGAGGAAGGCATTTACCAGGTGCAGTTCGGCACCGTACACCTCCGCGATGTAGCTGGCGCGCTCGGTAATCTGGCGATTCAGCTGGCGCTGTTGGGTGCTCTGGGCCTGGTAGTTGACCGTTGCCAGCACCACCTTGCGGCGATCCCTGGCGCCCGGGCGGATCAGTACCACCGGACATTTGGCCTGCTTCAACACCTGCCACTTGGATTCGGCAAAGGTGAAGCGGCGGCTGGTTTTGGCGTGTACCGGCAGGTAGATCATTTCCGCGTTGTAGCGTTTGGCCTCCTGAATAATGGCCCCCTGCCAGTCACTGGACCAGCACACGGTAATCTCGAACTCGACGCCGGCCTGTTTGATCGGGGTGCGGATCTGGTCGCGAAACCAGAATTCATCGCGGAACAGGTGATCGTTTACCGCGCGGGTGTCTACCGCTTCGCCATCCACGGCGACGAATACCGCCAGTTTCGGCTGCGGGTTGCGCTCGCGGGCGGTGGTCAGTGCGCGCTCCAGGGCTACGTGGCGATCGTCATTGGGGTCGACGACTACGAATACGACGGGTTTGTCCTGCATGGTTACTCCTTATTTATCTGGAAATCCAATCCCTAAGTTTTCTCTCTGCCTTGCGGCTCTCTCGGTTGCCACCCTCTTTTTAATGGCCGAGTCGCGGCCCGTGGAGGGTTTTGTGACCCAAGGGTCGAGATTGTCACCGGTCGCTGCTCTTTTCATCTGCGCCTTCTTTCATCTACGCCCCGTGGCGGGAGGAGGAAACTCTGGCGCAGGTGCGTACATTAGGTTGCAGTGATGACCGTTCCATAACGGCGGAGAGACGATAATGAGAAAAATGTTCGGCCTGAGTGCCGTCATGTCCGCGGCCGCACTTGCCCTGGCCGCCTGTTCCGACAGTGAATCCCAAGGCCCGGCTGATCAGGCTCGCGCGGTATCTTCACCGGAGGTGGCCGAGTCCGCCTTGACCCAGGTCAATAATTTTTCTGCGGACCCCTTCTGGAACAACGCCACAATCTATTTCATGTTGCCGGACCGCTTCTACAACGGTAACCCGGACAACGACCTGTCCTATGGCCGCAAAAATGACGCGGCCCATATGCGCGGCTTCCTCGGCGGCGACCTGCGCGGTGTTATCCAGAAGCTGGAAGAGGGCTACTTCACCGATCTGGGTGTGGATGCCATCTGGATGTCGCCGATCATCGAAAACGTCCACGGCTATGATGAGGGTGACAAGCGCACCTACGCCTTCCACGGTTACTGGCCGAAAGACTGGACCAATGTGGATGCGAACTTCGGCAGTGAGGCCGAACTCGCAGAGCTGATTGAAAAGGCCCACAACAAGGGTGTACGCATCCTGATGGATGTGATCATCAACCACACCGGCCCTGTCACCAGCGAAGACCCGCTGTGGCCCGCCGACTGGGTGCGCACCAATCCCCAGTGCGACTGGAGCAGCTTCGCACAGAATGTGCAGTGCGCACTGACCAACAACCTGCCGGACATTCTCACCGAGAGTGAAACACCGGTTGAGCTGCCGCCACAGCTGGTTGAAAAGTGGCGCGGTGAAGGCCGCCTGGATCAGGAGCAGGCGGAGCTGGATGCCTTCTTCGCACGCACCGGTTACCCGCGCGCGCCCAAGTACTACATCGTCAAATGGCTCACCGACTGGGTGCGCGAGTACGGTGTGGACGGTTTCCGCGTGGATACCGTGAAGCACACCGAGCCGGAAATCTGGGCGGTCCTGAAGAAAGAGGCCAGCGTCGCGCTGGCGGAGTGGAAGGCGGCCAATACCGACAAAAAGCTCGACGACCGCGAGTTTTTTATGGTCGGCGAGGTGTATCACTTCGGTGTGGATAATTTTGCCAACAGCGATGGCCGTTTCTATGACTACGGCGATCGCAAGGTGGACTTCTTCAATTACGGGTTCGACAGCCTGATCAATATGGGCTTCGCCTCCCACGCCGCAAAGGATATGGAAAGTATTTTCAGTACTTACTCCGGCATCCTGCACGGCGGCGCCCTGGAAGGCGTTTCAGTGCTGAATTACCTCGGCTCCCACGACGACCAGGGTTCCTACGACCGCGAGCGTAAGCAGGTAAAAAGTGCCGCGCTGAAACTGATGCTGGCACCGGGCGCGGCACAGATTTATTACGGCGATGAGATCGCGCGCCCGATGATCGATGAACAGGCTTACGGCGATGCCTCCATGCGTGTGCCGATGGACTGGAGCAGCCTGCAAAACGCCAACACCAGCGATATTCTCGCTCACTGGCAGAAGCTGGGGCGATTCCGCCAGTCTCATCTTGCGGTTGGCGCGGGTGTGCATCAGCAGATCAGTGCCGCGCCCTACGTCTTTTCCCGCACGCTGGATAACGACCGCGTGATGGTGGCTGTGGATATGCCCGCAGGGGAAAAGGTGGTGAAGGCCGCTGATGTGTTTGCGGAAGGCGCACTGGTAAAAGACTATTACTCCGGTGTTGAAGCGCGAGTCGAAAACGGCGTCTTGACCTTCGATACCGAGTTCGATGTCTTGCTGCTGGGTGCCCCGGAGCAAACCGAGCTGAGTGCGAATCAGTAATACGGATTTACCTGGTAATGATCTCTTGATGGCAGCCGCTGGCTGCATGTGACTCCCCAACCTTATCTTTCTTCGTCGAAAGGCTTGCCGGTATCAGATATGGCCTGATACCGGCTTTTTTTTGCCCGCGCATCGCCAAAATTTTAAAAATAATCTGTCAAGGAAGGGTTACGTGATGAGAATCGAACGATGGCTGTTGTTGCTCTGCTGCTGTTTTATCGCCGCTTGTGGCTCGGGCGGAGGCGACGGGAATTCAGCGTCCGCACCTACAACGCCCGTGCCTGCGCCGGCGCCCGCACCACTCCCGGAAATTTCCATCGATCCCTACTGGCGCAATGCGAGTATCTATTTCCTGCTGCCGGACAGGTTCAGTAACGGCGATGTCACCAATGATCTCGCCTACAGCCGCCAGGCCGATGGCGCGCCGCTGCGGGGATTTCTCGGCGGCGATCTGCGCGGCGTGATCGACAAACTGGATGAAGGTTATTTTTCCGCGCTGGGCATCGACGCCATCTGGATGTCGCCGATTGTGGAGAATATCCACGGTTACCTGGAAAGCTCCGGGCGCACCTACGCCTACCACGGCTACTGGCCAAAAGACTGGACGGCCGTCGATGCCAATTTCGGCAGTGAGGCGGATTTGCAGGAATTGATCGACAAAGCCCACAGTCAGGGCATTCGTGTACTGCTCGATGTGATCGCTAACCACACCGGCCCGGAAACATCCCAGGACCCGTTGTGGCCATCGGACTGGGTGCGCACGGCACCCGTGTGCGACTGGTCCGGGTTTGCCGGCAATGTCACCTGCACCCTGACCGATCACCTGCCGGACATACTCACGGAAAGCGATGCTACCGTGGAGGTTCCGCCATTCCTGCAGCAAAAATGGCAGCAGGAAGGGCGTCTGGAACAGGAGCTTGCGGAGCTCAACAGTTTTTTTGCCCGCACCGGACACCCGCGTGCGCCCCGCTATCATCTGATGAAATGGCTCACCGAATGGGTGCGGGAATACGGCGTCGATGGCTTTCGCGTGGACACCGCCAAGCATGTGGAACCGGAATTCTGGGCGGAGCTGAAGCTGGAAGCGGAGGACGCGCTGGCCCAGTGGAGGCAGCAATACCCGGACAAAAAAATCGACGATAAGCCATTTTTTATGCTCGGCGAGGTGTACGGTTTCGGTGTGGATAACTTCTGGAACAGCGATGGTCGCCAGTACGACTTCGGCGACCGCAAGGTAGATTTTTACCAGTACGGTTTCGACAGCCTGATCAATATGGGCTTCGTGCATCAGGCGGAGCAATCTCCCGCCGACCTGTTTCAGCAGTATGCGGTCGACCTGATCGACGGGGATCTGAAAGGGGCCGGGATACTGAGTTACATCAGTTCCCACGATGATCTCGACAGCTTCGATCGCGATCGCAGCCGCACCATTGAGTCCGCCACCAAACTGCTGTTGGCGCCCGGTGCAGTGCAGGTTTATTACGGCGATGAGACCGCCAGGAGGCTGACGGACGCGCAGGCGATTTACGATGCACAGTTGCGTTCGCCTATGAACTGGGACGAACTTGCCGATCCGGCGACGCAGCAAGTATTGGCCCACTGGCAGAAACTGCTGCATTTCCGCCGCGCACATCCCGCCATAGGCGCCGGTGAGCACAGGGTTCACCGGCAGGCCCCGCTGATCTTCTCGCGCACGCTGGAGGGCGACAGGGTACTGGTCGCGCTGGATCTAGCTTCGGGGGAAAAGGTGATACCGGTATCCGGTGTATTCGACGAGGGCACTGCCGTACGGGACGCCTATTCCGGGGCGGAGGCCACGGTAGCCGGCGACACGGTGACCCTGGATACCGGCTACGACCTGGTGTTGCTGGAGCCGGCGGGTTAGCTCGGGACCACAGCGTAGGCGGGATCCGGCGCCAGATTGGGAATCTTAAGTTTGTCTTAATTTAGCCCCCGTAGACTGCTCATATCCGATTTCTACCAGGAGAAAAGGAAATGGCAGTGGATGTCCGCTCGCAGTATGCACTCCAGCCCCGGTCCGGTGAGTTTGCTGGCTATCTCAACACCTTTGGTTCCGAGCCGGTGGTTTCCGAGCGCTTTGGCACAAATGGCGAAGTGAGCCCCGACAGCCAGGACAGTGAGGCCAGCTCCCCCCTCGCGTTCCAGTTCAGCGGCACTGGCGCTGCCGGGCGCGCCGCGGTGGAATCCTGTATTGCCGGGCAGTTCCAGCAGGTTTATGGCGCCCAGTTGCGGCACTACATGCCCTGGTTACTCTCCTACGGTAAGGGCCAGCGGATACACGGGGTACTCGGCATGCGCCGGGCAGGCAGTGAGCCGCTGTTCCTCGAGCAGTATCTCGACGAGCCGGTGGAGTCCCTGCTGGAATCCCGCGCGGGTGTACCGGTAAACCGTGAGGATATCGTCGAGATCGGCAACCTGGTGGCCACGGCCCGCGGCGGCAGCCGCCTGCTGTTTCTGATGCTGGCGGAGCTGTTTGCCGCCGCCGACCTCACCTGGGCCATCTTCACCGCCACTCCCGAAGTGCAGCACCTGCTGCAAAAGCTCACCGACGACCAGCTGGTGCTGTGCCGTGCCGATGGCGCCCGCCTGGGCGCGGAACTGGCGGACTGGGGGACCTACTACAACACCCGCCCCGCGGTAGTCGCCGTCAATGTCAGGGCCGAGCGCGAGCGGCGCCTGGAGCGTCCGCTGATCAGCGAGCTGCTGGAGGTGTGCCGGCCGCAGGCTGCCGCCTTCGCCCGGCAGCTGGTGGAGGCGAGCGTATGACCGATATCTCGAAGACCAACTCCCCGCTGCTTGAGAGCCTGCGCGCTACCGCGGAAGCCTATCCCGGCCGCGCCGCGCTGCTCGGCGACCACGAGGGATTTACCTACGGCGAGCTGCTGCAGGAAGTGACCGCCATCGCCGCCGCATTGAATGCCCGCGACTTGCAGGTGGTTGGCCTGTTTGCCAACAACGGTCCCCGCTGGCTGCTGGTGGATCTCGCCTGCCAGCTGGCCGGGGTTACGCTGGTGCCGCTGCCTGGCTTTTTTTCCCCGCAACAGCTGCAGCACACCATCAGTACCAGTGGCCTGCAGGCACTGCTGACGGACATGCCCGGTTATTTTGCCGACGCCCCGGTATTCGGCGCGGGTGAGGCATTTGCCGGTATGACCCTGCTGCCCTGTACCCAGGTTCAACCGGCGAAACTGCCCGCGGACACCGCCAAGATCACCTTCACCTCCGGTTCCACTGGTACCCCGCGCGGCGTGTGTCTTTCCAATGCGACCCAGTTCGCCACCGCCGAGGCGCTGGCGGTGAGTCTGGCACCGCTGCGCTGTGCCACCCACATGTGCCTGCTGCCGCTGGCGACCCTGCTGGAAAACGTCGCCGGAGCCTACACCTGCTGGCTGCTGGGGGGTACCGCACTGGTGCCGGGACTGGAAAGGCTCGGTTTCTCCGGCAGCTCGCAACTGGATATGCAGCGCCTGTGTGCCTGCATCGACGAACACCAGCCCGACAGCCTGATCCTGCTGCCGCAGATTCTGAAGTCGCTGCTGGATCAGGTGGATAACTTCGGCTGGCAGCCGCCGCCCACCCTGCGCTTTGTGGCGGTGGGCGGTGGCAAGGTCTCCGCCGATCTGCTGCGCGAAGCGACCAGTCGTGGCCTGCCGGTGTACGAGGGCTATGGCCTGTCCGAATGCGGTTCGGTGGTCGCGCTGAACCTTCCCGGCGCGGTGCGCGAGGGCGCCGCGGGTAAACCGCTGCCGCACTGTGAAATTGCACTGCGGGATGGCGAGATCGTGGTGCGCGGTCCGCGCTATCTCGGTTATCTGGGGGGGACAGAAGACGATAGTGGGAGCCGTGACGGCTGGCTCGCCACCGGCGATCTGGGCTCCCGCGATAGCGATGGTTTCCTGCATATCACCGGGCGCAAGAAAAACATTCTGATCAGCTCCTACGGCCGCAACATTTCCCCGGAGTGGATCGAGAGCGAACTGCTGCGCGCGCAGGAAGTACTGCAGTGCGTGGTGGTCGGCGATGCGCGCCCCTATTGCAGCGCGCTGTTGTTGCCGCGACCGGGTACCGACGCAACGCAGATCGAACGATGGATCGAGTCGGTCAACCGCGTGCTGCCGGATTACGCCCGCATCCGCCGCTGGGCCCCACTTACGCAACCGCTCACCTTTGCCGATGGCCTGCTCACCGCCAATGGTCGTCCGCGCCGCGATCGCATCGCCGAGCGCTATGCCGCGGTGATCGAAGGCCTCTATCGCGGTGATCGCGATCAAGCAAATGCACAAAAAACTTTCTCTAGCGCACCGGCGTCTATTCCCGGTGATCAAAACCCAGGAGTTGCCTGATGAATTTTTTCGACCAGTTACAGCGTGAGACCGAATCCGAGCGTCAGCAACTGCTCAGTCTTCCCGTGATCCAGCGCGGCGCGCGCGGCGAAATCACCCTCGAGGAGTATGTCGGATTTCTCTCCCAGGCCTACCACCATGTGAAGCACACGGTCCCGCTGATGATGGCCTGCGGCAGTCGCCTGACCGAGCGTCAGGAGTGGCTGCGGGTCGCGCTGGCGGAGTACATCGAGGAGGAAATCGGCCACCAGGAGTGGATCCTGAATGACATCGCTGCCTGTGGCGCCGACGCCGAAGCGGTGCGTCGCAGCAAGCCGAATTTCAGTACCGAACTGATGGTGGCCTATGCCTACGACACCATCGCCCGCGGCAACCCCCTCGGTTTCTTCGGCATGGTCAATGTACTGGAAGGCACCAGTATCCAGCTCGCGGATATGGCGGCCGGTGCCATCCAGAAATCCCTGAACCTGCCCAGCAAGGCATTCAGCTACCTGAGCTCCCACGGCGCACTGGATGTGGGGCACGTGGCATTTTTCCAGGGACTGATGAACAAGATCGAAAACCCCGAAGACCAGCAGGCTATCGTGCACAGCGCGCGCGCCATCTATCGCCTGTACGCGGGAATTTTCCGCGAAGTCGCGGCCAACTGCGCGCTGGCGGAGGTCGCCTGATATGCGTGCCGCTAATAAAGCCAGTAACGAATTGAACATCCTGCTCACCGGCGCCAGTGGCGGTATTGGCCATGCGCTTGCGCACAGCCTGGCCGCGCGCGGACACCGCCTGCTACTGCAGGGGCGCAATAAAATGGCTCTGGAGCAGCTGTGCAACTCGCTGCCCGATGCGCACCGACATTTGGTGGTGCCCGCAGACCTGCTCGATCCGCAACAGCGCCTCGAACTGTTGCGCACCTGCCGTTCCCTGCCCGGTGGTGTGGATGTGCTGATCAACAACGCGGGCGTTGCGCGCTTTGCGCTGCTTGGCGATACCGACGATGCCGCCATGCGCTCGATTCTCGAAACCAATCTGCTGGTGCCGATGGCGCTCACCCGCGATCTGTTGGCACTGCTGCAGCAGAGTAAACAGGGGGCGGTTATCAATATCGGTTCGGCCTTCGGCCATATCGGCCACCCGGGCTTCAGCATCTACGGTGCGAGTAAATCCGGCCTGCACGGTTTCACCGAAGCTTTGCGCAGGGAACTCGGCGACAGCCGCGTCAGGGTTCACTATCTTGCCCCGCGCGCGGTGGATACCTCACTGAATACGGACGCGGTGGTAGGCCTCAACCGCGCATTGGGCAATCACGCGGACTCCCCGCAACTGGTGGCCGAGCAGTGTGTGGCACTGCTCGAGGGCGGGCGCAGTGCGCGTCGCTTTATGGGTTGGCCGGAGCGTTTGTTTATCAAGGTCAATGCGCTGCTGCCGTCGCTGGTAGACAGTGCACTTGTCAAAAAAATGCCGGTAATTCGCCGGTTCGCAGAGCAAAACCATCTACAGCATCCACAAGGAGAAACTCCATGATGACTCAGTTCACCGGGATCAGAGTGAATCTCGCCACCTGTCTGCGCAGCCTGCTGTTTTTACTGGTCGGCGCAGTGGCGATGCCATCACTGGCGCAGACCGCCGAGCAGGAAGTTCACGATTTACAGCGCCATTGGGCGGAAATCCAGTACCGCACACCGGAAAAGCAGCGCGCCGACAAACTCGCCGCTTTGTCTGAAAAAGCCAGTGCGGTGACGGCCCGCTACCCGGATAACGCAGCGGTGTGGACCTGGAGTGGAATCATTCGCGCCTCCCACGCCGGTGCCAAGGGTGGAATCGGTGCGCTGCCGATCGTGAAGGCGGCGAAGGCGGACCTGGAAAAGGCCATCTCGCTGGATGGCAGTGTGCTGGATGGCGCGGCCTACACCAGCCTCGGCTCCTTGTATTATCAGGTGCCTGGCTGGCCCATTGGCTTTGGTGATGATAAAAAGGCACAGACCTTGCTGTTGAAGGGGCTGGAATTCGGCGCCGACGATATGGACGCAAATTACTTTTATGCGGACTATCTTTTCCAGCAGAAGGACTACGCCCAGGCGATGGCCTACGCGAATCGCGCCGAGCATGGTCCCGCGGACCTGGAGCGCCCGGTGGCGAGCGAAGGACGTCTCGGCCAGATCAAGCAACTGCAGGCGAAAATCCAGCAGAAGCTGCATTAACAAAGGAATAGCGACCGACGGTGATGCATGCGGATACTGTTGATTGAAGACGATCATTCCCTGGCGGAAGGAATCACCACCGCATTGCGTCACGCCGGTTATGCCGTTGACCACACCCCGTCCGGCAGCAAGGGTGTCGCGCTCGCGGTGGCGGCGCAGCCGGACCTCGTGGTGCTCGATCTCGGCCTGCCGGATATGGACGGGTTGGCGGTACTGAAAGCCCTGCGCGGCCAGCAGATAAAAACCCCGGTACTGATTCTCACCGCCCGCGACGACCTGCCGTCGAAAGTGCAGGGGTTGGACGCGGGTGCCGACGACTACCTCACCAAGCCTTTTGCGGTGGATGAGTTGCTGGCGCGCCTGCGCGCGCTCGAACGCCGCGGTGCCAGTGGCGGTTCCGCCGAAGTGGTCATCGGCGATGTGGTCATCAATCTCGCCACCCACTCGGTTTCCCACGGGGGAAATCCGGTACGCCTTTCGCGCCGTGAATTCAGCCTGTTGCGTGCTCTTGCCGAGCGTCCCGGACATATCCTCAGCCGCGAACAGCTCGAGGACAAGCTCTACAGCTGGGGCGAGTCCGTCGCGAGCAACACGGTGGATGTGCACATCCACAACCTGCGCAAAAAAATCAGCAGTGATTTTATCCACACCATTCGCGGCGTCGGCTACAAGCTGGGGCCTAGCCGTTGAAATCCATCCGTATCTTCCTGCTGATCGCGCTGCTGTCCACCATTACCCTGGTGAACTTTATCGCCGCGCTGCACGGCTATCGCGCCAGTATGGAAGAGGCGGAGCGCTTGTTCGATCGCCAGGTCGCGGGTACCGCACTGCTGCTGGCGGCTATCCCCATAGACCAGACTGCGCCCCAGGTGGTAGAGGAAAACGACCTGCAGGCTTTCCAGGTGTGGTCCGCCGACGGGCAATTGCTGATGCGCTCCGACAACGCACCGGCAACCCCCATTGGTGACGCACAGGAGGGATTTAGCGAGCAGAATTTTTCCGGGTTCCGCTGGCGGGTGTACAGCAGTCCCTCCGCGAATGGCCGCTCGATCCGGGTGGCCGAGCGGGTCGACCTGCGCTTTCGCCTCGCAGATGAGGTGGTGCTGCAGTCGGTGATGCCGATCCTGATCGGCCTGCCGGTGGCAGGACTGTTGATCTGGCTGGTGATTGGTCACGGTCTCGCCAGCCTTAAGAAACTCGCCGACGAGTTGCGCCACAAACGCGCCGAAGACCTGGCCCCGCTGACTCTGGCGGCGCCACCGGAAGAACTGTTGCCACTGGTGCGTTCCACCAACGCGCTGCTCGAACGCCTGCAGGCGTCGTTTGACCGCGAGCGGCGCTTCTCCGCCGATGCCGCCCACGAACTGCGCACACCCATCGCCGCAATCCAGGTACACGCGGACAATCTGGCGACACAACTGCAAAACAGTGCGGTGGTGGCGCCCGGGTCCCTACAACAGTTGCAGGACAGCATTGCGCGCATGGCGCACCTGGTGGAGCAGATGCTCAACCTGTTCCGGATGACCCCGGAGCATTACCCGGCGCGTTTCGAATCCATTGACCTGCACCGGCTGGCACGGGACGTGATTGCCGAACTCTATCCGGCATTTGCCCGCCGCGAGCAGGAAATAGAGTTGCAGGGAAATACCGCGTATATCGATGGCGATCAGTTCGCACTGGTACTGTTGCTGCAGAACCTGCTGAACAACGCCTGTAAATACACACCGCAGGGCGGCAGGATCGCAGTGGATGTGCAGCGGCAGGGAGATGCGGTGGTGCTGCAGGTGCAGGATTCCGGTCCGGGTATTCCCCAGGAAGAGCGCGAGCGGGTGTTCGAGCGCTTTTACCGGGTGGGTGGCGACCGCCATGAAAGCCGCGTGCCCGGTTGTGGCCTCGGGCTTTCCATCGTGCATCACATTGCCGAGCTGCATCATGCACAGGTCGAACTCGGGCCGTCATCCCTTCGCGATGCACAGGCGCCGGGGCTCGCGGTAGCGGTGCGTTTTCCCGTGCAAAAAAGCGTTGAGCGAGGAATCAAGCATGAAAGGGTCGCTGATGAAAACCTGGTTTCGTAATCTCGCGATCGTAATTATCGCTGGGCTGGCGCTGGCGTCGGCGCTGCCGGTAAATGCCGCTTATCCGGAACTGCAACTCGAAATCCGCGATCACCTGTTCTATCCGTCGGTACTCAAAGTGCCCGCCAATACCAAAATCAAACTGATCGTGGTGAATCGCGATGCCACCCCGGAAGAGTTTGAAAGTTACGAGCTCAACCGCGAGAAAGTGATCATGGGCGGACAGAAGGCGGTCATTTTTATCGGACCGCTGGCCCCGGGTGAATACCCGTTTTTTGGCGAGTTCAATCCGAAGACCGCCCAGGGCAAGGTGATTGCAGAATGATGATGCGGAGGAAAAGCCTATGCTGTTGACCAGTGTCATCCTGGTGCTGCGCGAAGTACTGGAGGCGGCGCTGCTGCTCAGTATCCTGCTCGCCATGAGTCATTACCTGGGCTTGCAGATGCGCTGGATTTTCATGGCGCTGGCTGGCGGGATTCTCGGTTCCATTGCCTACGGGGCCGGAATTGGCGTGGTTTCGGAAGCGTTTGACGGTATGGGCCAGGAACTGATGAATGCAACGATGCAGTTTGCCATTTACGGGCTGCTGCTGGTGGTGGGCATTCTGCTGATCTGGAATCGCACCGGCAGGCAGCAGTTTCTGCCGCTGTTGCAGTGGAGCATGGTGCTGGCGGTGGCGCTGGCGGCATTGCGTGAAGGGTCGGAAGTCTATGTGTATCTGATGGCGTTCCGTCACCAGACCGACCTTCTGCAAAGCGTGCTGCTGGGCGCCCTGATTGGTGGCGGCATCGGTTTTAGTATCGGCGCACTGTTCTATTATCTGCTGGTGGGGCTGCCGAAAAACCGGCGTCTGCTGGTTGTGTTGGTCTTGCTCACCCTGGTGGGGGCCGGACTGTGCCTGCAGGCGACACAATTGCTCGAGCAGGCGGACTGGCTTCCGGCGCAATCACCTCTGTGGGATACCTCGGCACTGTTGTCGGAAAATTCCCTGCTGGGCCAGCTGTTCTATTCCCTGCTTGGCTATGAAGCCACACCCACACGTATAGCTGTTACGGCCTACCTCGGCGGAATGTTGTTGATGGCGACGCTCTTGTTTGCGGCCTGGGCCAAATCACGCTCGCTGCCAGAAAAGGATTAAATGGATGATTCTGCGAAGGCTAATTTGGATGGCGGCACTTTTGCCCAGCCTTCCGGCGCTGGCGGACGGCAAACTGGTAGACAAGGTTTATGACCCCTACGTGGAATACCAGGAAACGGAAATCGAATGGCGTGCCGTGCGCACACGAGATACCGACGAGGAAGAGTTGAATGGGCTGTGGCAGCACCACTTCAGTGTCGGTTACGGTTTTTCCGAACACTGGTTTGGCGAAATCTATGCCATCGGCGAGAAAAGGCCGGGTGAGGGTTTCGACATAGAAGCGGCAGAGCTCGAAGCAAAATGGCAGCTGAGCGAACAGGGTGAGTACTCTGCAGACTGGGGCATGCTGTTCGAACTCGAGCGCAAATATGAGGAAAACCAGTGGGAAGCCGCAGCAACGGTACTTGTTGCGAAAGAGTGGGGTCGCTGGACCGGTACCGGAAACTTCGCGCTTATCTACGAGTGGGGTCGGGAAGAAGACGAATTTGAAACAGAATTTCGCGGCCAGATACGCTATCGCTACACCGAAAAATTTGAGCCGGCGGTGGAGCTCTATGCCGCGGAGGATTTGCTCGGGATAGGCCCGGTGGCGCTGGGTGCCTGGCGGTTAGGGGAGGGACGCCAGTTTCGCTGGGAGGCCGGCCTGATTTTCGGGATCACCGATGAAAGCCCGGACCAGTCGCTGCGGTTACTGTGGGAATACGAGTTTTTCTAGCTTCTGAAATCCGGTGGCGAACGCCACCGGAATCCATTTTGTTATCTCATTTACTTTATTCGTCACTAGGCAGGTTCTGCAGGCTGGCCTTGAGCTCGCGCAGTTTTTCTTTCACCCGCGCTGCATTATCCGGGCCGATGCGGATCATCAGTTTGTGCAGACCGGGCATTTTTTCCAGCTTCTCATCTTCAAATTTGTAGTAGACCGTGGGGCGCACCAGCTTTATCGGGCCTTCGATTTCCGGTGCCGCCAGAGCCTGGTCGATGGCGGCCATTACGGCGGCGTGGAAGTTCTTGTTCTTGAGGCCCAGTTCGCCGTAAGCCTGTTTCAGACGCGGGTACCAGAACTGATACAGCCCAACCGCCTTGTCGGTATCCACCATCGCGAACAGGCGCACGGGCTGGTCGTAGCGCTGATAGTTTTCCTGCGACAGCACATACACCTTCTGCCCGTCGGCACGGGTTTCCAGTTCCTTGACCGCGATGTTGCCCTCAAGATTATTGAACGGGCGGTTTTTTGGCATCAGGTCGCCTTTGGTGGCGGTGTTGACCGCAGCCACCCATTTGCGCACCACTTCATCGGATACGATCCAATTGGCCAGGGCGCCATCGGCGGACAGGCTGATGATGTCTTTGCGGGCTTCGCTATCGCTGTCGTTGAGGTCGGGCAGTTTGCGCGGGGCTTCTTTGGGCGCGGCGGGCTCCGGTGTCGGCGGAATGACCGGCTCGGTGGGTTCTTCGAGATCGACGGCAGGTTTGGTTTGCGGCGCCGGTTCGGTAATGGGGGCGGGCGCTTCGGGTTTGGGGGCTTCCCGTACTACAAACCAGTAGAGACCAAATATCACCGCCGCCAACACCACCAAGGCGAGCAGCCAGTCTTTGAACGTACTTCCCATCGTCGATTTCCTCCCGTTGATCCCGCAAGTCAAAAAAGTCAGTGTAATGCACTGACCGTGAGGTCTAAGACAGTATCAGTCTGGGAAGGTTTCTGGTAGATGGGGGTTTGGGATAGTGCTCGGAGAATTTGGTGGCGGTGCAGCTAGCGGGTACCACCTTGCGCGACACGCCGTAAACCCATCCCTGGGGGCTCGGCTGCGGCCGTCCTGGCCGCAGACGGTCGCGCAAGGTGGCACCCACTATCAGCACCTTCTCGGAGAGATTGTTAGCGGGTGAGTTTCAGCACCTGGCCGGACAGCGCGGGGAGCGACAGTTCGATGGAGCCGGTGAGATCTTCCGCTACGGTCAGTTCCACACTGCCTGTCTGCAGTTGGTTGGTAAGGGTGTACTTACCGGGCGCGAGCTGCCAGGACTTGGTCAGCTCTGCAGGAAGCTTAAGGGTGCTGTTAGTGTCGGCATCTTCAAAGTTGGCAATCACCAGCAGGCGATCGTCGCCGTTCCAGCGGGCAAAGCTGTACTGCTGCTCAGCGTAGTTTTTGCCGTGCTCGCGGTTGTAGCGGTGCAGGTCCAGATATTCGCCGGTCAGCGCCGGGCTCTGGTGGGAGAAGTTCAGCAGCTTGCTATAGAACGCACGCAGTGACTGTTCGCTTTCGCTCAGCTGCGTGCTATTGAACTGGCCGTCGTTGTTCCAGCGACGAATACTGGGCACGGACCAGTAATCGAAAATGGTGGTGCGGCTGGCTTTGCCGAAGCCGGCGTCACCAGAGCCGGGCTCACCCAGTTCCTGGCCGAAGTAGACCAGGGTGGGGGCGCCGCTGATGGTGGCGGAGACCACCATGGCAGGGATACCGGCGCGCGGGTTACCGGCGAACTCCGGGCTGCCGATGCGCTGCTCGTCGTGGTTCTCCATAAAGCGCAGCATATGGTCTTCGATGCCGTCGAGGCTCTGCTGGATCTCCACCAGAGGATCGGTACCGGCCTTGCCTTCCATCACCGCGCGAATGGCGTCATAGGTGCCCACCTTGTCATACAGGTAGTCCATCTTGCCGAGGCGGATGTAATCCCGGTACACCTCCGGCTCGTAGATTTCCGCCAGTAGCAGGGCGTCCGGCTTCTGCATTTTGATGCTGGAGTTGAGGTAGCTCCAGAACTCGACCGGCACCATGCCGGACATGTCGTAGCGGAAACCGTCCACGCCCATTGCGAGCCAGTAATCGGTGATCTGGCGGAATTTCTTCCAGGTGTCCGGTACAACCTTGTCGGCCCAGAACCCGGCGTGGGCGCGGTAGTCTCTCTGCGCATATTCCGCCGGCAGTGCCGCGAAGTCGTGGCTGCCGTCCGGGCGCACCCCGAAATTGATTTTTACCGTTTCGTACCAGTCGCCTTGCTCGGGTTGTGGCGCACGGCTACCGTTGCCGGTCCACTTGGCCGGCATTTCGGAAAATTCCCCGTCTACCAGCGCATTGGCTTCGCCGTTCAGTGGCTGGTAGCCGTCTTCCGCCACCGGCACCTGGAAGGGCTCGCCGGGCACGTAGTAGAAATTGTTGTCGCGCGCATAGGCCACGCTGGTGTCGTCATCGGCACCGAAATCGCGCACGCCCTCGGGCTTCGCCAGGGACTGGTAGTTGCGCGCTACGTGGTTCGGCACGACGTCGATGATGACCTTGAGTCCCGCATCGTGGGAGCGCTGGATCAGCGCCTTGAATTCTTGCATGCGCTGGGACGGATCGCTGGCCAGGTCCGGGTTCACGCTGTAGTAATCCTTGATCGCGTAGGGGGAACCCGCGCGGCCCTTGACCACATCCGGGTCGTCGTTGGCGATGCCGTAAGCGGTGTAGTCGCGCACCAGCGCGTGGTGCAGGGCACCGGTGTACCAGATGTAATCCGCTCCCAGAGCGCGGATTTCTGCCAGCGCCTGCGGGGTGAAGTCGCTGAACTTGCCCACGCCGTTTTCTTCGATGGTGCCCCACGGCTTGTTGGTGGGGTTGGTGTTGCCGAACAGACGGGTCATCACCTGGTAGATCACCGGTTTGCCGAAGACCTGTGCAACACTCGCTGCATTCTCTGCAGCGGCAGTGGATGTCGCCGGCGCGCTGGTTTGCGCCGGTGCATTAGCTTCGGGGCCACAGGCGGTGAGCAGGGCAGTGGCAATACTCGATGCCAGAATCAGTCGGGAAAATTTTTTCATGGTCAGTGTCGTTCTGTTTTAGTGGCTGA
This sequence comes from Microbulbifer pacificus, assembly GCF_033723955.1. NCBI lineage: Bacteria > Pseudomonadati > Pseudomonadota > Gammaproteobacteria > Cellvibrionales > Microbulbiferaceae > Microbulbifer > Microbulbifer pacificus. The sequence continues at coordinate 1,564,344 of NZ_CP137555.1, read as the reverse complement.
CGGTGAGAGGAAGCTCGCTTCCGTCCCAGGCAAATTTCACGTGCAGGGTTTTAGCGCGCTTGTCGAACCAGGCCGCGTTATTGCTCAACTGCTTTTCACTGCTCACGATAGTGAGTGGCTGTTCGCCCGCGTTGATCGCGGTCGGTACCTGCTGCCAGTTGTGCAATACGAGTTCGATGCTCCGGCCTTCCGGTGCGCCAGTGTAGCCGTCGCCTTCGCGGGTGAAGGTGAAGCGGGTGGCCTCATCGTTGCGCTCACCGGCAAACATCAGTTTCTGATACTGGCCTTTGGCAAACGCGTCCGCAGTTACACCGTCATCTTCGTAGACATAACCGGAAGATTGCGCCGCGGATTCGTGGGCGTAGTAATCGAGGCGCAGGTTGCGGCTGGAGTATTCGCGGGTATTGCGCATATCCGGCACGGTGGGGATAAATGCACCGGCGCGAACCAGCACGGGAATGGTTTTCAGATCGACCTTAACTCGTGCCATATCACCGCCGTACTGGTTGTCGTTCCAGTAATCGAACCACACACCGCCGGGCAGTTGTACGGCGACTTCCCTGGCACCTTCATCGGTTACCGGAGCCACCAGGAAGTCGTTGCCCCACAGGTAGGCATCCTTGTTGTCCATCAGCGCCAGATCGTTTTCATTGTCAAAAAACAGCGGGCGCATCAGCGGCATGCCGGTCTGGCTGTTTTCGAATGCCAGGGTGTAGTTGTAGGGCAGCAGGCGGTAACGCAGCTTGACGAACTCGCGGGTGATATTGCGGGTCTTGAGGTCGTGGAATACCGGCTCCGGAGCGATGTGCTCCTGCGCGTGCGGGCGGTACACCGGCTGGAATACGCCGTATTGCAGCCAGCGGATATACAGCTCGCGATCGAATTTTTCGCCACCGGCAAAACCGCCGAGGTCGGAGTGGGTGTAGCCGAAGCCCAGCAGGCCCATCTGCAGCGACAGTTCCACCTGTGGTTTGAGTCCGCCCCACTCGCGGGAGACATCGCCGGTCCAGGGGATCATGCCAAAGCGCTGGGAGCCGGGGAAACCGGCACGCATCATGATGAACGGGCGCTCCTCGGGACTCGCGGCCCTTTCGTTGTCGAACAGCATCTGCGCCCAGCGATGGCCGTAGGCGTTGTGGATTTCATCCGCCATGCCCACCGCGTGTACGGTGTCGGAGGGATGTACTTCCGGCTCGCCCAGGTCGCCCCACCAGCCGGCAACACCCTGTTCTTTCAAATCTTTGTAGATATTCCAGAACCAGTCGCGACCGTCTTCGGAGAACACGTCGATCAGGCCAGTGTTGCCGAAATAGAATTCAAATTTCTTCGGCTGGCCGGCGAGGTTTTTGGCCAGGGCATTGGCGGCCACCGCGCTGTCCCAGCGCTCGGCCGTGGAGAGCACGAACGGCTCGGTAACCAGGATGGTGTTGATACCCTGCTGATTCAGGTCCGACATCATGTCCACCGGGGTGGGGAACGCCTTGTTGTCCCACGCCAGGTTGCCCATGTGACCCTGGATATCCGGGCCGAACCAGTACAGATCCAGTACCAGCGCGTCCAGCGGGAAATCCTCTTCGCGGAATTTTTCCACCACGTCGCGCACTTCCTGCTCGGAGTGGTAACCGAAGCGGGAGGCGAAGTTGCCGAAGGCCCAGCGCGGCGGCATCGGCTGGCGGCCGGTGACGTCCACGTAGTTCTCGATCAGCTGCGGATAGGTGTTGCCGGCGACCACGATGTAGCTGCTGCGCCCGGCCACCGCCTCGAACTGCATCACGTCCTGTTCGCTGGCGCCGAGGTCCATTGTGCCGGTGGCACTGTTGTCGAACAGCAGAATGTATTTGTTGCTGCTCATCACCGCTGGCAGACCGAAATACATCTGCTCGGATTCGGTGGTGTAGCCGTAGTGGGCCTTGTTGTAGAGCGGCAGGCGCTGGCCGCGACGGTCCATACCCAGCACCCGCTGGCCGCCGCCGATCAGTTTTTCATTTTCCTGCAGCGCAAAGCGGAAACCGCGCATGGTTTGGTTGGCGAAGAAACCGTGTTCTTCCGCCAGCAGCGGTTCGCCGTTGCGCTCGAATTCAATGGCGAAGGGCGACTTGTGGATAACCGCAGTGAGGTCGCCGAGCGCCAGGCGCAGGGCATCTTCGGATACGCTCAGTTGCGCCTGCACATCCGCCTTGAGTTGCGCAGTTTTAGTCGAGTTTTTGGGGGCAATGGCAAAGGACGGCAACTGCTTCATGCCATCGCGCTGATAGTGCACTTCCAGCGCAGCGCTGTTCAGCGGCGTCAGGGTGACCTGGCTGTCGCTGGTGTCGATTACCAGCGCGCCGTCCTGCATGTGGTGCTGGCGGTATTCCCGCACTTCGCTCGCAATAGCGGGCTGCAGCGCGGCGGCGAGGAACAGGCCGAGGCCGAGTTTTTTCACCAGTGCGGTGGGCTTTGTGTTGGCTTTCTCTTTCATCGTCGAACTTTTTTCGGTAATTGGAGTTATTGGATTTCGAACACCTGCGCATCGCCGGCGGCGATCACCAGGTTTTTCAGGGATTGGGGTTTGCCGCCGACAATGTCGGTGGCGGTGCGTTTGTCGCCGAGCATTTCCGCGAGATGCGCGAGCGGCAGCTCCCGCGGTTTGTCGCTCTTGTTGATCGCGACCATTACCGTGTCGCGGTCGTCGTAACGGAAATAGATATACAGGCCGTCGATGGGGGCGAAGTGCTTGAGCTGGCCGCGGTGGATAACTTCTTTGTCTTTGCGCCAGTTGAACAGGGTGCGTACAAAGTCCTGTGCGCGCTGTTGTTCGCCGCTCAGGTTTTTGCCGTTAAACGCATTCACCCTGTCACCGGCCCAGCCGCCGGGGAAGTCGCTGCGCACTGTGCCGTCGTCGCGCTGTTTCGGGCTCGTCGCCAGGATTTCATCGCCGTAATAGAACTGCGGGATACCGCGCATGGTGGCGATATAGGTCACCGCCATGCGGAACTTGCCCAGGTCCTCATCCAGCTGGCTGTACAGGCGGCTCATGTCATGGTTGCCGCCGAGGATCACCAGATTGTTGGGGTTGGGATAGAGCACATCGTTGGCCAGCGCCTCGTACAGAGTGACCAGGCCCGTATTCCAGCTTTCCGGCAATTCCAGCCCGTCACGCAGGCCGTAGAGCAGAGGGAAGTCCATCATGCTCGGCACATGCGAGACATAGCCGTTGCGGTTTTTGTTGCCCGCCTGCCAGTAGGCCACCAGTGCGGGCTGACGGGTCCACTCCTCGCCAACGATATTGAAATTGGGGTATTCCCGCATCAGGCGCGCGGACCAGTCGGTGAGGAAATCCGCATCGGAGTAGGCATAAGTGTCCACCCGGATACCGGAGAGGTCTGCGTACTCCACCCACCAGATGGCGTTCTGGATCAAATAGTTCGCCATGCGCGAATTGCGCTGGTTGGGGTCCGGCATGGAATCCACAAACCAGCCGTCGGTGAACAGCTGGTGGTCGCGGTGGCTGGCATAGGGGTCAATATGCACGGTGCGCGCGTGGTTGGTGTATTCAAAGTCGCCCGGTTGAATCCCCCTGCCGTTTAGCCAGTCGTTGCCAGGAAGATCCTTGAGCCACCAGTGCCCACTGCCGATATGGTTCGGCACCATATCCTGGATCACACCAATGCCTTTGTTCTTCGCCGCCGCCACGAATGCGCGGAAGCTTTCATTGCTGCCGAAGCGCGGGTCGATGCGGTAGTAATCGGTGGCGGAATAGCCGTGGTAGGAGTAGGCGGGCTGGTTGTTTTCCAGCAGCGGGTTGGGCCAGACCTGGGTGAAACCCATGCTTGCGATGTAGTCGAGGTGCTGCTGCATGCCGGCAATATCGCCGCCGTGGCGGCCGCCGGGATTGCCGCGATCGGGGCCCTCGAGGGTATCCGCGGTGCGGTCGTTGCCAGTGTCGCCGTTGGCGAAGCGGTCCGGGGTGATCAGGTAGATGGCGTCGCTGGTATCGAAGCCCTTGCGTTCGGCGGAACCGGCGGCGCGCGGTTTCAGCTCGTAACCCAGTACCTGCTGCCAGTCACCCTGGCGCAGCTGGATCTGCAGGGTGCCGGGTTTTGCGTCTTCGCCCACCGCGAGGTTGATAAACAGGTAGTTGGGGTTCTGCTCCCGCTCGGTGCTCGTAATGGTCACGCCGGGGTAATCGAGGCTGACCTCAGCACCGGCGAGATCGCGCCCGTGCAGCATCAGTTGCAGGTTGGGCTCCGCCATATCGGTCCACCAGAAGGGCGGCTCGGCACGCTCCAGTTGCGGGCTCGGTACAGCCTCTGCAAAGGCTGGGTGGAGGGTGAACGTCAGCGTAAACATCAGGCTGGCGGCCAGGCGGCTTGTGGGCTTGGACATGGCGGGCACCTGTTTGACCGGTTTGGAGCCATTTAGGAGAGCAGGTCTCCAGTTATTTTCTCCATTGTGCCCAAGGCCGTGGCGGCTGTTATCCCCCTCCGGTGAGGGGGAGTGCTTGCAGTAATTCCCGCTTCTGGCCTGGCGCGTATTTCCTCCACGCCCCACCCGGGGAGGAGGCAGTGACCCATCGGAATTCGCGACCATCCGGACAGGGTCATTCTCTGGCCTGGCGATGTACATAAAAATAATCCACCGCGAGATGATGAAAATGTTGAAGAAAACTCTGGTGCTGGCCGGATTGCTGCTCTGTGCGAGCGCGTCCGCCCAGGCTGAATGGTACCTGCGCGGTACCCATAACAACTGGCAGGCCGACCAGATGCAGGATCTGGGCAGCAACACCATGCTGGCCGACGATGTGGTCTTTACCAGTGCCGGTGAGATCAAGTTCGACCGCTGGGGAGACTGGAGTGAGAATTTCGGTCTGAATGGCGCGCAAGGTGGCGCCAATATCCCGGTCGCCGCCGGTACCTGGGATATCAAGTTCTACACCGATACCCATAACTACCAGATACTGCCTGCCACCACGCCTTCGGTGAGTTACCACTTGCGTGGTACCTTCAACAGCTGGGCAGAAGGTACTCTGATGACCAGGCAGGGCACCAGCGACCTTTATACCTCTTGCCAGGATTTCACCGGCAATACCAACCCACGCTTCAAGGTCGACCCTAACGGTGGATGGGGGAGCGACGCGGTACCCGTGCAGGACTACACGGTTGCCGCCGGTTGGGTAGAAATCACCTTCAACGCCGCGAGCAACGCCATTTCCACTTCCCAGAATCTGGCTGCCAACTGCGGTGCCGGCGTGTCGGATGCCGATAACGACGGTGTGCCCGACAGCCTCGACCTCTGCCCCAACACCCCCGCCGGCAGCAATGTCGATGCCAATGGTTGCGCGGTTGTGGTTGAGGCTGCGCTGCATCTGCGCGGCACCCACAATAGCTGGGCCCAGGGCGACTTGCTGACACTGGTCGACGGCACCTCCAACCAATATGAGGCTTGCCGCAACTTTACCAGTGGTGATGCCAACGGAGGCCCGCGCTTCAAAATTGACCCGAACGGTGGCTGGGGTAGCGATGCCTTCCCGGCCCAGGATGAACCCGCGAATGGCTGGACTCACATCGTCGTCGACGCCGACAGCGGCGTGCTGGTCAGCGTTATCGCCAATCTCGGAAGCGACTGCGGTGCCGTTGAGCCCGACACGGATGGCGACGGTGTGCCTGACAGCCAGGACAGTTGCCCCAACACGCCCGCAGGTGCCAGTGTCGACGCCGAAGGTTGCGAAGTAATACAGCCGCCGCTGTCCGATTTCCGCAATCGCAGTATGTACTTTGTGTTTGTCGATCGCTTCAGCAATGGCGACACCAGCAATGACAACGGCAACAATGCCGCCGCCACCTCCAGCAGCAAATCCGCCGGCGGTCTGTCCGAGTGGAAAAAATACTGGGGCGGCGATATCCAGGGGCTGATCGACAAGCTCGATTATTTGCAAGCTCTCGGCGTCACCGCCATCTGGGTTACCCCGCTGAACGACAATATCGACAATTCAGGATCCGACGGCGCCTACCATGGCTACTGGGGCCGCGATTTCTATGAAGTGGACGAGCACCTGGGTGACTGGGCGCTGGTGGACCAGCTCGATGCGGCGATGGAGGCGCGCGGCATGAAGCTAGTGCTGGATATCGCCCTCAACCACTCCAACCAGGACGACCAGTACGAATTCGGCGCGCTGTACAAGGAGGGAGTCTTCCTCACCAACGTGAACCAGGACAACGGCACCTGGTATCACCACAACGGCGCGATTGCCGACTGTTATGACAGTAACCCGGCGACCACCTGTGGCAGTGAGTGGGATGATCCCTGGGCCTTCCGCAACAAGACCCTGTTCAACCTCACCGACTTCAACCACGGTGTGAACGGAAACAGCGCGGCGGACCAGTACCTGATTGACGCGGCGCTGAAGTGGATGAGCCACGGTGTGGATGCATTCCGTATCGATGCCATCAAGCATATCGAGCCGAATTTCATCAATCGCTTCACCAGCGCGGTGCGCGCGCAGAACCCCGACGTGTATGTGTTCGGTGAGTGGTACGGCGCCGGCGCCGGCGAGAGCCTGTCGATGCAGTTCCTGAACGAGGGCCGCGGTTCCGAGTTGCTGGACTTCCAGTTGCGCAACCATATCGAGCAGACTATCGCCGGGGATATCTCCATGGTGCAGCTGAACGCCCATGTGGAATCGCGCGCGACGGCTATGAACGGCCGCGAGAGCTGGCAGCCCATCTTCCTCGACAACCACGATGCCACCCGCACCAGTGTGTTCCTGCAGACCACCGGCCCGGTGGACAACGGCCGCACTGGCAAGGGCTTTGCCAAGTCTCTGGCGGATGCGCGCCAGAACCTGGGGATGGCGCTGGTTATGACCCTGCCGGGCATTCCCACCATTTACTACGGCACCGAGCAGAACAGCACCTGGTTTACCGCCAATGGCGACGGCCAGGTAGGGCACGACCCTTACAACCGTGAAGGCATGCCCTCGTTCAGCCAGACCACGTCCGCATTCAGCATGATCAGCGCACTGGCCAACCTGCGCGCGCAGAGCCCGGCCTTGGCGTCAGGGGCTTACCAGCAGCGCTGGATCAACCAGGACGTGCTGGTATTCGAGCGTGTTTCCGGAAGCGATGTGGTCACTGTGGCGGTCAACCGCGGTGGCAGTACTTCGATCAATGTGAGCAACCTGGTACTGGCCGATGGCCAGTACAGCAGCCTGGTGGGCGGAGACTCTGTGAATGTGAGCGGCGGCTCCGCAGTACTGAACCTGGATGCCAATGAGGTGATCGTGCTGCACTAAGTCCAACGATCTCGGCGTAACGGCACGGCGTACACTAGCGCCGCTAGAAAAAGGGTTCGGAAATTTCCCGAGCCCTTTACTGTGTAACCAAAAAGCCCCAGGAAAATCCTGGGGCTTTTTCTTTGAACTATTGAGGGTCCAACTCCCCAAGGTGTTCGCTGGGGTGTTGAATTAGGCTCTTGATATTAGCCGGCAGGGAGCGATGTTTTCTGCGAGTGATCAAAATAGGGTCGCTCCGTCGCAAAGAGCAGTGCTCTTACTTGCTCTCGCCATTCGTTGGGTGCTTTATCCTGCAGTAGCACCAGGCTGGCGGCGAGAAGTTGCCCGCGTTCGCGAGGACCAAACCCCTTCAATTCGTCTGAGACTCTGCCGGTGTTTCCGTGTTGGTGTATCTGACGCAGGAACGCGAGGGCGCGCTCACCATGTCGGTACTCCTGCTTGCCCCATTCCTCGAACGGTGCGGGGTCTTGCCCCGCAAGCACAGCCTGGCTCCATGCGAGCCACACCGTGTCATGGTCCAGACCTTCCAGTGCAGGAAGTAACAGTGCTTCACTTTTGATGGCGTTATCCGCTCCATCGGATGCGGCAATGAGGCGAAGTACCCGGGGCTGCTTGTGCGCGTGCGATGCTGACTTGGCTGCTTCCAAGTTGCCTTGTGACAGCTCGGTGTAGGCTTTAAGTTGCTCCGGTGCCTGATTTTGTTCCAAAGCTAACATGAAGCCAAGTTGCTCTGATTTGTTTACAAGTTGGTCGAGGTCAGGGTGCTCTGCATTATCGAGGCGCAGGAGACGCGCAAGGTCTAGGCTGACCCAGTCATCGAAGGCATTGCTGCTCTGCAGAACTTTTTTCCACGCCGCAGTGGCTTCAAACCACTGTCCGTGCTCTGCCAGCACGTAACCACTGGCCATGTTGAACCAGGGGTTTTCTGGCCAGCGTTCGGCGCCTTCAAGCATTTTCTGGTCCGCGTCGGCATCATTCTCGGAGCAGCGTGCAGCAATGTAATGCAGATTGCTGTCATCACGAACGGCCGCGGCCAGCTGCTGATGCCTCGTGCATACCTGAGCATATTCAGGCGATCCCCTGGCAATATCCTGTTGTAACCGTAAGGCAAAAACATCATTGGGATAGTGTGTCAGTCTTGCGTTGAGGTCCTGAATGACGTCGTCATCGAAGACCTTTCTGGCCAACTCCAACCAGAGAGCAATAGTTGGGGAGTCTGGACTATCCCACTCGACATGTTTACTTACCATGTTCGAAAGTTGTTGCTGGTCCTCGACCATGCTGGCTTGCTGGAAGGGATTCAGCCCACCGAAGCCGTCAAGCACTGTACGCACAGTCCCTCGTGAGTAGTCGGATATAGTCACACTTTCTGGAGGCTCTTCGAACAAAATGTCGGCTCTGGTTGACGCCCAGCGCGGGGTCCCCAACTCTAGGGGCGGCTTATCTACACCTTCCCCGTAGACCTGGGTCCATTGCACCAGAGGGCTAGCACCTGCCACGTTGTAAACATAGCGACCGAACTGCTGAGAGGCGTCTGCGCGGAAAGTCTCGATGCGGGTGCCACTGAGATCATAAGCCGATACCTCGATCTCCCCGCTGTGGGGAAGGCGCAGCGAACTAGTTGCATAAGGTGCGACGTGAGCCACTTTTTTGTCGACTTCCACCCGTACAGGTGTTGCCAGACCGTTGTAGACACTGATGTTCGCACCGCCTGTAAAGTAACCGGCCACGATCACCGTACCGATAATGGACGCAGCGACGCCAAAGCGTAGCAGGGCGGGGAAGAGCCCGGTGGCAGTCTGGAATCGGTCCCAAAAGTCCAGGCGTGTCTGGAGCTTGCGTTCGGTTCCGGTGACTCTTGTGGTGTAATTCTCGGGAACCGATGGCGGGCGCGGTGCTGCGTCGGGGGAGGTTCCCTCAAGGAAGTGCTTAGTAACCCGGCTCTCTGTCTCAAGCAGCTGCTCCAGAGTGGCCATCTTCAGTGTGGCGAGAGCATTGGCTGTACTGCCGAGCCAGCTATCGATCACCCGCATCCAGTTGTTGATGTTGTCATTACTGGGTGCCGGTAATTCGAACTCTCCCAGAGTACTTTTCCAAGTTTCGGCGTCCATCGCTGTCGCGGTTAACTGACCCAAGTCCACCTGTTCTGCCTGATCATATACCTGTGCAAGGGCTTTGAATGCCTCTTTCGCGGCACCCATCAGCCGATTCAGTTCACCACTGCTTACGTGACCGTCTGCCGTAATAACAGCAACCACATTGCGGAGCATACCGTGAACGTCCAGTAATTCGGCTTCGGTATGGTCGGCGTAATGGAGCAGCGCCAACAAGGCTGCAAGTTGCTGCTCCCAATCTCCACCAATCTGGCGCGCGGCCAAGCGGTGTGCGCCACGACAGAGACTGTCGTGCAGGTATATTTTCTGTTCGGCTTCGAGGATCTCGGTCTTCAATTCCGTGATAGCGTCTGGCAGTTCATGCCGTTCCAATTGTCGGTCGCGATGCCGAATTACAGCACCGTTTAGCGATAGCGAGCCCTCTTGTATGCCTTGCAAAACTTCGAGTTCTTCACGCAGGTTTCCCAGTGTATCCAGATTTCTGGAAAGATCCTCCGGATACAGGGATTTCAGGATTTCTGTAAGGTCACCGGTGATCGCTCTGGTGTCGCAGAGTGCTTCCGGACTCTCCTCGTGCCGCACCACCGTCCGGCCAAGGTATGCACCGCGGAACCGGGGAAGGAGGTAGGCTCGGTTGAACTGCGCGTCGAGTTTTTCAAGAGTTTGCTCTGTGGTAACGGTTTCGAGCTCACCTTTGCGATAGATTTGCGCAGACAGTGTCGAACGAGAATTTTCGGGATTGGCGAAAACTATCCAAGCACTGCGGTCATCGATCACTCCGGCGATGTAATGCCGTTTGGCATTTTCCTCCCGTGCGGCATTTTCCGGATGGGTCGACCACATTCTTGGTGGTGAGGCGATGGCGCGGGTAAATACCCGATGCTGCTCGCGCTCCTGATCAGGCAACGGTGGTATCTGACCGAATCCAGGATCATCGAGTATTACACCGAGATGTTCGATGATCCGGCTTTGAACTGCGTACATATCGCCGACGGCTCGTCCATCTGCCGCCTCTTTAGCGGCAAATGAGAGGCTTCTTTCCCACGCTTCGTCTGCTGCGTGTAACTTGTGGAGAGCGTGAACGAGAGCATCTGAACCAGTCACTGATACCGCAACAAGGTCTGCCTGTAGCTCCATCTCACGCGAAAGTGCGCGCTGCGCTGCGACAACAAGCAGGAAAATAGTGTCCAGCAGTGAGCGAATACTCCACACGATGAGCTTCAGTATCCAGCCAACCCAGGCCACCCGAAGGTCGAATCTTGAGAGTCCGTCGAGAAAGCTGTCCAGCGCATTGCGCTGGTGGATAAGGTGCATAGCGATCTGGTGGGCAACATAAACCCAAGTGCCAACGGCCATCGATTTCTGCGCAAAATGGCCAAACTCATGGGCGAGGACGGCCTTCAGTTCCGACAGATTGAGTACATTGACTAACCCCAGTCCGACCTCCAGATTCTTTTTTGACGGAAACAGCAGGTTGAAGAAAGTGAGGTGATAAAAGACTGCGGCATTAACTTCGGGCGTGATGTAGACCTTGTGGGGCCTTGGGGCGCCGGCGTCGTCGGCGAGACGATTTAGGAACGCGAACAATACGGGCTCGTCTGTCTCGCTGACCTCAACCCGGGCATCGTCCTCATTTCGTTTCGTGAAAAATAGGGCTTTCAGCATGAAAACCGCAAGAATTGCCGCACATACTCCTGTTCCAAGCCCCCACATGATATCGCCGTCTGGTGCGAAGGCTGCGGTAGTCAGTCGATAGGCGGTCATGCAAAACCACATCGCCAGGGACAAGTACGCGGTTAGAAATAACACCAGGCCAAACACCGCCAGCCAGGCGTTAATTTTGTATCGCCGTGAGGGGCGAGTCAGTGTTTCGGGGATGCTGGCCGGGCCGGCCGGGTATACCTCTTCTTCCATGGGAGGACTCCCTTGTTGTAAGCAAGTAGTAGCCGGCAGATGACACATGCGCGGCAGTTAGACAGCGCGGTGGGTGCTCCAGGAGGCTGTACAGGGGAGCACATTTATTTCATTTATTCTTGGTGCTTCGACGACGGGGTAGATAGTGGCGGGTTAAGACTCCCCGGTCAGCCAGTATAGACCAATATATTTTGTTTGCAGTTGGTACGGCTATCACTGCTGCATGGAGGGGGATTTTGGTGCCACAGTGAAACTGTTGTTCGGGTGCAAAGAACGCTCTCTTCAGTTACTTAAGTGGCAGGTACACATCCGTAATCATGTCCTGCTCGCGGATATCCGGGCCGACATTCACATAGTGGAAGATAATAGGCAGGCCGGAATGCTGTTCGCCGCTCTGCGGCAACCACTGTTCGTAAAGAAACTCGGCCGCCAGCACCTTCTTCCGCGAGCCCAGATGTCGTGCTCTGGCGCAGCGGCAGGCGGGAATCACCTTGTTGATCACGCCGTAGGGGTTTTCTCCTATTTTACGATCCACCGAAATACACAGGTCGACGCGATACTCCTGCGGCGGCACCTTGCGCGGGTCGTTGTAGTGGAGTCCGTAATTTCGGTAGGCGGGGGAGGGTGGAAAGTTGTTTTCCTTGCGCCACTGAATCAATTTCATGACGGATAGGTGTTCCGTTTCCGGTGGCCCCTTGTACTCGATGGCGGCGACGCGGGTCTCGGGGAATTCAACGATTTCTACGTTCATGGCTGCTGTTTATTTACCTGCCGCGGATAATTCGCGGACCATGATATCCACCTGTTCACCCTTGTAAACCTGATGCCTCAACAGTGCCCAACCCAGTGTCTGGTAATAGGATCGGCTGTCCGGGGTAAACAGGTACAAGTGATTGATCGAATTGACGCTGCAGAATCGGGTTAAATACTCGATCAGCTGCTTGCCCACACCCTGTTGGCGGTAATCCTGATGTACGAACAGGTTTGCCAGCCACGGCGTCCACGACTCGCTGATATCCATGTCGCGCTCGAGCAGGCTGATAGAGCCGATGACGTTGCCTTTATCCACGGCAACAAAAGTGCTCGGGATCACATTCACAGCCATTGACGCGCGGAGATCTTTCTCGAAATCCCCCTGGGTTTCACCGGGGTACAGATGCTGCCATTCGCTGTAATGCCAGCGGGCCAGTGTTTCAATCGCCTGCGGCATTTCTGACAGATCTATTATTTGCATGGTCAGGGTACTTCGGGTGTGCCCGCCACTGCACCGTCTTTCCGGTGACAGGACGGGCCAGGGGAATACTATTGTGCGTCGCGCAGGATTTTTATCATCGACGACTCAACCTCACTGGCAATATCTGCCAGTGCGGGATCGCTCGACAGGGCGCTGAGCATCTCAACCGGCTTGATATAGCCGATTTTGACCTTGCCGTCTTCGGTGTAGACAGAGATGCGACAGGGTAGGGCCATATTAAGCCGCATGTCCAGCGCCATCACTTTCGATGCCTGCAGCGGATTGCAGACCTCGAATACCTTGCACTTCTCATTGAATTCAATGCCCTTGCTGCGCAGCGTCGTGGCCAGATCGTGGACATGCAGAACACCAAAGTTATTCTGTTTGACCGCCTGCTCGAGGTCACCCGCTGCGACATCGAAAGTCTTATTGGTTTCCACTATGTAGTACATGCTTTTCTCGCTTAAGTGCGGAGTTCTTGCCGCTCAATTAACGGAGTTCACAAGTGATGTTATCGGCAGGGAACCTCTTAAATATCCGATTTCTTGGGCATCAAATAAAAGAGTACCGCGGCCACCAGGAATAACGCGGGAATGTCCCCAAGTAAATTTGCGCGGTCGGTCTCATCGGCGAGGGCCTGTATGAACATGATGCCGCCATGAACAATGCTCGACCAGATGGTAAACCAGATAAGGCTCTTGTTTGCCATGGGATCCTTTGCGGCGAGAATCAAAAACACCCCAAGGGTCGCGTAAACACCCATGATCATCTGTTCATATTCTGGCTGTGAAGGTGTCCAACCCCAGCCGGAAGGCCAGATGAACATCATCATCGCCGGAACGCCTGCGATGAAGACAATGCCAAATACATAAAGTGCGATGCTCAGGTAACTGAGCCTTTTCGCTCTGTTCATGGAGTTCTCCGGCGTTTTATTTCGCTTTATCTATTTTTAATAGTTTGTTCAGAATTCAGCATCGATATCCGTGCGGAAATTGAAATACGACATTTCCACCAGGGTTTTATATACGCCGGCAACGTTCAGCGGCAACCACTCTTCATACATTGGTAGGTCCGCATATTCGGGAAGCCGGATTTCGGACTGGAGTGTCTCCAGGCTTTTCCCCGCCAGCATGCCGTCGAGGACCGCGTCGTATAGTGCTTCAAGATAGCTCAGGTACCGCTGAACATCTTTGCGTGTTCCGGTATTGGCGTGACCACCGACAAATAGATCGAAAGGGTCGGCCGCCAGTACCTCGCGAGTGGAGTGAATCATGCCATGGATGTCGTACCCTAGCAGGTCCCGATAGGGCATCCTGCCAATGACAATCCAGTCGACAACATATAGAACATTCGCCGGCATAAAGCGCATGCTTACCGAGCCGCGACCATTGTTCGGCCCGTGATAGCGAAGCTCGACGCGACTATCACCCAGCTCGATAGCCAGCTGGTCGCGAAAGGTAATGTCGGGAATTGCGGTGGGAGCGCGGGTCCATTTTATGTCTTCGGCCGCATATTCATGCGCCACCACGGTCGCGCCATCTTTAGCCAGGACATTGCCCCCCAGAGTGTGATCGACGTGATTATGGCTATAGGCGATATAGCGGATGGGCACCTTGAATCGTTGTGAAAGTTGTTCTCGCAAATAAGTGGCGGCTTCTTCACTGATAGGATCGGTAAGAAATAGCCCTTCCTTGGTCACCATAAAAACGGAGTGGTAATGCCCGGCGGTGAAGCGGTAGACATTATCTTTAAGGTGCTCGATTTTGTACGCGATCCTGTCCTCTGCAAATGTGCATAAAGATTGGATCGAGAAAAGCAGTGGAATGAGCAACGATATGAGTGATCTGCGCATAATCATTCTGGAGCGGAGCAACGTGCTGGCTCGAAAATCAGTAGTGGGTTTTCCTGTCAAGCTTGTTGGCGTTGGCCTCAATTATGTTGTGCTGGAGTCGTTTTCTGTTGTTGCTCGTCGGCATTTTGTGCCTGCTTGGCACGCTCGGCCTTAGATATATAGCGCGGTTTGCTCTTGGGGTTAAGCTTGTCGTTGGACTTCTTGGCCTTTTTCTTCAGTATCTGATTGACTTTCTTCCTGCGATTCATGACTCACTCGGCGGGGTTGCGGGTATAAACAAGCGGTATAGCTGGCCACGACAGTAATCGGGCGCAAGCAGGTCCTCGTAATTCTAACGTCAGCAGCACCGCCAACCAACGTGTGCTACATTGCCCGCCCTGTTTCCTCCGCGCTATCTCCTCCGAACTATAGTGAGCCCACGCCATGAAACCCTGGATTGAACTCGGTACCGCCCATATTCCCAACGATGGCGGCATACTCACGCTGCGCCAGCGCGACCAGGAGTTCTCCATTTCCCTGTCTGGTCCCCGCGGCGAATTGATGAACAGCCGCCGGTTTAACAGCGAGCAGCAGCTTTCAGTGCTGGGCTGTGCCCACCTGAAGAATCACGAGAAAGCACGTGTCGTCGTGGGCGGCATGGGCATGGGCTACACGCTAGCCGCGGCGCTCGATGCAGTGCCGTCTAGCGCCGAGGTGATCGTCGCCGACCTGATCCCCGAAGTTGTTGAGTGGAATCGCGGGCCACTGGGCGCCTGCGCCGGACGACCACTGGATGATAGCCGCGTCGTCGTACATATCGGCGATGTGGGTGAATTGCTGGTGAATCGCGACGGCAGCTACGACGCCGTGCTGCTGGATGTCGATAACGGCCCCGAGGGGCTGACCCACAGCGACAATAACTGGCTGTACTCCGTGGAAGGTACCAGCAGTATCTACAAGAGCCTTACGCCGGGCGGAGTGCTGGCGGTGTGGTCAGCGTCGCCCGATACCACTTACGCCAATCGCCTGAAAAAGATTGGTTTTCAGGTCGAAGTGAAAACCGTGCGCGAGCGCCCCGGCAAGGGAGCGCGACACGCTATCTTTCTGGCAAAGAAAACGGTTGGGAGACGTATCAATAAAACTTGACAATAAAAAACCTGCTTTAAACTTAATAATTCCTACGCAGTGATGGAGGGGAGCGGAATTTTGTTTGGCGGTGTGTTAGGCAGAAAATTTCTAGCAGCCTCAGAGTGCTCCGCCAGTGGTAGGACACCGCATGTAAGCAAATACTCGTATGTCTGGTCGTAGTAGGCTGCAAGCCTCGTTAAGTCTGCAGTATCTCCTTCAGGAACGAATATGATCATACCTTTTCGTGCCCGGGTGAGAAGGACTCTGTAGGCGTTAACAAGGTAGCGTTGGTCTGCCTCTTTCTTGATGGCCATCCATTTTGAGCCACTGAACTTATGAGTTTCCCAGGCGCCATGAGTGAAGCGTAAGTTGGCGTCCCAACATACTCCGCTCCAATCCAGCTCGAGCCCTTGAACGGCAAATTCGGTGGCGACGTCTTCGAGAGCTTGGCTAGATCGGACGTCGTCCTCCCAATCCAAGAACCAGTTCTTGACGCTTATGCCTGCCTTCACGTGAATGCCATGGGGTTTGAGGCGCAGAGCATTGGAGCTTGCCACAAGCCCGACCCGATCAGTGCCTCTAGCTTTTTCACGAAGCCACTCCCGACAAGCCTGAAGGTCTCTACTAACGTAAATCGGGTATTCACTAGGCTTTTCTAGCACCGCCTGAGCGCTTTCAGCATCTGCGCTGAGCACTGCATTGACCCAGGCGGCGACGGCTTCGGAGCGGAATGAACGGATGCATGTTGAGAGATGTAGACCAGGCCGTGATTTTGTATTCACGTTTTGGTTGATGTAGTGAATTTCTGATGCCTGCAGATCTTGGGATTGTGGGACGTACGCTTGCCAGTGTGGGAAGCGGTTTTTAAGTGCGGCGAACCATTCTGTAATACCTGCTTCGCCGGTGTGGATTTCTTGGCCATTGCCGATGAGGCACACGATGACGCACCATCCTTCGTGGCGATCCATCGCGGAGATCAGAAATTCAGGTTCTGACATTTCCCAGTGGTTGGCGCGTCGGCGCTCGCGCATGAATTTAGTTGTCTTTTCTTGATCCCAGGCTCGTTGCGCTTCATCAAAGACTGCAACGCGTTCAATAGGGGCAGCATCCATATCTCTTAATGCTTCATCGCGAAAGTGGTGAACGTTCTGGATGAAAGAAGATGCTCGGCGTATGGCCTGTTCCTTGGTGATAGATTCTCCACCTGTCTTGGCCCGGTCCACCTGATCACGAGCCAGGGATTCTCTTAGTACTTCGACGAGTGGACCATTTCCAGAGAGAAACACCGCGTGGTCTTCTTCGTGTTGGCGTGCTCGAGCCGTGGCGATATTTAGGCCGGCAAGCGTCTTGCCGGAGCCCGGGACGCCAGAAACGAACACGATAGATTTTTCGTCAGTTTGTTTCGCGTTTTCGATAATGGCTGAAACGGCTTTTGCTGTAGTCGTGAGATTGACTGCACCTGCATCGCTTCGGGATATGTCGGCCACATTGTGCCCCGCGTAGAGGCTCATGGCTGCTTCGATGATCGTTGGGGTTGGCTTGTAGCGAGCCTTGGCCCAAACCATCGGGTCGATGGGTGAATCATGGATGTTTGAGGCTGCGAGGACTGCCTTTCGAAGCAATAGGCCGTTAGTACAGATTATTTCACATACGCCTGAACCAAAATCTGGAAGCTGTGATCGTTGCTCGCGAGCGGCGGTTGCAAGCAGGACAGGAACGACTCTTCGATCGTGGGTGCCCTCATGAAAACATTCAAGGTCAAGAGCGTAGCCGATAGTTTGACGTTGATCGGCCGTATTAAATTTCGTGGCGCCGACCTTATATTCGATCACGAATATGGTTGCGCCCACTACCAATACGATATCTGCGCGCCTACCCATCCTTGGAATTGTATACTCGAAAAACAGGTGCCCCTTGGAAATGCTGGTAAGTGTTTCTCGGAGGTGTTTGATTTCGTTGATCCACGATTCACGCTGCAAATGATCTAGCGCAAAGTCGTGCTTTGCTGCGAGGTGTCCTAGGATCGTTTCTGAGCTTTGATTCTGTAAATCCGCAAGGGTGCAATCGAAGTACCATCTTTCCACGGTTATGCTGATCTCCTTTGAGCCATCTTCATTCTTCTATCTTTTCTATAGCTTCAGCCTAAGATTCCCCTCAATCTCCTCAACCAGCGAAGACGGGACTTCGTGCTCAGTTGCCAGATCTCGCCAGCGCGACACCTGCTCCACCACATTATCCACAACACCGTCGATCTTCCGCCGGCTAAACAGCGGACTGATTTTTTCCAGGCTGTAAATATCCTCGCGGGTGAAATTGTCGCGCTTGCCGTTGAGGCTCATCCAGTGGTTGTTTACCCATCGGCTGCCCGGCTTGTAGCTATAGGCAAGGTCATAAGCCGGTGCAAGCTGCCAGGTTTTTCCGGCTAGTTGAAAGGCAAAGTTCTTAGCGTGATCGTCGTGATTGCGCGCGACGATGTTGAACACCATGCGCAGCAACAGCTGTTCGGCGTCTTTGGCGGGGAGTTTCAGTTGCCGTGCGACGGCAAACAGTTCGCTATAGGAAAACGAGCCGGGAATTTTGTAGTCCACATGGGCGATACCGTTCAGGGTCTGGATGTGGATCTTGTCGTTGCCGCGGCGGTCGAAGCGCTCGGTGACAAAATGTCGGCGGTTGCCCTCGCGCAGCAGGTGGCAGGGCATCATGTCGATGCCGCAGTCGGTGGCCATCTGATGGTAAACGTATTCCATGGCACCGAAGCCCATGGGGTCGCCGAAGGTTTCCCGGTCCTTGTTGTGCTCGCTGACGCCGTCGAACTTCATCAGGTAGTGGGTGAAGCCTTCCGGTACTTCGGTTTGCCCGGAGCGCACCTGGGTGAAGTCCTTGTTGAAGGCGAGTACCGCCTTGGGGCGGGCGCCACCGGCACTCATGCCGACGGACATCAGTGCCATCATGGCTTCGCGGTTGTCCTCGCCGGTTTTGTCCAGGTGCACTCTGAAACCGCTGTGGTGGTCGAGCACTTCCTGGGCGATGGCCACCAGTTCATCAATGGCGATTTCCTGAGAGGCGTTGAGTCTCTTGATGCGGGTGGCGGGGGTGTATTCCAGTGCGCCCATGCCGCGTTTGCCGGTGTACTGCAGCCGTTGCAGTGGGCTGATGTCGTCCGGGTGTTTGCCCTGGGCGGCCATCCAGGCGTTGAGTACCGCGTTGCCGAAGTCGTCGGGCAGGGAATCGGCGATCAGCCCGGGCAGGCCGCGGAAGGTGTCGAAGCGCAGTTCCGGGAAGCTATAGATGCGCCGTGCTAGGGGCATCTTGAGGGGAGAGAGTTCGATGCCGCTATCGATAAAGGCGGGATCGTATTCAAAGGCGCCGACGCCGGTATCCGTGTCGAAGCTGACCGCGCCGGCGCTCTGCCCTTGGTATTCCACACCGATGACTTCCATCACCATTCGGGTACCTCCTGTTCGTCTTCATCTTTATCCCTGGCACCCTGGCCGCGCTGGCCGGAGGCGCGCTGGCGCTGCTTGCCCTGCAGCTTGGCGAGCTGGATGGGGGAGGGCGGTTGCGGCGGCAGGAAGTTGTCGAGCTGGGCGGTGAGATCGAGCGCCTGCAGTATGGCGATGAGCACCTCCAGCTGTGTCTTGCCCTTTTCGGCATTGAGCACCGCCTTGCGGCTGACGCCGGCGCGTTCGGCCACCTCCTGCTGGGTGAGGTCCCGATTCAGGCGCGCCTGTTTCAGGCGCTGGCCCAGGGTCTCCGCAATCGCGGCGGGGGATTTCATTCCGTGGTCCATAAGGTGCGTTAATTGGGATTTAAGTGGTATTTATGGGGATTATGTCCCTAATTTAGGATATTGCAATATATTCATTCAATGTCCTTTATATGGAACTTAAGTCATAAAAATATAATTTATATCCAAATTTAAGGACTTTATGGGTGGTGGATTTTAAGTTTGGCGTGCCGTCGGCGGCAGCTGCACGGCAGTCGGCGACGTGAATAACGTTGCCCTCCACCCCCGCCGGGGAGGATGGCCGGCATTGTCCCGGCTGACACAATGCCGGCATAACCAGAGCGCCGCACCGCAACAGCCCGGTGCTCACGCCCGACGTAAACAATAAACAGGCGGTCAATGCGATGAACAAACAGCCCAAGCTTCCCTTCTGGCAGGTATGGAACGTCAGCCTCGGTTTTCTCGGGGTGCAGTTCGGTTTTGCCCTGCAGAATGCCAACGCCAGCAGGATCCTCTCCGACCTGGGTGCAGATCTGCACTCACTGTCCCTGTTCTGGATCGTGGCGCCCCTGATGGGGCTCATCGTGCAGCCGATCGTCGGCTCCGCGTCCGACCGCACCTGGAACCGCTTCGGTCGCCGCAATCCCTATATCCTGTTCGGTGCCATCGCTGCTGCCGTGGGCATGGCGTTTATGCCCAATGCCGGTATCGCGGTGGCGTTCATCGCGCCGATCCTGTTCGGCGGGGTGATGCTGGCGCTGATGGATGCGGCCTTCAACGTCACCATGCAGCCGTTCCGCGCGCTGGTCTCGGACATGGTGCCCTCGGAGCAGCGCACCGTGGGGTACGCGGTGCAGTCACTGCTGATCAACATCGGTGCGGTGATGGGCTCCATGCTGCCGTTTATCCTGACCAACGTGATTGGCCTCGAGAACAGCTCCCGTACCGGTGAGGTGGCACCCTCGGTGATCTGGGCCTTCTATATTGGCGCCTCGGTGCTGCTGGGTTCGGTGTTGTGGACCGTATTCCGCACCAAGGAGTATGCACCGAAGGAGTACAACGCCTACAAAGGGATCGATGAAGCGGAACTGGCCCGCGAGCTGGCGGAGCGCAAGTCCCTGGCCCAGCGCCTCGGCGGCTTCTTCCGTCTGCTGGTGAGCATGCCCAAGACCATGCGCCAGCTGGCGCTGGTGCAGTTCTTCTCCTGGTTCTCGCTGTTCATCATGTGGGTCTATACCACCCCGGCCATTACCCAGCACGTATGGGGTGTGGAGGCCAAATGGTTCGACTCCCACTACCTCGAATCTGTTGGTGAAATTCCTGCGCACATTGCCGCCGCCAAGGGCGCTGCCGGTGACTGGGTAGGTATTATCTTTGCTGCCTACTCGCTGTTTGCCGCGCTCTTCTCCATCGTGCTGGCGCGGGTGGCGAATACCCTCGGTCGCAAGCTCACCTACGCGCTGTCGCTGCTGCTGGGCGGCCTGGGCTATATGAGCTTTGTGCTGTTCCAGGGCGGCGAAGCCACCCAGGTGAATCTGCTGATTACCGAAGTGACCGTACCCAGCGGAGCCATTGGCCTGCTGCTGCCGATGATCGGTGTGGGTATCGCCTGGGCCGCGATCCTGGCCATGCCGTACTCGATCCTTTCCGACGCGCTGCCGGCGAGCAAAACCGGCGTGTACATGGGTATCTTCAACTTCACTATCGCCGCGCCGCAGATCGTCTCCGCGCTGGTGGCGGGCCCGATCCTGGCAACCCTGTTCGACAACCAGGCCATCTACATCATCATGCTCGCCGGTGTGTTCATGGTATGCGGTGCGATCTCGGTGTTCTTCGTGCGTGAGGAGCAGGTGTCGACTGCCGCCGAGGATGGCCAAGTGGCCACTGCCTGATCAGACTTCTGAAAGCCCCTGCTACAGGGGCTTTTTTTTTGCGGTACTTCTGCCGTGAATGAGTGGGTTCGAGGGCGCGGTTTGAGATTCCCGCTGGATTGCGAGAGCATTACCGGTTTCGCAATCGGACACGTCCTATTTCCATGTCTTTTCTCAACTCCTTCGAATCTGCCCTGAACTCGTTTGTCGAATACGCTTGGGGCACGCCGCTGCTTGTGCTTTTGGTGGGCGGCGGGCTGTTTCTGCTGATCAGTTCCCGCGCCCGCCCCTATCGTCACCTCGGCCACAGCGTCGATCTGTTGCGGGGCAAGTACGACGATCCCAATGACCCTGGGCAGGTACCCCACCGCCAGGCGCTTTCCACCGCGCTCTCCGGCACCCTCGGTCTCGGCAATATTGCCGGGGTGGCACTGGCCATCAGTACCGGCGGACCCGGTGCGATCTTCTGGATGTGGGTGACCGCGCTCGTGGGGGTGGCGACGAAGTTTTTCACCGCCACGCTTGCAGTGATGTACCGCGGCCGCGATGCCAGTGGTGAATTGCAGGGTGGCCCCATGTATGTGATCCGCGAAGGGTTGGGGAAAAAATGGCTGCCACTTGCCTACCTGTTTGCGCTCGCCGGACTCTGCGGCCTGCTGCCGGTGTTCCAGTCCAACCAGACGGTGCAGCTGCTGCGCGAGTCTTTCGCGCTGCCGCTC
This sequence comes from Microbulbifer pacificus, assembly GCF_033723955.1. Lineage (NCBI taxonomy): Bacteria > Pseudomonadati > Pseudomonadota > Gammaproteobacteria > Cellvibrionales > Microbulbiferaceae > Microbulbifer > Microbulbifer pacificus. The sequence goes on along the minus strand of NZ_CP137555.1, from coordinate 1,542,533 downwards.
GGCTGGGTGGGGGCGGAAAACACCTTTACCTTCGATCTGTCCCTGGGGGTTGCCCTCGCGGTTACCGCCATGGTGGTAATCATCGGGCGCATCCAGCGTATCGGCCGCTTCGCGGTGCGAGTAGTGCCGGCCATGGTGGTGTTCTACATGGCGCTGACCCTGATCGTGATCGGCTACTTCTGGCGGGAAGTGCCCGCCGTGTTCGCCCTGATTTTTAGCGACGCCTTCAGCGGCCAGGCCGCCGCCGGTGGTGTGCTGGGAACCGTGATTGCCACCGGTATCAGCCGCGGGGCGTTTTCCAATGAAGCCGGTATCGGTTCCGAATCCCTCGCACACGGCGCGGCCAAAACCACCGAACCCGTGCGGGAAGGTGTGGTGGCGATGCTCGGGCCTATCGTCGATACCCTGGTGGTTTGCACCTGCACCGCGCTGGTGATTCTGCTCACCGGCGTGTGGCAGCACGGTGAAGGGGTTGAAGGTGTGTCGCTGACCGCAAATGCCTTCTCGCATGTGTTCGGCGGTTGGGGGCCGTTGCTGTTGCTTGTCATGGTGGTGCCACTCGCATTCAGCACCATCGTCACCTACTGGTATTACGGGGTTAAGTGTTTCAACTTCCTGTTTGGCCCGCGCTGGCAGTCGGTATATACCGCGATTTACGTCGGGCTGATTGTTATCGGGGCAGTGGCGTCGCTCAGTATCGTCAACAACATCATCATCGGCATGTATGCGGTGATGGCGATTCCGACGATGACATCGACTCTGATGTTGCACCGCCGTGTTACCCGGGCGGCCGATAGCTACTTTGCCCGGTTCGATCCCAAATAATTCACGCGTTAAATAAATCCTTCACAAGGTGGCCTGAATAGGCCGCTTTGCTTGCGCTGTCGCACTTGATTTGTGCGGCAGTTCAGGTTTTCACTCGATTAAAGTTTCGCTTGTTGCGCCAAGATTTCATCGATTTTCAGTTGATTTTAATCGGCTAAAAAAGGTGGCGGTTGAGCGTATTTTGTCCGCTTCAATAATTAGTATTTTGACCGCCTGCAAACTAATTGTGATTGCTCTCACAAACTTGGCGTAATTGTTTGGGTTTTGTTTCTTCTGCTCTGGGAAGTTTTTGGGAAAAGCGCTAAAAACACTGCCTCTTAGAAAAACAAAATCCTTCTACGGTTACTTTAGGTGGAATAATGGCTAACCCTCTTGACCCGAAGCCAGAGGCCAATCTGGAATCCAACTCCTTCCTGTCCGGTATGAACGATCATGGTGCACGCGAGCGTCCCTTTGCGGACAAGCTGGAGTCCACCATGGCGAAAGGTCGCTCTGTCATTGGTAAAAATATCAAGTTTCGCGGCGAGCTGATCGGTACCGAAGACCTGCACATTGAAGGCACCATCGAAGGCACCGTTATCATGGAAGGTCATGACCTTTCCATCGGTCGCGAGGGTGAGATCAACGCAAATATTCACGCGCAGAACATTGTAATCAACGGCACTTTGACCGGTGACGCACTGGCGGATGAACTGATCGAAATCCGCAATACCGCCGTGGTAAAGGGCAACCTGATCGCGCCGCGTATCCAGCTGGACGACGGCGGTAAGTTCCGCGGTTCCATGGATATGGTGGACACCGATGAAGAGATGCGCGCGCGCCACAGCGAATTCAAAGAAAAACTGGTGCACCCGAATCTGCCGCCGAAAGACGACTTTGCCAGCAAGCCCGCTACCGTGAAGAAATCGTTCGCTGCCAAGGAACCGGCGAAGGAAATGGAATCAGCCGATAGCTGATTTCGTTGCTGCGGCACCTGCACTTGCTCAGGTGCCGTATTTCCAAACCTGGCATTTGCCCCGAATCTTTGCGATAACCGATGCAACACCGATCTTTTGGCCTCGCTGCGTTAACGACCGAGATGGTCAAAAGCGGGGACCGAATTCTCGACCTGGGTCCACTCTCTTCCGGCACAACCCAGGCCTTTTTACGCCTCAACTGCCAGTGTCATATCGAAGACCTGGTTGAGTACCTCTCTGAAAACCAGAATTGTGGAGATCCGCTCAAGGCGCTAGAAGAACATTTGCTGCCCAAGCCGGCGAATCTCAAGTTTGATGTGATCTTGTGCTGGGATTTGCTGAACTTCCTTGACCTGGACGTGATCCAGCATCTTATTCGCCTGTTACAGCCACACCTGAAACAGGGCACCATTCTGCATACGATGCGCTACACCGGGCGCCAGCAGCCGCACAAACCCCGTCGTTTTCGCCTGCTGGAAAATTTCTGTTTCGAGTATGTGGATGACCCGAGTTATCCCGAAGTGGCGTCGAAAGGTCACTCTACCGTGACCCTGCTTAAGTGCATGGATCGTTTCAGCCTGTTCAACTCGCTGATGAAACGCGAGGGCATGGACCAGAATGTTACCGAGCATTTTCTCGAATACGAGAGTGTGACTTCGCGCAATCAGGTGCGAAGCGGCGGCGCCTCCGATGTCAGCGCCTATTTTCGCAATGTGCGGGAGGACGAGCGCATTGCCATGCCCGGCGTGGAAAAGGCGATGTCCTGTATCAATACCTTGACGACCTCGCCAACCGTACTGGAGTGCGGGCGGAAAAACGGCCGTAATATCGATGCCCTGAAAAAGAAAGTAGGCTCCCTTTATGTGGAAGACCTGCACGCATCGATGGCTTGGCAAAAAAAATTACATGGGGATGAGTCTGGATTCAGTGCATCCATTTTCAGTATGGATCCCGGTGCTCGCCTCGACGGTGTCTTTCTCTGGGACCTGCTCAACTTCTACAGCCCGCAGCAAATACAACAGCTCGGCGAGTTGCTCGGCGCGCGTATGACACCCGGTGCCGCCCTGCATTTTGTGGTGTACAAATCGGCGCAGATTCCGGAGCGTCCTGCCACCTTTGAGGTGCTGGATGATGGCCAGGTTGCGGTCACTGGTATTGCCGCCGGTAAATGTTCCCGCTCTCTCAGCAGCACCGCGGAGCTGATGCGCCTGCTACCGGGGTACCGCCTTCACAATCATCAGATAGGGCGCCTGCCCAGTGGCGATTCCTATCAGGAATTCGTCCTGCAATACAAACCCTGAGGACTTCACTCCATGTCTGAATTCTTGCGTACTCTGTTTCTTGCCCTGAGCCCGGAGGCAGTGACCGAAGGTTTTTTGTGGGCGATGCTGGTGGTGTTTGCGCTGGCCCTGGTTGCGCGCGTGTTGTCACGCGCGGAGGAATTTGTGGATCAGGCGCCGGGACTGCTGACGTCCCTCGGTATTCTCGGCACCTTTACCGGTGTGATCATTGGCCTGTTCGAATTTCAGCTCGCGGACATCGACAACAGCATCGCGACCCTGCTCGACGGGCTCAAAACCGCGTTTATCACCAGCGTGTGTGGTATCGGTCTGTCTGTGGTTTTGCGCGCGCTGACCCGCTTTGTGGCGGTGCCAGGCAAGGCGCGTGCGGTGGATCTCGCGGATATCCAGCAATCCTTGAGCGCATTGCAGCTGAGTATGGAGCAGGGGCAGCAGCGGCAGCTGGCGCAGGCGAGTGACATGCTGGAGCGATTTTCCGAGCATTGCGCCAAGGCGCTGGTCACCGAAATGGAACAGGTCGTTACGAATTTCAACCAGCGGGTTGAGGCCCAGTTCGGCGAGAACATGACACGCTTTGGTGAAAATTTCGCGCAGTTCGATGCCATGGTGGCAACCCTTACCAGCGAATACAAAGCCCACGAGGAGCGTGTCGAATACTGGTCCGAACACTGTGATACCGCGGTGATGGGCATGGTCCAGGTGGCCCGTGATTTACAGCAGGTGCATTCACAACTGGCGGAGATTCCGCAGTTCCTTTCCGGCATGCAGCAGTTTGGCGTTGAGGCGCGGGAACAGCTGGCGGCGCTGGCGACCCAACTGGATCGCTACCGCGGGGTAAGCGCGCAGGTGGAAGCGGTGCTGCCGCAGCTCGGCGAGCGCATCGAGGAGTTTGTGCGCGGGCTCGATGTGGTGCAGCAGGTGATGGACAGCGAGATGAAACAGTCGCTGGTGAGTATCAGCAAGCAGAGCGAATTGCTGGGCGCACAGATCGAGGCGGTGTCCGGTGCGTTCGAGAAAATGTCGAGCCTGGATGCGGACTTTATCCAGTCGCTGGTACAGGAGACCGTTACCACGCACCGCAACGGCATGCAGGAACTGGCATTGCAACAGGCGCGCACCCATAAGGAAATGGTGGATGCGCTGAGTCATCTGATTCGCAAGAGCATCGGCGACGCCGAGGTTTCCATCGGCAAGCAGTACCAGGTGGTTGAGCGCCGCATGGAGGAAGAGGTCGAGGGTGTTATCTCCGCCATGGGCGAGGCGCTGGCGACCATTAGCGGACAGTTCACCCGTGATTACCGCCAGTTAATTGCGCAGATGCAACGTATTACCCAGGCCGGCGCCATTGCGGCAGAGCGTAGCAGTCACAGGGAAATCGCTTAATGGCAGGGCGGCTTGGCCTCGGTGCTCGCGGCGAAGACGAGGCATCCTGGATCAGCGTATCGGACCTGATGGCGGGGCTGATGATGGTGTTCCTGTGCATCGCGGTGGCGATGATGCGCTCGGTGATGATCGAGCGGGAAAAGATCCGCACCATTGCCATGTCCTACAAGGAAAACCAGCTCGCGATCTATGAATCCCTGCAGCGGGAGTTTCACGACGACCTCGAGCGCTGGGGGGCCGTGATCGACCGGGATACCCTGACCGTCGCTTTCATCAACTCCGATGCCATGTTCGACACCGGCGCCGCGCACCTGAACCTGCACTATCAGGTGGTGTTCGAGGAATTTTTCCCGCGCTACATGGATGTGCTGGCGCCCTACAAGGCATCCATTGAGGCGGTGCGCATCGAGGGGCACACCAGCTCCGGCTGGGGGGTAATCAGCAGCGATGCAGATGCGAGTTATTTCAATAACCTGCGTCTGTCCCAGGACCGCGCCCGTTCGGTATTGCGCTTTGTCTACACCCTGGACGCCGTGGCTGCGCATCACCTGTGGATGATGCAGAATGTGGCGGCGGTCGGATATTCATCTTCGCGACCGATTTACAATGCCGACGGCAGTGAGAATATCGACCAGTCCAAGCGAGTGGCCTTTCGCGTGATTACCAATTCTGAAATGAAAATCCACAGCATTCTCGAGGAATCCTTCTGATGCCCTCATGGAGCCGTCATCTGGAGGCGCTCGCCCGGGCTATTTCGCCACTGAACGCGGAACCTTCCGGCGATACCGTCGCGGCTGTACCTGTCGCCGACGAGCGCGCGGATGTAACCCTGCAGGAAGAGCTTGGCTTCGCCCCGGAAACGGTGGACCAGGCACTTATCCAGGGTATGGAAGTCACCCTGGGAGATCTCGACGAGACCGCCCACGGCTGGATGTTCCGCGGCCACCCGGTGATGGTGTTCGCGGTAGATGTCGCTGCGGTGGAAGATCCACAGGTGCGCAAGGAGTTCTATCACCGTGTGCATCTGGCCAGCTGTTGCGGCGCGCTGGAAGATCCCGCGCAGGTGGTCTGGATCGGTACCGCGCGCAATAACCTCAGCGCACCGGGTCTCGAGCAACCGCCTCACGCCTGTGAGTATTGCCTGGCCAAGGTCAACCACCGGGGCTTTCGCGCACTGGCGCCGAGAGAGCGCGGCAAGGTGGCCTCGGCGCTCAGTTTTCACTGGCATGTGAACCAGTATGCCGGGGAGTTTTTCCCGGCCGGCGTTACCAGTTTCTGGACGCCCGGCAAGGCGCCGCAGCGACTGCAGCAGATGGTCCCGTCGGCCTCGACACAGTCGGGGACCTGCGGTTTTTGCGAATGGCAGGTGCCTGAGCCTGAAGACAGCGAGGAGTCCTGGTTTGTGCCGGTGGAGCGCGGTGTGGAACTGGGGCTGACTATCGATGCCTGTGTGCTCTGCGCCCAGCAGCAGGCGGCTGGTGTGCTGATTCTGCCGGAAGAGCGTGCACTCGCGGCAAGCCGTGTGCGCTTTGAACAGCAGCGGCTTGCAGCCCGTGCGTTTGCGGGGGAGGGCGCCACCGCGGATGAGACCGCTGTGGACGCGGCTGATGGCGGGGAAGAGCGGAGCTGGCACAGCGTGCGCCCCCGTCTTCCGCTGGCCTGGCACCCACTGTGCGAGCTGCTGGAGCGAAATCTGGCAGCGCCGGTGCTTTTCCATCGCTTTGCCGGCTACGACGGCATTGCGGTACTGGCGTGGCCGGAGCATCGTCGCGGAATCGTTGCCAGCAGTAGCGAGCGCGAACGGCTGCCCGAAGGGTGGGACTTCTGGGACAAGGCGAGCGTACTTGCGAGTCTCGGGTAAGTCCCGGCCATTGCAGCAAAAGAAAAGGGCCGCGAAAGCTGCCCTTTTTTGTGTGCGCGGTTAATTCCGCACGGTCACCTTGGTGCCCATCGGGGCGTTTTCATAAAAGATCTTCGCCATGTGCCAGGGCAGGCGGATGCAGCCGTGGGACTCCGGACGCCCGGTTACCTTGCCGGCGTGCATGCTCACCGCGCCATTTACACGCATGAAGAAATCCATCGACGCGCCGCGGAACACGGTGCCGGCAGGGCGCCGGTCGCGGCGCACATCCACGCTGCTCATACGCACATAACCCGCGCGGTCCACGTAGTGGCCGTACAGATTGGAGCGGTGATACACCTCTTTTTCCGACACGCGGAAGCTGCCGGTGGGCGTGCGGTTGCCCGCAACCCCGGTGGAGATGGGGGTGATGCCTGCGAGCTGACCGCCCTTGTAGAAATAGGCTCGCTGTTCACTCAAATCGATGATGATATGTGGCGCACCGCCGATCACTTCCGGGCGCCACCAGGCGCTGCCGTCGGTCATGGATCTGTGTTGCTGGTACGGATGTGGATAGTCGCCCGCCTGTGCAACTGGCGCCAGTAGTGCAGACGCCGCCAGCAGCAGGCTGCCGCCCAGCAGGATTTTTTTAACAGAGCGTTTCAGAAGAGTGGAAGAGCGTTGCATGCGTACCTCATCTGCTCTCGCGAGCAATTGCAGGCAGGAATGCCGCAGCCGCCGGTTCACATTAGCAGAACCGCAGCGGATACCTTTTCCGGAAATTCAGGGACGAACGAGCCCCTGCACCGGAGTGCACTTACCTGACCTGTGAATTTCCCCAAAGCGGCGCGCCGGTGTTTCCCGGATTGGCCGCGGGATGAGCCCTGCCGGTTGGTCTTGCAGACCTCTGGGCAAGTGAGAGGCATGGTAGGGTCGGGGTATTTGGGGTTTTACATTGAAATGGAATGACGGGTGCCGGTGATAGACAGAAATGTGGGCAAAAAAAAGCCGGCTCAAGAGCCGGCCTCAAACATTCCAGAAGATCTGGAAAGCGTGCTTTGACGAGAGAGCAACAAAGCTGACGATCTTATTGAGAGGTAACCCTTTGAGTAACTTGCCCCGGGCTGGTTCGCTGCACTCGCATAAGTGCGCGCCAATTTCTCAATAAAGTCCGAATTATTTCCTGTTTCCTTTGCAGTCTTATTTTTTGAAGAAGACCCGCGCGCCGGCAACCGGCAGGGTAATCTGCGCGCCGTTGACGGAGCCGCCGAAGCCGCTCGGGGTAATGTCTTCACTGCCGGCAAATTTTTCCGGCAGGGCGAACGCGGCGGGTTCGTGGCCCAGGTTCAGCACCACGAAATAGCTTTCCGCGTCACTGTTGCGCTCGAACACCAGCAGGTCATCGCCGGTTTCCACAATGGTCTGGTCTGCGGTGGCCAGCGCCGGCGACAGCGTCCCGTGCCACTGCAGCAAATCGCGGAAGCGGTTCAGCATGGAGTGCTGGTCATCTTCCTGCACCGAAGCGGCAAGGTGATAGTGCTCCTCCGCCACCGGCAGCCACGGTTTCACCTTGGAAAAGCCCGCATTGATCTCACCGCCGTTGAACCAGGGCATGGGGGTGCGGCAACCGTCGCGGCCCTTGAACTCCGGCCACAGGTTGATGCCGTATGGATCCTGCAGATCTTCGAAGGCCACATCGGCTTCCGGCAGGCCCAGCTCCTCGCCCTGGTACAGGCACACGCTGCCGCGCAGCATCAGCTGCATCAGCAGGTACATCGGCGCGCGCGCCATGGCCGTCTCGTTATCGAAACCCTTGTTCCAGCGGGTAAAGGAGCGCGGTACATCGTGGTTGGAGATGGACCAGCAGGGCCAGCCTTCTTCGATTACCTGGCGGTTCTTTTCCAGGGTGTCACGCAGGAACTGCGCGCTGCAGTTTTCCGACAGCAGGTCGAAGGAATACGCCATATTCAGGCGGTTTTCCGTGGTGTATTCGGCCATGATCTTGTGGGTGTTGTCGTCGCCCACTTCGCCCACGGTCATGGTGCCCGGGTACTCTTCCTGCAGGGCGCGCACGCGCTGCAGGAACACCAGGTTCTCAGGCTGTGATTTGTCGTGGATGTGCCACTGGTACTCGTAGCTGTTCACCGGCGGCAGGCCGTTATTGTCCAGCTTTACCGGGCGCGGCGGATTGTCCTGCAGCGAGCGGTTGTGGAACGCGTGGTTGATGGCATCCAGGCGGAAGCCGTCGACTCCACGGTCCAGCCAGAATCGCAGGTCTGCCAGCAGCTGTTCCTGAACTTCCGGGTTGTGCAGGTTCAGGTCCGGCTGTTCTTTCAGGAAGTTGGTCAGGTAGTACTGGCGGCGGCGGGTGCACCAGCGCCACGCGCTGCCGCCGAAGTTGGACATCCAGTTATTCGGTGCGCTGCCATCTGCCTTTGCGTCGGCCCACACGTACCAATCGGCCTTGGGGTTATCGCGATTCTGGCGGCTCTCCTCGAACCAGGGGTGCTGGTCGGAGGTGTGGCTCAGGATCTGGTCGATGATCACTTTCAGGCCGAGTTCATGGGCCTTCTCGATCACGCGGTCGAAGTCTTCGAGGGTGCCGAAAATCGGGTCAACATCGCGGTAGTCGGACACGTCGTAGCCGAAGTCCGCCATCGGTGACTTGAAGAACGGCGAGATCCAGATGGCGTCGACGCCGAGGGATTTCACATAGTCGAGCTTCTGGCAGATACCGGGCAGGTCGCCGATCCCGTCGCCATTGGCGTCGCAAAAGCTGCGCGGATAAATCTGGTAAATAACGCCGTTGCGCCACCATTCCGCGTTTGTGTTGCCTGTGTGAATACCGCTCATGCCGTGAGTCCGTTATTGGATACTTATTAGGTTAGGGTCAGTATGGCGACGCCGGTGGACGCTTACCTCCTCCCCGATAGGGGGGGGAGGGGGGTACGGGTGACGGTCTGGAGGCTGATGGTCAGGGCTTATCCTGTACCGACCGCAGCAGCTGCTCCGCCAGGGCAATCGCCTCTTGGCGGTCCTTTACATCGAGCTTCTGGTACAGGCTGCGGATATGGGTCTTGATGGTGCTGGGCGCCACCTTGAAATGCCGCGCGATGCGCTCATTGGATAGGCCCGAGTGGATCGCATTCAGCACCTGCCACTCCCGCGGGGTGAGGGGCGAGTGGCGCAGGAAATCGGGCACCGCGTCGCTGGCGAGGATCTCGCGCACGATGGTTTCATCCAGTTCAATGCGGATGCCGCCCCCGAGTTCCGGCTGCTGCTGGGCGAGCTTGATCAATTGCTGGGCCTTGTCGGCCTGCTGTTCACTGAGGGCCAGTTCCCCGGTTTCCTCCAGTGCGGCTTTCAATAGCACAATCATGGGCTTGCCGATCTGCAGGAAACTGGCCGTCAGGTCGCTCTCCTGCATGATGGTGAGCGCCGCACGCAGATGCTCCAGCGCCAGTTCACGGCGCTCGCGCAGCCAGGCCAGGTGCGCGGCGAGGACACGGTTGCGCAGCTGGTCGGTAATCAGTCCACACTCCTCCGCGACCTGTTGCAGGCGGCCCAGTAGGCGGTTGGCGTCGGACCAGCGGTGCAGGGAAATCAGTGCGCGCACATGGTTGCGGCCATAGCACTGCTCAAAGTGATTGCTGGGGCGGTCGGCCACCGGCTCTGCCTGCTCCTGCCAGCTGGCGATGGCCGCAGAATTTTCCAGCGCCTGCCATACGCGCATACGCGCGGCGTCGGCATTGGCCACCCAGTCGCGGTGATAGTGCTCGCCGGCCAGCAGGTGTTCCACCCGCTCCATCCACTCCAGGCACTCGTCCTTGTCGCCCCGCGCGAGCGCTACCTTGAGAAGCAGGGTGTATTCCGGCAGCAGCCAGCGCTCCCCCACCTTGCGGTTGATCTGCATACCGCGGCGCGCGGATTCGGCCGCGCCGTCCAGGTCGCCGGCTTCCCACTGCAGTTGGCCCTTCAGGCGGTAGATAAATTCGGAGATCGGCAGCCCCACCAGGTGGTGCTCTTCCACCAGTCGCTGTGCGCGCGCCTGCAGCGCGCTGGCCTTTTTCAGCAGGCCATTGGCAAATGCGATTTCCGTCTGCTGGCACAGGGCCCAGGCGGCGTTGGGAATATCCTGGCGGGCGAGGGTGGCTTTTTCCACCGCTTCCATATGATGCATGGCCTGGTCCAGCTCGCCGAGGCAGAAGCTGGTTTCGCCGATCACCAGCTGGGCGGCGATGCGCTCGCTGTCCTGTTCTTGCGGCAGTAATTCCAGTGCTTCCTGGGCGTACTCCTTGGCCTTGAGGATCTGCCCGCGGGAGATCGAAACCTGGGCGCGCATCGCGGCAAAAGCGCCCTCGTAGGCCTGCCACTGTTTGGGGTCTTCCCGCTGCAGCCAGCTCTCGGCGGCGGCCAGCAGTTTGTTGCAGCGCTCGTAGTCGAAGGAGTCGCGGGCGAGGCGCGCCGCCAGCAGGGTAAATGAGGCGTGGCGTTTGATCTGCTCCTCGCCGAGCCAGTTGAGGCTGTCGTTCAGTACGCGGAACTGGCCCTCGCGCAGGAACTGCTCGCCCTGCTCTGCGATCAGGCGGTGTACCCGCTCGCGGTCATGTGCCTTGAGGGCGTGGCGCAGGGCCTCCAGCGGCTGCTTGAGCTCCTGCCAGGTGTCACTGGCGGTCTGGTGCAGGCGGGTGAGTTCTTCGCCATCTCCCAGCTGGCGTTGCAGGAAGCGCGCGAACACCGGGTGGAAGCGGAACCACTGGCGGCTGGAATCCTGCGCCTGTAGGAACAGACCGCGGCTGGCAGCGGTTTCCAGCTGCTGCTGACCGCTGCTCTGGCCACTCAGGCGTTCCGCCAGCAGGCCGTTCACCCGTGTGAGAATGGAGGTGCGGGCCAACAGTTGACGCAGTTCCGGCTCGAGCCGTTCCAGTACTTCCTCCGCGAGATAGTCGAGGATATGCCCGTGGCCCTGCTCCAGTTCCCCCAGATAGCGGTCCACCTCCTCCTGGTTGCGCACCGACAGCGCGAACATCTGCACCGCTGGTGGCCAGCCTTCAGACAACTGGTGCAGCTGGGCCACACGGTCGCTACCGAGGGCGAAGGGCAGGCGCTGCGCCAGCAGCTGGGTGGTTTCGTCGATGGTCAGCGCCAGGTCTTCCGCGGTCAGCTCCAGCAGCCGGCCCTGCAGGCGCAGGGCGCCGAGGCCCAGCGGCGGTTGGCTGCGGCTGGTGATGACCACGCCGATACCGGCGGGCGCGTGGCGCAGCAGGAAGCGAGTGGCATCGTGTACCACGGGGTTGTCGATCTGGTGGTAGTCATCGAGCACGATGCGCAGCTCACTGGGGAGCTGGCGCAGTTCCGCCAGCATCTGGCTGATCACCAGGGACGGATCGAGATTGTGCTGGGCGGCGAGAATCTTGCTGGTTTCGGGCACACCGTTGCCGGTGGCACGGTGCACGCTCTCCACCAGGTAGCGGCAGAACTGGCCTGGTTCGTTATCGCCGCTGTCCAGGGAGTACCAGGCCACCGGATTGTCCTGCTCTGCAGCCCAGGAACTGACCAGGGTGGTCTTGCCGTAACCCGCGGGGGCGGTGACCAGTAACAACTGGTCACTCTGGCTCTGCTCCAGCAGCGACTGCAGCCGCGGTCGTTGCAGGGTATGTTCCGGGCAGTCGGGAAGGCTGTACTTGGAGGCTAATAGCATGGCGTTGACCGGGTTGCGAACGGAAAACCGAATGAATGCATCGGGCGCAATTGTACAACTTTAGTGTACGGGTCCGGCCTTTCGTGTGCGTCCTCCCCCGGGGGGGAGGACGCACACGAAGCAAGCTCGGCTTGTTTTCACAAGCAGAAAAAAAGCCGGCGCAAGGCCGGCTTCAAGCAAAGATACGATGAGAGAGTTCGATCACCACGCGTTTGCACACTGTGATCTGGGGGAACTGCTTAATTTGACGAGGTGTTGGCACTGAAGTTCCTTGCTGAGCGATAAAAATTTTCAGAAACTTTTTCCAGATGCAAAAGAAACAACGGTTGGCGCAGTATTCATCTTTGCTGGCGCGATTCTTCCCATTGTTATCTTCCAGTGGTACTTTTCCGGGCTTGTGGTATTCAGGTTACAGGTCGTTAATAGATAGGCAGCACAGATTCCACAATTTCACGATGCGCGGGCAAACCCCGGCGAGGTATTCGCATCCAATAAGAAAACCAAGAACAAATACTCGCGGGAGTGAACATGGCTGATCTGGTAATCCTTGCGGCACCGGGCATGGGTGCCGTGGACGAGGGCTTTGCCGAGCCGCTGTTTCAGGCGCTGAAAAACAGTCTCGGGGACGATTGGTCCCGTATCCACGCCGATACCATCCTTTGCCAGGGGCACCTGCAGCCCAATCTGGAGCGGGTGTTCGAGGCCATGCAAAAGCGTGACATGGACTACCTGCGCGCACGCAAGTTTATGCTCTACGGCCTCGCCGAGGGCTCGGCCCAGCTCTCCGATATCCACCACCGCGGCGGCAACTACGACAAGACCCAGCAGGCCATCTACCAGACCTTCGAGCGCGCTGCCAAAGCCACCAGTGACAACGCCCCGGTTATCCTGCTCAGCCATTCTATCGGCTGTTGCATTCTCTCCAATTACCTGTGGGATGCGCAGCGGGCCACCATCAACCACGGCATCTGGCGCGATGGCGGTCCCAAGGGCGTGCACAAAGGCTCCGCCAAAGACCTTTTCCTGCGCGGCAAGACCCTCGCCCACTGGTACACCCTGGGCGCCAGTAACCCCCTGTGGACCGCCGGCATGGCGCGCGACCAGATCCAGGCGGTAACCTCCGACACCCGCGGTTACAATTTCCGCTGGAAAAACTTCTACCACCCGGACGACCTCTTCGGTTGGCCGCTTAAACCCCTGAGCCCCTCCTACAACCAGGCCGTCTACCGCGACTTCGAGACCCGCCCTCTGGCGGAATGGAGCGCCGCCAGCTGGGGACCGCAACTGGTGTCCCATGACGGCTACTGGCAGAGCGAGCTGGTGCAGAAGAACCTGATTGAGGATGTGGCAGAGCTGCTGAAAAAATCCACCGCGCGCAGGCCGAGCCCGCTGCACCGTGCGACCGCCATAGCCTGAGTAATTTCAAAGCGCCAGAGCCACCTTAGCCGGAAAAGACGCCCGGGGGTTATAATCGCCCCCGAAGACTAAACAGGTATTCCCATGGCTCTGCAATTTCACTCGGTCCCCGTCACGCCTTTCCAGCAAAACTGCACCCTGCTGTGGTGCGACGACAGCAAGCGCGCGGCGGTGGTTGACCCGGGTGGCGACATCGACCGCATCCTCAAAGCAGTGGAAGAGCGCGGCCTCAAACTGGAGAAAATTCTCCTCACCCACGGCCACCTCGACCATGTCGGTGGCACCGCGCCCCTGTCCCGCCAACTCAACCTCCCGGTTGAAGGCCCCCACGAAGCAGATCAGTTCTGGATCGAAAAAATCGTCGTCCAGGCCCAGATGTATGGCTTCCCACCGGTGGAAACCTTCACCCCCGACCGCTGGCTCAAAGACGGCGACACCGTGACCGTCGGCGACGAGGTCCTGGAAGTGGTGCACTGCCCCGGGCACACCCCCGGCCATGTCATCTTCTTCCACCGCGCCAGCAACCTGGCGCTGGTGGGCGACGTGCTGTTCGCCGGTTCCATTGGCCGCACCGACTTCCCCATGAGCAACCACCAGGACCTGATCGACTCCATTACCAAAAAGCTCTGGCCTCTGGGGGATGCGGTAAAATTCATCCCCGGCCACGGCCCCATGTCCACCTTCGGCCAGGAGCGGCAGACCAACCCGTTTGTGGCGGACAAGCGCTTCGGCTGATTCAGCGCAGGTTCACTGGCAGAGTTGTGAAATAAAGCCGTAAAACCGGCGGACAAGAATATGAAAACCTGGAAACGGCTTGCTCTCCTCGCGCTTCCCGCAGTCGTCGCCCTGAGCGGCGGCTGTGCGGTAATTTCTGAAGATGAATGCCAGGCTGGCCTCTGGTACGAGCGCGGTATCGAAGACGGTGCCCGCGGTCGCAGTCAGGCCACGGTTTACCAGATCGCGCAGAAGTGCCACGAATACGGCGTACGCACCGATACCGAAGCGTGGCTGCGCGGGCATGAAGAGGGCGTCGAGCAATACTGCACGCCGGAAAATGGCTTTGTGGTCGGCCGCCGCGGCAGCAATTACGAGGGCGTCTGCACCGGCCCCACTGCGGACCTGTTTCTCGTCAATTACCAGAACGGCCTGGCGGTATACCAGGCCGAGCAACAGTACATTGCCCTGGAACGGCGCTACTACGAGGCGGAGCGTGAAGTGCACAGGGTAGAGAATGCACTGGAAGAGGCGGAAACGAAGGAAGAGGCAAAGTCTTTACGCAGCCAGCGCCGCAGCCTGCTGCGTGAGATGCGCCATCTGGAAGCTGAGATGATGCGCTTTGGCGGCTTTGGTGCTTTCAATCCGTTTCTGTTTTATTGATATTCACGGCAGTTAAACGTGGAATCAACGAGGTAATCCCATGGCGATCTGGCACGGCGCACCAACGGTAGAAGGTATCAATCAGAGCATGGGCGACTGCATGCCCAGCTATCTCGGAATGCAAGTCACCGAATTGGGCGATGACTTTATCGTCGGCACCATGCCGGTAGAAGACCGCACCCGTCAGCCCTTCGGCATCCTCCACGGCGGAGCCAGCGTGGCACTGGCGGAAACCCTGGGCTCCATGGCCGCCAATATGGTGGTGGATAACAGCAAGTTTTACTGCGTCGGTCAGGAGATCAATGCCAACCACCTGCGCCCGGTGGCGGATGGCCTGGTTACTGCGAAAGCTAGCGCAGTGCATATCGGTCGCAGCAGTCAGGTCTGGGAAATCCGTATGCACGACGCCAGCGGCAAGCTCAATTGTATTTCCCGCATCACCATGGCTGTGGTGCCGGTACCTTCCCTATAAATTTTCTTGATGATTCTGTTTCTATCGTGACCGGGGATCTGTTTACCTTCGAGGAAGTTTCCTACCGTTTATCCCGCTCCCCGCGCCGCAAACGCCTTGGGTTGGTGGTGACGGAGAAAGGTGCGGAGGTGCGGATTCCCCAGCGCTGCGCGGAGCGTCACGGTCATCAGTTCCTGCGCGACAACATCGTCTGGGTACGTGAGCAGTTGCGCGGGCTGGAGCATCGCCAGACACAGGTGCCGGAACATCATTTTGCATTTGGTGCGCGGTTTCCCTGGATGGGTACATCCCTGGAACTGGACCGTGCGGCCTGTGCGGCGGATGCGGGAATTCGCGATGGCTATATCCAGTTGTATTGCCGTGCGCGCGAACCGGATGAAGATCAGATTCAGTCGGCGTTGCAGAAGCTCTATCAGCGCGAAGCGCTGGATACCCTGAGCGAAAAATCCCGTCATTTTGCCGGCCTTCTGGGGCTGGAGTTTTCCTCGGTAAAAGTGCGGCGCACTCGCAGCAAGTGGGGGCACTGCACCATTCGCGGCGAGCTGCAGTACAACTGGCTGGTGTGCCTCGCCCCTGAGCCGGTGGTGGATTATCTGGTGATTCACGAGGTCTGCCATTTGCGTCACCACAACCACAGTCGGGCGTTTTGGGATCTGGTGGCGAGCCTCTGTCCCGACTACCGGACGTTACGACGGTGGTTGAAGGAAAACGGGCATCGGTTGCAGCTTTAGGGGTTTGTGGGAAGCGTTTTCTTAAGCCGGTTCGGTGGCGCCCAGGCAACGGGTGAGGGTTTTCAAAACCGCTGTGAATACGTCCCTGTACGCTGCGTCGCAAACATCCCTGTTTGCGACGCTTTTGAAAACCCTCCCCCGCCACCCGGGCTTCAATTGCGCCTCTTTACTTCGTAAGCATACGATCCTCAGTTAGTGGCCAAGTATCGCGACAGGTTGAATTTAAGCTGGAGTGCTGGGTATGCGTTTTTGGAAGCGTCGGCGACAGGGACGTCGCCGACGCAGCGTACAGGGATGTATTCACAGCGGTTCCAAAAACGCATACCCAGTGATCCAGCGCCACGTACTCCATCGACTGGGGACCACGAGGCCCACAACACTGCGCAAGAATCTACTTATCCCGCCCAATCTGACGTAAACTCCCAAAATCATTTTTAAGGCTAGCCGGTATGGACTTGGAACCACTTGGAGACGATTTTGAGGAAAACTGCGACCGCTTTCTGCCGGAGGCGGTAGATCAGGGGTGCGTTTGGGCGCTGGAAGGGGAAGAGGGGTTCGCGCTGTGTGAATCCGAGACCCGCCCCGGCAGCGACGTAATGCCTTTCTGGTCCCAGCGGGAATTCGCCGAAGCGCATATCGCCGACGACTGGGCCGATTACCAGGTTGTCGCTATCGACCTCGAAGAGTTCATGGACGACTGGCTTACCGGCATGCACGATGACGTACTGCTCGTCGGCATCAACTGGAACGACGAACTGGAAGGGGAAGAAATCGAACCCCTCGACCTGCTCGAACAGCTGGAACAGGAACTCGAATAACGCCAGCGGGTTGAGTAAAAACAAACAAAAACAACGCGGCGACAACGATCTCGGAATGCACCGCTACACCGGAAATAAATCTCCAAAGGAAGGTCTGAGGTGAGTCAGTTTTCAGGGGTACAGAGCGTCATCTACGGCGTCGGTAATCTGGAGGAAGCCAAAGCGTGGTATACCACCCTGCTGGAAGTAGAGCCCTACTTTGACGCCGAATGCTACGTAGGTTTCAATGTCGGAGGTTTCGAACTGGGGTTGAACCCGGATGCCCGCAATGTGACCAGTCGTGCAGATGGCGTCGTTGCCTACTGGGGAGTTGCGGATATCGCGGCCCAGGTCGAGCGTATGAACGGCCTGGGGGCGCGGCAACACGGTGAAATTGTCGACGTGGGGGAGGGCATACTCATGGCCAGTTTCCTCGACCCCTTCGGCAACGTCTTCGGGTTGATCCAGAATCCCCACTTCAAACTGACATCGACCCCGACCATGGCCCCGTCCGAATAAGACCGAGCGCAGTTTTGGAGCAGTAAACGTGAGCAAGCCCCCCGCCAAGCGGTTCCGCCCCTCCGATCAGAGCTTCGCCGCTGAAAGCCTGGCGCAGATCGGTCGCGGTTACGTGGTTCCGGACCGGGTGGCGCTGATCACCGGCTGCTCCAGCGGCATCGGTCGCGAACTGGCGCTGGCACTGCACGCCCGCGGCACCATCGTCATCGCTACCGCCCGCCGTGCAGAGAGCCTGCAGGAACTCGCGGATGTGGGCATTGCCACCGAGGCCCTGGATGTCAACAACCAGGCCGACATCAACCGCGTGGTACATGCCATCAAGACCGCCTACGGACGCCTGGATATCCTCGTCAACAATGCCGGCTACGGCCAGATGGGCCCGCTGCTTGAGCTGGACACCCGCGTACTGGAAGCCCAGTTCCGCACCAACGTATTTGCGCCCATGGCCCTGGCCCGGGCCTGTGCGCCACTGCTGAAATCCCGTCGCCGTGGCGTTATCTGTAATATCGGCTCCGTTTCCGGGGTGATGCCCACTCCGTTCTCCGGCGCCTACTGCGCCTCCAAATCCGCCCTGCATACCCTGTCCGATGTGCTGCGCCTGGAGCTGAAGCCGTTCGGTATCCGCGTGGTAACTGTGCAGCCAGGTGCTATCGCCTCCGAGTTCGGTCGCCACGCCGAATCCTCCCTGCGTGGAATTCTGGCGCCGGACTCCTGGTACAAGCGCAGTGAGGACCATGTGCGCGCCCGCGCGCTGGAATCGCAACAAAACGCCACCCTGGCGCGTGACCTGGCGCGTGACCTGGCCGCCGAACTGCTGCGCAAACGCCCCGCGCCCCTGCTCAGAATTGGCAACAAGAGCAGCCTGTTGCCTTGGATGGCCCGCTGGTTGCCCCGCTGGCTGCGGGACCGCTTGCTGGCAAAGCGCTTTGGTCTGAAGCGGCTGCAATTCTCCAATCAATAGCGGAAACGATATCCCACTCCGAGTGCCATCCGCTGCACAGCCACAAATCCACTATGTTTGTGGTTAGCCCACTGATTCTCTTCGGGCAAAACAGCCTCGGATTCCCGCCCTTCTATGACTTTCGACCAGATCGTTATTCTCGCCATTATTGCCATCACCATTGTGCTGTTTATCTGGGGCCCTTGGCGCCACGATATGGTGGCACTGGCCTCACTGCTGGCCTGTGTGTTTACCGGGTTGATTGAACCCGAAAATGCCTTCACCGGCTTTGGCCACCCGGCGGTGGTGACCGTGGCCTGCGTGCTGGTTTTGAGCCGCGGATTGCAGAGCACCGGGGCCATGGACGTACTGGCGCAGAAGGTGGTTCCGAAAAAAAGTGGCGTCACGCTGGCTATCGGCACACTCACTGCCCTCGGCGCCGGCATGTCCGGCTTTATGAACAATGTCGGTGCCATGGCACTGCTGATGCCGGTGGCGACAGATCTCGCAGACCGCTACCAGCTGCCGCCGGGGCGCGTGTTGATGCCGCTGTCTTTCGGCACCATTCTCGGCGGTATGACCACGCTGATCGGCACCCCTCCCAACCTCATTGTCTCCGGTTTCCGCGCCAGTGCCGGCGCCGGCAGTTTCGGTATGTTCGACTTCACACCGGTGGGGCTGGTGGTGGCGCTGGTGGGGGTGTTGTTCGTGGCGCTGATCGGCTGGCGGCTGGTGCCGGCGCGCACACAGGTGGGGGCGAATACCTTCGAGACCGGCACCTATCTCACCGAGGCGTTGGTGGGGGAAAAGAGCGCGGCCATCGGCAAGTCGCTGGCAGAGCTGGTGAAAATGATCGGCGACGAGGATGCGCAGGTGATTGGCCTGGTGCACAACAACGCGCGGGTATCCACCGCCATGCCGGGCCTGCGGGTGCGCGCCGGGGATCTGCTGGTGATCGAATCCGAACCGGAATCCCTGTCCGCGGTACTCTCCAGTCTGGGGCTGACGCTGGCGGCGGATCCGGCCAACGATGACAAGGAGAAAAGGGACAAAGAGAAGAGTAACAAGGAAGAGAAGGCTGGCGGCACAGAGCAGGGTGAAGAAAAATCCCCGGCGGAGATGCAAGCCCCGGCCGCCTCTCTAAGTAAGAATATCGACCTGAGTTCAGTGGAAGTTCCCCCAGAGCTTGGGGACCCCGGCGAGGCCGCGCAGAATGCGGAGGAAACCGCGGATAAACGGCGAGATGGTGAGCGACGCGCGGAGGAGCGAAAGGAGGCGGAAGAGAAGCGTGGCCGCGATCGCGCCGAGGTAGTAATGCGGGAACTGGTGGTGCTGCCCGACTCCTATCTGGTCGGGCGCACCGCGCAAAACCTGCGCCTCGCCGGCCGCTATGAGATCAACCTGCTGGCGCTGTCCCGCCAGGGTCGCCGCTCGGTCAAACGCCTGCGCTCGACCCCCCTGATGGGCGGCGATGCACTGTTGATGATGGGCACCGAAGACAGTCTGCGCAATTTTGCCAACGAGCAGCGCTGTGTACCGCTGGCGCAGCGGGATATCACCATTCCCAACAAGGAAAAGGCCTACGTGGCGCTGATCGCCATGGCGCTGGCGGTGGCGGGCGCGGCATTCGGTCTGTTACCGGCGGCGATCTCCTTTGCCACCTGTGTGCTGGCGTATATGGCGCTGAAAGTGGTGCCGCTGCGGCATGTGTATGAATCCGTGGACGGTTCGGTGATTGTGCTGCTGGGGGCGCTTATTTCGGTGGCGCAGGTGATGGAATCCAGCGGGGCGGCAGATGTGGTGGCGAAGTCGATGCTGGATACGGTGGCGCAGGGACGCCCGGTGGTGGCGCTGGTGCTGATTCTGGTGGTGACAATGACACTGTCGGATTTTATGAACAATGCGGCGACGGCCGCGGTAATGTGCGCGATTGCCCTCAGTGCGGCGGACCAGCTGAATGTGAATCCCGACAGTTTCCTGATGGCGGTGGCCATCGGGTCGTCCTGCGCCTTCCTGACGCCGGTCGGGCACCAGAACAACACGCTGATTTTGGGGCCCGGCGGATTCAAGTTTGGCGATTACTGGCCGATGGGGCTGCCGATGGAACTGCTGGTTATCGCGGTATCCGTGCCCATGTTGCTGTGGGTCTGGCCGCTTTAGGCCACATCGTCGTCCGGTGTTGCGGCCAAATCTGCCAGGTACTTGCCGCAGAAACGCAGAGCGTCGGTTATCGTGACGATCCCCGCAAGATCGCCATCTTTCATCACCAGTACCGAACCTATCCCTGTGTCCGCCATGGCCAGCAGGATCTTGTCCAAAGGGTCGTGAATGTCGGCGATGTAGGGGCGGCGGGCGCAGACATCGCGCACGTAGAGTTGTTGTTCCTCGAGACGGTGGCCGGGTGACTGGACCCGCTCGATATCTCCGCGGGAGATGACGGTCTCAAGGTCGCCGTCACGGGTGACCGGCAGGTGGTGGACGCGGTGTTCTTCCATCAGGGCTTCGGCGGCCTCGATGGGAGCATCGATGTCGATATGGTAGGGAAATGGCGTCATTAGTGCCGCCAGTGTGGGCATACGGTGGATATCCCGTACTTTGGCCATAAGCCTGGGTACTCCTTGGCAGATTGCGACTCGAATTTGGGCGCCGGGGCAGTGTCCGGTTGCAGTAAAACGCCCAACAAGAATAGAACGGGGATGGAATAATACCCGCTAAATAAAAAATTATTCGCCCTGTTGGCTATTTAGAAGCAAATCAGTATTATGCGCAGCGCCTGGCCAGAGGTCCCATTTTTGGGGGTTCTTTTATCCACCGGTTTTGGGTTTAATATCCCGGCCCGGGTTGAATAGCCGGCAACTGGTATTATCTATAGCCATATCCTTGGATCTTCATTTAATTGAACTATCGTTCTTATTCCGTTTAGGGACGAAAGTTTGGTTATTGGCCAGGGCTTGCGATGCAAGGCGCGGTATATTGGCAACTCCAGATGCACTATTGCTTATTCGCGGGGTTAAATCCCAGCCAGCACGCCTGATTAATTTGTATTTCTTTACAAAGAAAGCAGTTGACGCGCCGATATTCCGGGAAGTGGGCAGTATTACTTAATATTTGCCGCAAGTTGTATAACACGTTTTGAATCTGGCACTGAATATGGTGTTTGCGTCTATCTTTATATCGGCGCAATGCGATATTTCGGGCTCATATGTGATTGTTTGATTCAGGACGGCGAATTCAAAACCGCGCCGCCTTTGTGGCGGGAGTTTTATCGGGATGATCATCGCTAAACCGCTGATTCATCGTTAAAAACGCACTATCAAAAACAGAAATTTTTATATATATCGAGGCTCAATATATATGTTCCAAGACTACGACCAGATCGAGCAGCAAATCGCCGAGCACCAGGCCCGAATCGAAGAGCTTCAGGAGCAGATGGCGAAGGCAGAGCGCAAGAAGCAGGGTGTGATCGCTTTCGACAAGGCGCTGGTCAATCTGGCGGCGGAATTCGAAATGGACGAGGAAGAACTGTACTCCGCGCGCGGTGAGCAGATCGTTGAATGGCTGGTTGGTCAGTTGAGCAATGATGACGCGCCGGACTACATCCGTACCCTCAAGGCCCGTGTGGCCCGCACCTTGAAGCGTGACGCAGAGGCGCCCCGTCGCAGCGCCGGTCGCAAGGCCTCCGCTGCCGCCAAGCCCGCAGAACCCAAGCTGGAAACCGGTCACTACCGCAACCCCTATACCAATGCCACCATTGAGAAGAAAAAGCGCAACCCCAAGCAACTGAACCAGTGGGTTGCCGAGCACGGCCTGGAAAAGGTGCAGAGCTGGAAGATCTAATCCCACCAGCACGCTGAACGATGAAAAAGCCCCCGGTAGTCCCAGCTACCGGGGGCTTTTTTGTTTTGCGACGCCGGTTTCGGGGACAATGTCGCTCGATTTGCGCCAATCGGAATATTCCTGCGCTAGCGGGCAAACGGGATCGGGGCCTTTCAGCAATACTTTTTGAAGCCGTTAATTTGTATTCGCGTGTGTGCAGCCGCGGATAGGATGTTGAAGTGCGACAAGGAGTACCCCGTGCCAGTGAGGCTAGCATTACCGGGTGTCGACCGCTTTCCCCCTGGGTACCAGTCCGTGCGCTCGGTACTCAATCTGGTTTTGTCCCTGTGTTTGTACCTTTTGCTGTGCCTGGCCCTCGTTGGATGTGGCTCCGGCAGCAAGTCCGACAGCGACCGTGCCCTCGGCAGCCGCAGCAGCTCGAGCAGCTCAGGAGGGGGTAGCAGTTCCAGTTCCAGCAGTGGCGGCACCGTAGGCAGCGGGCCGGAATTGACCGGTAAATTTTCCGGCGACATTCAGGGCCTATATTACGAGACGCCGAGTTTTTCCGGGTTCACCGACGTCGACGGTACCTATCGCTATCGCGATGGCGAGGAGGTGCGCTTTTCCCTGGGCGGTATCTGGTTCGGAACCGCGCTCGGTGCACCGGACCTCAGTCTGTTTGACCTGGCGGGCAGCGCGCCTCTGACTGAGGAGGTGGATCTGCGGGTGGCACTGGAAGATCACCAGCGGGTGGATGCACTGGATCTCGTCTCCAACATGATGCTGCTGTTGCTCACCCTCGACCGCGACCAGGACCCAACAAACGGTATCGACCTCACCGACTGGGACGGGGACCTGGCGGATTACCGTGTGGACTTCGCCTACGACCTCTACGCCTTTCCCTATCGCCGCGGCGTGGATGCCCTGCCCGCAATCAAGAGCGCGTTCGACATCAAGTACCAGGTGCCACTCGATGCACCGCTGCTGTACCTCTACGATGCACTCGGCATTGTGGTACCGGTGCGGGTGCCGATCCGCGAAACCCGGGATTTCGCCGATGACGGCACCATCGACCAGGAGGTGCGCTGGGACTACAACAGCCTTGGCCTGCCGCGGGAAATCCGTCTCACGATAGTTCCGGAAAGCAGTGACTACTGGCGTGAACGGCTGACCCTGGAGTACGACAGTCTCGGGCGCCGCGATTTCATGCTGCGGGAAACCGACACCAATCAAGATGGTTTCGTGGAATTCTTTTACCGCTCCGAGTTCTTCTACAGCGAGCGCGGCTTTCTGTATGAAATCCTCGAAGAGGACGGTCAGCTGGAGGTAAGCGATCGCCGGCGCTACCGCTTTGAATACGACAGCGGTGGCAACAATACGCTGTTTGTATTTGAGCAGGACAACAGTGTGACCACGGGTGTTGTTGGCGTTGTCGATGGCATTCTCGACACCATCTTCCGCGTGCGCAGCCTGTACGACGACCGCGGCTTGCTGGTGTTGCGCGAGGAGGAGACGGACTTCAGCGCCGACGGTCGTATTGAGCGCCTTCAGCGTTTCGAGTTCGGCTACAACAGCGCGGGGCTGCTGGTGCAGCAGGTGGATACCCTGGATAACGGCCAGACCATCGACGTGGATGGCGTGGTGGATGAACGCAGTGACGTCGATTATCGCTACAGTGCCGCCGCGCGCCTGCTGAAAGAAATACAGCGCATCGATGACAACGGCGATGGGCTGGTGGATCGGGAAAATACCTATGACTTTGTCTATCTGAGCAGCGGCCTGTTGCGTGAGCAGACGTGGTCGTTCGATACGGATGCTGACGGCCGCGCGGAGTCCCGGCGTATTTTCACTTATCGCTACAACAGCAATGCACTGCTGATCCAGGTGAAAATGGAAGTGGATAATGACGCCGACGGCAATATCGAAGCCAGCGAAGTGATCGACTACCGCTACAACAGCCGCGATCAGTTGCGGGAAACCGTCGTCGCCACCTTCAACGACGCCGGCGACCGCCAGAGCCTGCTGACGTTCACCCGAGTCTACGGCTCACGTGGCGAATTACAGGACTGGTACCGGGTAGGGGAGGGTTTCACCGGCACCACCAATACGCTGCTGCACCTGCGCTGGCAGTACCTGCAGATCGACGACGGCCTGCGCTACCTGATCGATCACTACAGTTATCGCCAGCCGGCGTATACGGAAATCGGTATCAGCGATGTGTACCTGCCGTGTATCAACTACCGCTTCGCGGAAGCCGGCACCCTGTGCGCGGTGAGCTGGCCGCTGGAGTGGAAATTCCACTGGGCCGAAGTGTGGAAGGCGCCGGGGGTCAATCTCGGCGGGCCTGTGGTGATCAGGCCCGGAGATGTGTTGCCGGCCGCGTATTGAAACTCGCGTTTCCGCACGGGGCAGGCCATAGCTTTAGCGCAATAAAAATACGCGTCAGTGCATTTTCAGGCGCGGTTTGACGAAGCGGTTGGCCTGGCCGATAAGGTACAGCAGCATCGCCTTTGGCCAGCCGTGCAGCGCCGCAAGGTGCATGCGGTACAGCGAGCGGTAGGCGAGACCGGCCAGGCGCCCCTCGATGGTGAGGCTGCCTTTGACCAGCCCGCCCATCAGGCTGCCCACCGCATCGAACTTGGACAGCGACACCAGTGAGCCGTGGTCCTTGTAGGTAAAGGGCTGCAGCGGTGCCTCGGGTTTTTCCACCAGATTGATCAGGTTGTCGCGCGCGGTCTTTGCCATCTGCTGTGCTGCCTGGGCTCGCGGCGGCACCTTGTGCTCCCGTGCGTCGATACAGCCGGCGCAATCACCCAGTGCGAAAATATTCGGGTCGCTTTTGCTGCGCAGGGTCGTTTCCACCTCGATCTGGTTCTGGCGATTCAGCGCCAGTCCGTCCAGTTGCTGGAGAAAATCCGGCGCCTTCACGCCCGCCGCCCACACGCGGATATCCGCCGGAATCTCCTCGCCGTCTTTGGTGACAAAGCCATTGGCGTTTGCCTCCGCCACCTGGGTGCCGGTGAGTACCCGCACACCCAGATTGGTGAGTTCCTTGGCGGAACTGTTGCCGAGGCGCGGCGGCAGCGCCGGCAGCAGGTGCGGGCCGGCTTCGATCAGCGTCACCTTGAGGTCGCCGTTCTTGATGCGCCCGTAGTGGCCCATCTCGTGCACGGCGTCCACCAGTTCCGCCGCCAGTTCCACCCCGGTGGCACCGCCGCCGACGATGGCGATTGCCACGGTGTCGCGCACGCGGTTTTCCAGTTGCAGGAAGCGGTCGAGTAATTTGTTGTGGAATTTCTGCGCCTGTTCCGCGCTGTCGAGAAACTGGCAGTTGTCGCGCACCCCGGGGGTGTTGAAGTCGTTGCTCTGGCTGCCGAGGGCGATTACCAGATAGTCGTATTCGAGTTCGCGCGCGGGCACCAGCGGCTTGCCGTCTTCACCGCACACCTCTGCAAGTTCGATGGTTCTCTCAGTGCGGTTGAGCCCCTGCAGGCTGCCCAGCTCAAAGTGGAAACCGTTGGCGCGCGCGTGTACCTGGTAATTGAGTGCATCGAGGCTGGAGTCGAGGGCGCCGGTGGCCACCTGATGCAACAGCGGTTTCCAGATATGGGTACGGTTCTTGTCGATCAGGGTGACTTCTGCGGCGGGGGATTTGTTGCGGCGGCCAAAGCGATTGAACGCGAAGTGACGACCGAGACTGGTGGCGAGCTGCAGCCCGCCGGCGCCGCCACCGACGATGACGATTTTTTTCATGACAGAGTTTCCTGTAGAGCTAAAAAATTCTGTGCTCTTCTCGTCTGCCGCTACTGCGGTGCGCTCTCTGTGATGACCTTACGGTTCTTCTTTGCGTGTTTTGGCTTGTGCTTGCCGGCGGCCTTCGGCTGGGCCGCTGTTGTCAGCGGCAGATATTACCGGGGCGGAGCTAATTCGCAATCAAAGAATGGTTACAGCGGAAATGATCTCCGCGGCAGCGGCTGGTGTGCTGAGTACGCGGGAAACTCAGGAAATCATTTCCGTGTAGCGCTGGGCCATTTTTTTCCAGTCGCCGCTGCGCGCCAGATAGACAGGTTGCGGTGGGCTGGCCAGCGGGTCGCGGCCCGCCGGCAGTTCATCCACAAAACCGATCACGGCGGCATGGCGACAGCCGGCCGCGTGCAGTGAGGCGATGCAGTTGTCCGCGTGCGCCGCCGGTACCGAGGCGAGCAGACCGCCGCAGGTCTGTGGGTCCACCAGCAGCGGCAGGTGCGGTTCCGTCTGCCAGGCGGCGGGGTTCTGCAGGGCGCTGTAGACGCGTGCATTGTGCCGGTGCAGGCTGGAAAGCAGGCCGCGTTCGGCACAGTAAGTGGCGCCGGGGAGCAGCGGTAGTGCGTCGGCAAACAGGCTGGCACCGAGTTTCGGTTCGTACTGCCGGTTGGATCTGGGCGGCGCTGCCGGATGGTTGCCGTCGCGCCACTGCAGCATTTCCAGCAGGTGGCCGAGCAGGCCGAAGCCGGTGATGTCGGTGAGCGCGCTGGCGTTGTTGTGCGCGAATATTTCCGCGGCGCCGGCGTTGCTCTGCAGCATTACTTCCAGTGCCTGTTGCAGCCAGCGGCCGCGGGCCCGGCCCTGGCTCTCGGCGGCAAACAGGGTGCCAATACCCAGCGGCTTGGTCAGGATCAGGCAGTCCCCGGCGCGCATATCCGATTTGTTCAGCAATTGCTGGGGATCTGCAATACCGTTTACCGTCAGTCCCAGTTGCAGCTCCGTACCCTCGGCGGTGTGGCCGCCACTCAGCGCGCAGTTGTGCTGGTTCAGTTCGCGCAACGCGCCGTCCAGCAACTGCTGCAAATCGCGCGCGGCGAGTTCCGATGCCGACAGTGGCAGGGTCACCAGCGCCTGTGCAGTGACTGGTTGTGCGTGCATGGCAAACAGATCGGAAAGCGCGTGCAGCGCGGCCAGGCGCCCGAACAACCAGGGGTCCGCCACCGGGGCGCGCAGCTGGTCCGAACTCTGCACCAGCAGTTTGCCCGCGGGTAGCTTGATCACTGCGGCGCCGTCGCCGTTGCCGTGCATCAGCAGGGCGGACTGCTCATTGGGCAGGCCTTCCCGCGGATGGTGCAGGATATCCGCGCCCAGCTTGGCACCGCAGCCAGTGCTGCGCACCTCGGCGACACTGTGGCTGTTGCGCTGGGTGAGTCCGTGAGGTGCGGGGCGCAACCACGTGTGCAGAGCATTGCGACGTTGTTGCGCTGGCTCGCTCGGCAGTGCCCGAAAGCGCGCGATAAATTTTCTGTCGCAATGGTCCTTCCAGTGCCACAGGGCGCTCGCGGCGGCGGCGAAGCCGCTGTGGTTCGCCACGGCGCGCTGGCCACCGCAGGAGAGCAGGCTGAGCAATTCCCGGCGCGGGCGGTAGCGAGTAAGTGGTTGCTCAAGCAGGCTGGCGCGCAAGTTGCGATACAGCGTATGGCCCTGAGCCAGCGCGTGCGTCGCCGATTTCGGAATGGGGGTGCTAACCAGGCTGGCGACGTCGCCGGCGGCGAAGATAAAGGGGTGATTGGTGCGCAGGTATTCATCCACCTGTACAAAACCATTCTGGTCCAGCGACAGCCCGGATTCGGCAAGCCACGGCGGGGCTGCGGCCTCGGTGCACAGCATCACCTTGTCCATGGGCAGGAACTGTCCCTCGTCGCCGTGCACACCGCGATGGGTGATTTCCGTTACCCGCCAGTTGCGGTGTACCTGTACCTTGAGCCGGCTCAATTCCCGCGCTACCAGTCGCCGCGCCAGCAGTGGATATTCCTGGGGCAGTTTGTTTGCGGCGCTAATCAAGTGGATCTCTACACGGCCGCTATAAACCGGTTCCTCCAGTGCCCAGGACATGGCCATGGCGAGCTCGCAACCGCCGACACCGCCGCCGACCACTCCCAGGCGCACGGGCTGGTGCACGGTCTGAATCTGCTGTTTCAGCTGCTGCCAGTGGTGGTGGAAATGGCCGACGGGTTTGACCGGAATGGCGAGCTCGGAGCCGGTAATGACCCGGCTCGGGGTAGCGCCCACGTCGAGGGATAGCAGGTCGAATTCCAGATCCGGTCTTCCCAGCAGGGAGACGCGGTTGTTCTCGGGATCTATCTGATGGGCGCAGGCCTGGATAAAGCGGGCACCGGCGGCGCGACACAGCCGCGGCAGGTCGATATGGATATCGCTAAAACTGTAGTGACCCGCCACCATACCCGGCAGCATCCCCGAATAGGCGCCCAGTACCTGCGGTGACACCAGGGTAAGGCGCACGCCCGGTAGCGGATTCTGCGCCCATTTCTGCAACACCATGGCGTGGCTGTGGCCGCCGCCGACCAACACTATGTCCTGGTAGTGTGGATGCTCCTGCATGGTCTGATCACCTGAATAATTCGCCGTATCCGGACTGCCTGACTACTGTGACCGTATTGCCGCTGCAACGATCCCGCACGGGCGTTGCGAACGGAACTGTACCAAGTTGATTGAGGTGTAAACAGTGTAACGGTGTGCAGCGTTTTAGCACGGGTCGGATGCCCGCTTTTGAGGCATGTGGCGTCTCAAATAATAGTTCAAAGCGGAACAAGCACTGGAAGCGCCATAAAAATAGTGCGATGAAAATTGGGGCGACAACTTGCCAATGGCGGCTGGTCTTTAATGTAGGAGGCGCGCGAGCGATAAAAATATGCTGTGCGCGCGAAATATCCAGTGCGCCGAGCTTAGATGTCCAAACTCCAGGAAACGGAATCCGCCGAATACAGAGGAGCCCGCCGCCTGCTGTGGCTGCTGGTGTTCTTTTTGCTGTTACTTGGCGCGTTGAACATTTTTGTATCCGCTGTGCTGCCGGGTGCGCTGCAGCGCTGGTTGCACGAGCGCGGTCTGGAAGCGCAGATTGAATACCTGAATGTTTCCCTGCCGAGCCTGCGCGCGCATCTTCGCAATGTGCGCGTGCGCAATAAATTCGAGCGCGGCTTTCAAGTGGGCGAGGCCACCCTCGGCCTCAGCTGGTGGCAACTGCTGCGCGGAAAAATTCACGTCAAACTGGTGGATCTTGACGACGTCTACATAGATCTGGAGTCCGAGCCGGGTGAGCGCGGACGGATTTGGGAGATCGGCGGCTGGCACCTTGGGGAGGGGGAGAAGAAACCGAAGAACTGGCGGGTGGATCTGACGTCCGCGCGGGTGCGCAGTGGCGTGGTCTGCTACCAGCACAAACCCCAGTGGGATACCCCCACCTGCGTGCGCCTGGGGCAGGTGGAACTGGACGATTTCTTTGTTAGCGGATTCCGCGAGGCACAGGAACCGCTGCGGTTTGCGATCGGTGCCGACGATTTCACCCTCGACAATCTGCTGGCGTGGGACGAACAACCGCAAACGCGTTCGCCTTCGTCACCGGGGGCACTGGCCCAGGAACCCGGTGACGGGGGGGATATGCGGCGCTCTCCCGGAGAAAATCTCACAGTGGCGCTGGTGCGACTCAAGACCGGCGCAATTCGGTTTGAGCGCCCGGGTAACCAGCTCACCGTGGCGGAAGCCTCTGTGCGCAAATTTGCCGGCTGCCCGCCGGAGCGCTGGGCGGAGGCGGTGCCGGGGCTGCAGCGCATCACTGGTCACTGCGCCAGCGCGCGGCGTCTGCAGGTGCGTGGGCCGGCGAGTTTTTCCTTTGGCAAGCAGTCGGAAATTGCCTGGTACCGGGTCAACGGCCAGGACGTGCGCCTGCGTTACCGCAACCGTCGTCAGCCCAATTGGCATGCACAGACCCTCGCGATCAACGATTTCGACTTCCTGCGCGACGAGAAATCCCTCACCTGGCAGAGTGCCGGTGCCAGCGGCTTTTCCTGGTGCCCGAATCGCCTGCGCAGCGGACAGCATCACTACTGCCTGAGTGCCGGCAGCCTGCGCCTGCCCCAACCCACGCAAATCGCGTGGCACGATGGTCTGCAGGCGGAGCTGGCGGAAGTAAGCCTGGATCAGGGCACGGTGCTGGATATGGAGGCGTCGCGCCCAGCCCCCAATCCCCTCAACACCAGCGGCCTGCGCCTGGGGGCGCTGCGCTACCAAAATAGCAATCGGCGTCTCGAGCTCGAACAGTTATCACTGGAGGGCGCGGCGGGCTGCGTGCCCGGGCAGTTGTGGGGGCGCAAGGACCACTGTGTGTCCGTTGCCGGACTGAAACTGCCGGAAAATTTCGCGCTGCAGTTTCCACGTAAACTCGCCGCGGACAATGGTCCGGTCCAGTCCTGGCGGCTGGAAAGCGGGCCGCTTGAGTTGGCGAAGTTCCAGATGCGCGAGAGCGGTGGCGGCAAAAAGGCGGCGGCCGCTGACAGTTCCAGTGACCCGTCCACCCTGCTGCTTTCCCGGTTCAACTGGGCGCGTGCGGAGATCGCGCCCGACGAACGGCATTACCTGCTGGAGGATGTTGCGCTGGGGCGACTGGGTGGCTGTGTACCCGACGGCTGGCTGCCTCAGCGCTTGTCTCCGCTGTGCGCACGCCTGTGGCAATTGCAGGGGCGCGGCAATTTCATCCTCGATCTGCAGGAATCCCCCTACCTGGTACTGGGCGAGCTGCGGCTGGCGACGCTGCTGCTGTCGGATCAGTTAAGTGCAGACCCGGCACAGCAGACTGGCCTTGCGCTGAACGAGCTGTACACCGGCAACGGCTTCTTCCGTATGCGCCGCCAGGCGCTGCAAGCGGGCGAGTATTTCGCCAGCGGCGACGCCCACTGGTGGGGCGAGGCCGAAAGCGCAGCAGCCGGCGCGGCGGCGGAGGAGGATTCCGATGGCGCGGAAAAGGGCCTGTTGCCGGAGGAGTTGAAGGCCACGCGCGCGGCGGCGGAAGCGGCCGCCCGCACCGCCATCGGCAGGTCCATTGTGAGGCGGGAAACCGAGCTGGAACTGGCATCGCTGTCGCTCACCAGCCTGGATGGCTGCCTGCCCACATCCTGGCAGGTACTGCTCGTATCCGGTAACAAGCGGCGCCCGGAATGCTTTGCCGTACACCAGCTGCGCCAGCAGCAACCTCTGCAGCTGCGGGTTGCAGACAGCAGAGATCAGGGGAATACCAGCGGGGGTGGCTTGCGCCTGGGTTTTTCTGCCGCGGAACTCACCCTGGAGCGCGCCGATATCACCAGTGCCGACGATGAATCGCTGCTAGCGGTGACGCAGCTAAAACTGCCGCAGGCGGATATCCGCCTGCAGTCACAGCCGGCGCGCGCGCGGCTGCAGCTGCCCGGCGCCGAACTGGACAAGGCCGACTTCTGTCTGAACCCCGCGCGCTGTGTGGATGTAACGACACTGCGCACCGGTGGGCGCTTTGCCCTGGATTACGCGCCCGATCATTTCAATGCGGATCTCAACGACCTGGTGCTGGCACATTTTTCGTTGAGCGGTGACGAAAATCTGCTGTCCGCAGAAATCGACCAGCTTGCGGGCAAGTCACTGCAGGTCAACCTGCCGCGTCGGCCTGGCGCCAGCGCCGACTGGAAGCTGCAGCAGCTGCAGGCAGATAAAGTGGAGGTTTGCTGGCCCAGTAGTGGGAAGCAAGGGGGCGAGCAACTAGCACGCGGCAACTCCGGGCGCAGGCTGCCGCGCTGTGCGCGCGGCGAGGGGCTGCAGTCCGAAGGTTCGGGAGTTGCACTGGCGCAACTGGCGCTGTACCGGTCACTGGCGGATCCGCCACAGCTGACGCTGGGGCGCTTGCACGTGGAAAAACTGGGGGTGGCGCAGCGTGGCGGCCCCGCAGGCAACCCGGTGCAGCTGAACCTGCACAACTTAAGCCTGGAGACGGCGCATGGCTGTGGCCTTGACGACTGGCTTGCGGCGAGTGAAAAGGACCGTGCCACCTGGCGCGGTTGCCTGTCATCCGGACCGTTGCACCTGGGTGGCGACAACCTGGTGCGCCTCGGGAGTGGGCGGGGAAATGAGGACCGCATCCAGCTCGGCCCACTGCAGGCGGCAGATCTCCAGCTCGTGCCAGCCCAGCGCGAAACACCGAAGCTGCAATTGTCGCAGCTGGCCTGGCAATCTCTGAGCTGGGCCGGCGGCGCGCGCATACAGGTGGAAAATCTGGCGGCGCAGGGGGTTTCCGGCTGCCTGCCTCCGGTGCTGGGGAGTACCAATAGCGATACCGGCGACCAGCCCATGTGTATCTCCATTGGCCGGCTGCAGCTGGCGGGCTCGCCGTCCCTGGAAAAGGGGGAAGTACTGCGCCTCGATGGCGCAGTGACGGTGGAGGACTTTGCGCTGCGCCAGGACAACCGCCTGCGCCTCGGCTTTACCCGGCTCGGCCTCAATGGGCTGGCGTTGTCCGCCAACGCGTTGGAACTTCAGCGGGGAGAATTGTCCGGGATCAGCGGTTGTCTCAGCCCATTCAAACTTGGGGAAAAGTCCCTCGCTCCCTGTTACGAGGTGGACCGCGTCTCCATTGGTAGCGAACACAAGATAATGCTGGCGGAAGGGCGCAGCGGCAGTACCCAGCGCCACTTCCGTAATTTCCGCGTGGAGGGGCTGCGTATGACCCAGGCGGATTTTCCCGCGGGGCTGCCATCGCCGTTGCTGGAAATTGACACCGTGGAAGCGGCCGAACTGGGATTTGGCGCCCGTGAACTGGTGAGCGAAAACCTGTTGCTGAAAAACATTCGCAGCTGTGTTCCCCGCGGCTATATCGACGACGTCGATTTCTGCTTCGATCTGCAGGAACTGCTTGCCACCGGTCATTTCGATGTTGCCGCTCGCCGGCTGGAGCTTGCGCAGGTACGACTGGATCAGCTGAGGGTGCGGGATACGGACGGCGATCGCCTGCTGGAAACGGAATACGCCGATGCCCGCGCATTGACCATCGCAAAAGACGTGTTCCGTCTGCTCTATCTGGAAATAGCCGACAGCAAACTGTTTCACCGCGACGAGCGCGCGCAGGACTATGTCAATCATCCGTGGAATACCGAAATTGAATTGCTGCGGTTGGATCAGTTTGAATATTTTCCCGCAGAGAAAATTCTCAACATTGACACCATCGACCTGATCAAGCCCCACAGCATGCTGGCCCGCGGACCCGAGGGAGACCTGGGAGCCTGGCAGCGTTTTCGCAGTGAAACTCCTGCACTGAAGCGCTATCACTTTCAGCGCGAGGACATAGCGCAAAGAGCCAACCGTTTCCGCTACCGGGTGCGTCAGTTAGTGGTGGATCAGGGACGCTTTCTATGGCTCGACAACACTTACGACTACCAGGCCATGCTTCCGGTGCACCGTGTGAATATGCTGTGGCGCGGTCTCAGCAACTACAACGAAGACCCGCCAGCGTTGATGCTTCTGAGTGCGCGCCCCGGCGGTTTCAGTGAGATGCACCTGTCCGGGCAGGTCAACCTGCTGGAAAACAACCACTGGGACGCGTCTTTGCTGGGCTATGTGGAGGGCGCCAACCTGATCCCCGCGACCCCTTATATGGCCGCGCTGCTCGGCTACAAAATTCTGCAGGGACAGCTGAATGCCGTAGTGGACATGAAGGTGGAGGACAACCAGGTCGATGCACTTGCCCAGATGGAACTCCAGAAAATCAAGGTGCGGCGGGTGCGCGATTCCGACCACCTGAAAGTGAAACGGAGCATCATCCCGCTTGGCCTGGCGCTGGCATTGCTGAAAGATGGCAATGGCGACGTACGCTTCAAAATGCCGGTCACCGGTGACCTCTACGATCCAAAATTCAGTTTCAGTTTTATCTTCAGCGACCTTTTGCAACGCGCGATCCTAGAGGCGCTGTTTGCGTATTTCACCCCGGTGGGTGTTTACAGCCTCGCCAAGCTCGCGTGGGCGCGTTTTCGCGCACCGAGTTTTTCGGAGCTGGAGTTTGCCCCGGGCAGTGATGAGCTGAGTGCTTCCGCCACCGCGAGCCTGAACAGCATGATCGAGGAAATGCGTGACAATCCCAAGGCGCGTCCTGGAATCTGTGCCGTGGCGACGGTGCCAGATCTGGAAAATATGTTCCCGTATGAAGTGAGCGCGCTACGTACCAGCCGCGAACAGCGCGAGGCATTTTATCGCGACCCACCGCGGGGGCTGCGCGAAGAACTGCTGGAACTTTCCAGTCGCCGCAGTCGCCAGGTGCAGAAATTTTTCATCGACGCCGGCCTCGACCAGAAAGATTTTATCCAGTGTGCCCCGGACTATGTTGGTAGCGACTTCGGCGCGCCACGGGTGGAGTTCTCAAATTGAGGATGAATGCACCGGGGGCAGATAAAACCGGGGAACAGGGAAAGACACACAACCAATACGGAGTTACCGGTCATGGCAAAAAATCTGACACAGCAACTAATCGAGCGGCATCTGCTCAGTGGTCGTATGCAGGCTGGCGAAGCGATACAGCTCAAAATCGACCAGACCCTGTGCCAGGACGCCACCGGTACCATGGTGATGCTGGAATTCGAGGCTCTGGGTGTGGCGCAGGTCAACGCCGAGCTGTCGGCACAGTATGTGGATCACAACCTGATACAGGCGGATTTCAAGAATGCCGACGACCACCTGTTTTTGCAGAGTGCCGCGCGCAAATGGGGATTGTGGTTTTCCCGCCCGGGCAACGGGATCAGTCATGCGGTGCATATGGCCTGTTTCGGTGTACCCGGCAAAACCCTGCTGGGTTCCGACAGCCACACCTGCGCCGGCGGTTCATTGGGGATGCTGGCGATGGGTGCCGGCGGTCTGCAGGTAGCCCTGGCCATGGCGGGGATGCCTTACTCTCTCACCATGCCGGAAGTGGTCGGCGTTGAGGTCACCGGCAAACTGCCGCCCTGGGTGAGTGCCAAGGACGTGATCCTGGAGATGCTGCGGCGCTACGACGTGAAGGGTGGCGTCAACAAAATCTTCGAATATTACGGGCCCGGGCTCGAAAATCTCACCGCCATGGATCGCCACGTTATCGCCAATATGGGCCAGGAAATGGGCGCTACCGCGAGTGTGTTTCCGGCGGACCACAATGTGCGAGCCTTCCTGTGCCAGCAGGGGCGAGCAGATGACTTCACGGAACTGCAGGCGGAAGAGGGCGCGACGTACGACCACCACGACAGCCTGGACCTTTCGCGCATCGAGCCACTGATCGCCTGTCCGTCCAGTCCCGGCAAGGTGGTGACGGTGCGCGAAGTGGCGGGCCGGCCGATCTATCAGAGTTATATTGGCTCGTCTGCCAACCCCGGGCTGCGGGATTTCGTGGTGCCGGCACGAATGGTTGATGGCCGCAGGGTTCCCGAGCAGGTATCACTGGATATCAATCCCAGCACCCGCCAGTTGCTGGAGGAAATCAGTCGCAGCGGTGACCTGAACCGGCTGCTGCAGGCGGGGGCGCGCCTGCATCAGACCGGCTGCAACGGTTGTATCGGCATGGGGCAGGCGCCGGCCAGCGGTCGCATCAGCCTGCGCACGGTGCCGCGCAATTTCCCCGGTCGCTCCGGTACCAAAGAGGACAAGGTCTACCTGTGCAGTCCCGAGACGGCCACCGCCGGTGCACTTACCGGAAAGATCACCGATCCCCGGGATATGGACATGGACTATCCCGTATTTTCCGAACCGGAAAAACTGCCGGACATGCGCCCGCTGCTACAGCCGCCGCGAGATCTTTCCCAGGAAATTCCGGTTGCTATTGAACTGATCAAGGGACCCAATATCCAGCCGCTGCCGGAGTTTGAACCGCTGCCGGATAAGATATCCGGACCGATTTTGCTGAAAACCGGGAACAATGTATCCACCGATGAAATCCTTCCCGCCGGCACCGATATCTTGCCCCTGCGCTCCAACATACCCGCCATCAGCCATTACACCTTTTCGCGTATCGACGACACCTTCTACAAGCGGGCGAAGCAGCTGGATGGCGACAGCTTCGTGATCGGTGGGGAAAATTACGGCCAGGGCTCCAGCCGTGAACACGCTGCCATCGCCCCGCGCTATCTCGGTGTGCGCGCGGTGATTGCGGTTTCCATGGCGCGCATCCATCGACGCAACCTGATCAACTTTGGCATTGTGCCGTTGCTGTTCCAGAAGGCAGAAGATCTGGCACGCCTTAACCAGGGCGACTCGCTTGCGGTGGAAAATTTCCCCGGCCAACTGCAACAGGGAAGAGAGATAGACGTGCGGCTCGCCGACGGCAAAACCCTGCAAGTGACTCATGACATGAGTGAGGAGGAAGTGGCGACTGTGCTTGCAGGTGGATTGATCAATCAGGTCAGAAAACAGATTTGAGCGGAATAAGCTGGTACGCCTGCACCACTTGCGCCTTCCTTGCCATGTGACTTTTCCCATCGCGAATGGGATTCCCGCCTGAGCGCCCTGTTGGCGTATTTTATAACGTGACCCCGTTGGTTATATATGGCTAGATTGCGTCACATCGACGCCGTGTTTGTCAAAAAATTCTGCACGAATGGCGCCTGGAGATGGGGAATCGGAAATCGTTTTTGCTCAGGGAGAGAACAAATGGAAATCAATTATTACCGGCTCGGGCCGCATCGCCGTCTACATGAAATCATCTTCGCCGGTAGTCATGACGCCTCAATTACCTCCGGGAAAAGCCATGTGCAGACTCAGGACCTGGATATCTATGGTCAGGCGAAAGTCGGTGTGAGGCTGTTTGACCTGCGAATTCTCGCATTGGGGGACAAGCATGGCGCGTCACTGCTGGGATATCACGGTAAAGGCGAAAAAGCGAAAAAATTGCACTTGCACAGTGATCATACCGGCAGGAATCACGATGTTTCTGTGAGTCCCGGGATGAAAATGGGGTCGGCCGGGTTGAAGCTTTCGAACATGCTCAATCAGGCGAAACGTTTTGTTTCGGAACCGGATACCCGAAACGAATTTCTGATATTGAAGTTCGATAAGTGCAAGAACTGGCAGTTGATCGCTGAAACCTGCATTTCCATTCTGGGAGATAAAATTTATATAAAGAATAATGAAAAAGAATTCGGGAAGTTAACCCTTGGTGAGATTGCGGGCAAAGTCATTTGTGTGTTCAGTGAGGCTGCATTTGCAGAATTGAACATCGCTTCCTTTTATCCAAAGGGTATCCTCAGTTTCCGTTCCGTGAAGGCGAACTCGGGAGAGGGTTCAGCCTATAAAGCGAATTACCCGGGTATGCAGTACTGTGGCAAGGGCGGCACCAGGTGGTGGGCCGCATGGAAGACCAATCAGGGCAAACTCAAGGAGAACTACTCCAAACAGGAAAAGATGATGCTGGATATGGCCTGTGCCAATGACATCAACTCACCCAATGTACTGGGGATGATGTACTGGACCGCAACCGGTTCTACCAGCAGTATCCGCACGCGGGATGAACACCTGTGGAGCCAGACCGGGGTATTCAAGATGCACGAGCTGTGGCGCAATGGCCTGGAGCAATCCATTGGCCATCAGCTGCAGCAGGAGCGCATAAAGTACCTGACCCGCGGCGGTGTCATGCGGATGAAGGCTTTCTTTCCCAATATCATCATGATCGATTTTGCCAGCTACGATAAATGCAAAACCATTTATGGCCTGAATGCGGTCAAGGACAACCTGCTGGCGGCGGCGTTCAACAAGTATGTGGAAAACAACACCGACTTTACGGTGCAGGGAAAGAAATTCGGTAGCCCGGCACTGGGGTGATGGTGATTGAAATATCCGACACCGGAATCTGAAATTTGTCAGATTCGTTTGAACATGGGCCCCGCAGTCTCCTGTCTGCGGGGCCCATGTCTTTTTGGGGGTAGCGAGCAACCCGTGATGGAGGGCGAGAGCAATATGCCCGGGCTTGGCGCTGATTCCTGGACCCGGAATTCAACTACTGGCAGCGCCCACAAAAAATGGATGACGGTGGAAAAAAACCTCGCCGAGTGACCTCTGGCAATGAATGGTTGCCATATGGCACCGACAGAGGTCCTAAGTCTTCGATATATACATGCGCGATAGATTGGGGCGCCCCGCAGGGCCCCCCGTTCGCGGCTACAGGTCTCGGTTCCTTATCGAACCGCCCAATCAATCCTTCAAAATTTCCCGCGCCGCATTATGTCCAGGAACACCGGTGACGCCGCCCCCGGGATGGGTGCCGGAGCCGCAGATATACAATCCTTTTATGGGCGTGCGGTAATCACTCATGCCCATAAACGGCCGGTTGCTCCAGAGCTGATCCAGCCCCAGCGCACCGTGGAAAATATCCCCGCCCATGAGTCCGAACTTGCGCTCCAGATCCAGCGGTGAATGAATCTGGCGCGCGATGATGGAATCGCGGAAGTTCGGCGCGTACTCAGTGACGGTGTCGATGATGGCATCGGCGGCCTGCTCGCGCTCTTCATCCCAGCTCCTGCTGTCCGGCAGCTGCGGCGCAAACTGCTGGCAGAACAGGCTGGCGACGTGTTGCCCTGCCGGTGCCAGGGAATCATCCACGGTGGATGGAATCAGGATTTCCACAATCGGTTTTTTCGACCAGCCAAACTGCTTGGCATCCAGGTAGGCCTGTTCCAGGTATTGCATGCTGGGGCCGATCACGATGCCGGACTGGTGGTGCGGTTGCAGTTCCTTGCCGGGGCGGCAGGTGAAGTCGGGCAGCTCTTTCAGGGCGACGTTCATGCGGAAGGTGCCGGAACCGACCTTGAAGCCGCGCACCCGCCGCTGGAATTCCGGGTCCAGGTGTTGTTCGTCGATCAGCTTGCCGAACAGCAGCTTCGGGCCCACGTTGGCGATCACCTTGAGCGCGCGGTGGGTGTCGCCATTGGCAAGGCGCACACCCTTGGCCTGGCCGTTTTCAATCAAGACTTCTTCCACCTCGGCACCGGTAATTACCTCGACGCCCAGATGTTCGGCTTCTTTCAGCATGGCCTGGGTAATCGCGCCCATACCGCCGATGGCGTGGCCCCATGCCCCCTTCTCGCCGTTGACCTCGCCGAACACGTGGTGGAGGAGCACATAGGCGGAGCCCGGCGTACTCGGGCCGGCATAGTTACCGACGATGGAATCAAACGCAAAGGCGGCCTTTACATGGTCGTTTTCAAACCACGCGTCCAGCACATCGGTGGCGCTTTTGGTGAACAAGTCCAGGGTATCGCGACGCTGTGCCATGGTGAGCTTTCTGGCGCGCATGCCGAAACTGCCGGCGCGGATCAGGTCCGCGAAGCCGCCACCTACATTCGGTGGTGTGCGCAGCAGTTCCTCCCGCAGTACATCGGCCACGGTTTCCAGCATTTCATAAAAGGCAGGCAGGGCGGCCGCGTCTTTTTCCGAGAAGCGTGCAATTTCTGCCAGGGTCTCCTGCGGATTCTTATAGAACGACAGGCTGCCGTTGTTGGAGTGTGGAAAGAAATTGTTCTGCGGGCGCAGCTTAACCTTGAGGCCGTGCTTGTGCAGGTTCAGGTCCTGGATAATCTTGGGATTTAACAGGCTGACGGTATAGCTGGCAACGGAGTTGCGAAACCCGGGGTGGAACTCTTCGGTAACCGCAGCACCGCCGACGATATCCCGGCGCTCCAGGATGGTGACTTTTTTGCCGGCCTTTGCGAGGTAACAGGCGCATACCAGGCCATTGTGGCCGCCGCCAATGATCAAGCAATCGTTCATTATTATCTTCTCTACTTCACTGGTTTCTATTTTTTTCTGGTCTCGTTTTGTTGCCGATTCAGGTGCTTCCGTCGCTGCGCAATCGGTCCAGTCGCAATCGTTCGCGTCCGTCAAATAATCTGTGTGCACAAATCGTCACCGCCGCAAAGGTGCCAAAACCGGTGCCGGCGGCAATGGTGAACATAATCAGTATCTGGTATTTCACCGCCAGCGCCGGTGCCGTGCCGGCGAGTATCTGACCGGTCATCATACCCGGTAGTGAGACGATGCCGGCGGCGGCCATGGCGTTGATGATCGGGGTCAGGCCTGCACGCATGGCCTCGCGGCGGAATTCACTCAGTGCCTGTTGCGCGGTTTCCCCAAGCATCAGCCGGTTTTCGATGACAGCGCGGGAGCGTCGGGCGCTCTCCGTCAGGCGATCGAGCGCGAGGGCGATGCCGGTCATGGTATTGCCGAGCAGCATGCCCAGCAGCGGAATCGCATACTGCGGTGTGTACCAGGGCGTCGGGCCGATGACGGTGGTCAGGGTCAGTACCGTAACTGCAAATGCGGAAATAAACATCGACAGGGTGCCAATGCCAAAACTCCAGCCTCCGCGCAGGCGATATTTCTGCCGCGCGACGACTTCGCGCCCCGCCAGCAGCAACATGACCAGCCCCATCAATGCCACCCAGTGCAGACTGCCCACCGAGAACAGAGCCTCCAGTACCAGTCCTACCAGAGTGAGCTGGATGGCGGTGCGCGCGGCCGCAATCAGCAGGGATTTACCCACGCCCAGGTGTGCGAGGAAAGTACACACGGCCAGGGCAATCACCAGCGAAGCCGCCAGTGCCAGCTGCCACCAGGAGAGTTCGATCACGCTCACGGTGTCACCTGCCGTTCTTTGATGCCGGAGTCGACAATGCGAAAGTGGCGATCGGCCACACGCTGGATCTGGTCTTCATGGTGGGCGACCCACAGGGTAGGGATTTGCTGCTGGCGAATGTATTCGCACAGCCAGGTTTCCACGCGCTGGGTGTTGTCCTTGTCCAGGTTCGCGGTCGGCTCGTCCAGCAGCAATGCCACTGGCTTGCGGGACAGGGCTCGGGCCAGCGCGAGCCGTTGTTTTTCACCGGAGGAGAGGCGCGCAACCTGCCAGTCAAACGCTTCTGCCGGCAGGTCGAGCTTCTGCAGTGTTTGCTCCCGGAACTGGCGGTTCGTGGCTTCGGAAAAGTGCTCACCCACGGTGTCGTGCCAC
Organism: Microbulbifer pacificus; assembly: GCF_033723955.1. Lineage (NCBI taxonomy): Bacteria > Pseudomonadati > Pseudomonadota > Gammaproteobacteria > Cellvibrionales > Microbulbiferaceae > Microbulbifer > Microbulbifer pacificus. Next base: position 1,501,669 of record NZ_CP137555.1, on the reverse strand, counting down.
CAGGCACTTTCCGCCGGCACCAGCATCACCGCACTGCGCCAGCGGTGGCCGGGCAGGGCGCTCTGTTCGGTATCGCCCAGCACGACTTCGCCGGCATGGGGTTCGAGATCGGCGATGGCGCGCAGCAGCCGGGTTTTGCCGCTACCGGAAGCGCCCGACAGGCAGACGATTTCCCCGGGCGATATTGTCAGGTCGACGGCGTTTAGTTGCCCGATCGCCACGCGGTGGAGTTGCAGCTTTGCCAAGGACAGTACCGTTTTTCTAATTATTCATTGGCATCGGGATCAGTGAATAACCCCGATACCCTTTGCCATCAATGCCGCACATAGTGCCATACCCACCAGCGCGGTGAGCTCCGCATGCACGATAAGCCGCATCCGGCGCCGCTGTTGCTCCGCCAGCTGCGGTACTTGCCCCTGCTTGAGTGACTTGCGCCAGTGCAAAAATTGCACGGTCGGGTAAATGGAGAGCAGGGCGGCGATCGCAAACAGCGTGAGCTTCGCGTGAAACGCGGCATTGTGAAAATAGTAGGCCGCGCCTTTCTCAAAGTAGAAAACCCGCAGAAAGCCCACGATCAACAATGCCACCGCGGCAATGCCCAGAACCCGGTCGACGATCTGCAGTTTGCGCGCGCTCTGCAGTGTCAGGGGCTGGCCAAGTACCACCAGCTGGATGGTCAGCACGGTCGTCATGGTGAGAAAAGCCAGGTGGTGCAGGAAGGCAAAAAAGGCGGACATTTTCTGTACATCCTTGCTGATGGGGGCAGTTAGATACCTTTGCTACCGGGATGGCAGGCCGGAACGGTTGTAACAGGAAATTGCCGTTATCCGCAATCTTGCGGGGGCTGGCTCCTGGCAGCCCTTTGAACCCGCCGCGTGTTCCCGCCATAATCCCCCTCTTTACGCAGAATAACGAGACTCTCGCAGTATGACCGAGCCCTCCGTCTACGACGCATCCGAGCGCCAGCATCTGGCGGCCTACACCGAGAAGGCGTACCTGGACTACTCCATGTACGTGATTCTCGACCGCGCCCTGCCCAATATCGGCGACGGCCTGAAGCCGGTGCAGCGCCGTATTGTCTACGCCATGAGCGAGCTGGGGCTGAAGGCCAGCGCCAAGCACAAGAAGTCCGCGCGCACCGTGGGCGACGTGATCGGTAAGTACCACCCGCACGGCGACAGCGCCGTGTACGAGGCAATGGTGCTGATGGCGCAGCCATTCAGCTACCGCTACCCGCTGGTGGACGGCCAGGGCAACTGGGGTTCGCCGGACGATCCCAAATCCTTCGCCGCTATGCGTTACACCGAATCCCGCATGGGCAAATACGCCGAGGTGCTGCTGTCGGAACTGGGGCAGGGCACCGTCGACTGGCAGCCGAACTTCGACGGCACCATGGACGAACCGTCGGTGCTGCCGGCGCGGGTACCGAACATCCTGCTGAACGGCACCACCGGTATCGCTGTGGGTATGGCCACCGACATTCTGCCGCACAACCTGCGCGAGGTGGTGAATGCCACCGTGCATATGCTGGAGAACCCCAAGGCGACGGTATCCGAGCTGTGCGAGTACATTCTGGGCCCGGATATGCCCACCGAGGCGGAGATCATCACGTCGCGCGCGGATATGCAGAAGATGTACGAGACCGGCAAGGGCTCGGTGAAGATGCGCGCGGTGTGGAACAAGGAGGATGGCGATATCGTCATCACCGCGCTGCCCTACCAGGCCAGCGGCTCCAAGGTGCTGGAGCAGATCGCGGCGCAGATGCAGGCGAAGAAACTGCCGATGGTCGCCGACCTGCGCGACGAGTCCGACCACGAGAACCCCACCCGTCTGGTGATCGTGCCCAAGTCCAACCGCGTGGACCTGGACCAGGTGATGAACCACCTGTTCGCCACCACCGACCTGGAGAAGAGCTACCGGGTCAACATGAATATGATCGGTATCGACGGTCGCCCGCAGGTGAAGTCCCTGGACAAGATCCTGTCCGAGTGGCTGAGCTTCCGCACCGTTACCACCAGACGTCGCCTGCAGTTCCGCCTCGACAAGGTGGAGAAGCGTCTGCACCTGTTGGCCGGTTTGTTGATCGCGTTCCTCAATATCGACGAGGTGATCGAGATCATCCGCACCCACGACGAGCCGAAGCAGGAGCTGATGCGCCGCTTCGAGCTGTCCGACGTGCAGGCGGAATACGTGCTCGAAACCAAGTTGCGCCAGTTGGCGCGCCTTGAGGAAATGAAGATCCGCGGCGAACAGGCGGAGCTGGAGAAAGAGCGCGATACCCTCACCAAGACCCTGGAGAGTGAGCGCCGTCTCAAGACCCTGATCAAGAAAGAGCTGCTGGAAGCGGCGGAGGAGTTCGGCGATGACCGCCGTGCGCCGATCGTCGAGCGCGAGGAGGCCAAGGCCTTCAGCGAGACCGACCTGCTCACCAGTGACCCGATCACCGTGGTGCTGTCCGACAAGGGCTGGATCCGCCAGGCCAAGGGTCACGATATCGACCCCACCTCGCTGAGCTACAAGGCCGGCGACAGCTTCAAGTTTGCCGCCCATGGCAAGGGCAACCAGATGGCGCTGCTGCTCGACAGCACCGGCCGCAGTTACTCCATCGCCTCCCACAGCCTGCCTTCAGCGCGCGGCCAGGGTGAACCGCTGTCCGGGCGCATCAACCCGCCCTCCGGTGCCACCTTCGAAGGCCTGCTGATGGGCAGCGACGACCAGAAGGTGTTGCTGGCGAGTGATGCCGGCTACGGCTTTATCGCCACCTTCGCCGACCTGCAGTCGCGCAACAAGGCCGGTAAGGCGATGCTGAGCCTGCCGCAGAACGCGCGGGTGCTGCCACCGCAGGAAATCAAGAATCCCGACGCCGCGCTGCTGGCGGCGGTTTCCAGCGAGGGCCGTATGCTGGTGTTCCCGGTGTCGGAGCTGCCGGAACTGGCCAAGGGCAAGGGCAACAAGATCATCAACATCCCGTCGGCCCGCTCGGCCAGCCGCGAGGAAATCCTCGTGGGCATCGCGGTACTGGAGGGCGACGACCAACTGGTGATCCACGCCGGTAAGCGCCACACCAAGATCAAGGTCTCGGAACTGGAGCACTACCAGGGTGAACGCGGCCGTCGCGGCAACAAGCTGCCACGCGGTTTCCAGAAGGTAGACAAGGTCGAAGTGCAGCGAAAATAAACGCACCCCGACGGAATAAAAAAGGCGGCCCCTGGGGCCGCCTTTTTTTTGCTTGAACCGTGTGTGTCGGGTAAATCAGGGAGTGACGACGTTAAACCAGAAGGGGAACTCTTCCAGCATCGACATCAACTGAATGAAGGCCTGCGGCTCGCCATCCATTTTGAGCGCACCAGATTTCACCAGCTCCTGGAATGACTGCTGCTTGGTGAACAGCTTGTCGAGGTCGCTGCGGTTCATGGTCACGGTTACATCCGCGCCTTTACTCTGCACGCCGGCGATATTGTTCAGGTGGGAATTGGCCAGTTCCAGCAGGAATGTTTCGTCGCGATCCGGCAGTACGAAATTGATGATGAGTTCTTTGCCCTCGGCCTTGTCTGTGTCCAGCTTTACGCCGACGAAATCGAACATCAATTCGGTGGACATGGCGCTGATAAAGTCCGGCCCACCGCGGGTCGCCAGTGCGCCGGTGGGTGGGCCGTTGCGCAGTTCATAGGCGCCCACCAGGTAGGCGTTGCGCCAGCCCATGTTTTCTGCCTGATAGCCCATCTGTTCGAAAATATCTGCCTGCAGCAGGCGGGCGTCGGTGTTGTCCGGTTGTGCGAACACCAGGTGGTTCAGCAGTTCCGCGGCCCAGCGGTAGTCGCCCTTATCAAAAGCTTCGCGGGCCTTTTGCATCACCGCCTCGGCGCCGCCCAGGGCCTCCACATAGCGGGGGCCGGAGTCCGCGGGGCTCAGCGGATTCAGGTTCGCCGGGTTCATATCGAAATAGCCGAGGTACTTGTTGATGATGCCCTTGGCGTTGTGTTTGTAGGAGCCGTGATAGCCGCGGTTGTACCACTCGTGGGCGAGACTGTCCGGCACCGTGATCGCGTCCTGGATCTCGCTAATGGTCACGCCCTTGTTGGCGAGGTTCAGGGTCTGGTCGTGCAGGTAGCCGTAGATGTCGCGCTGTTTGCGCAGTACTTCCAGCAGGTACTCGTTGCCCCAACGCGGCCAGCTGTGGGAAGCGAAGATCACCTCGGCCTCTTTCCCGTAACCGTGGATCAACCGGTTGATGTACTTGCTCCAGCCCTGGGCATCGCGGATCTCGGCACCACGCAGCGTGTACACGTTATGCAGGGTGCCAGTCACATTTTCCGCAGTCCACAGCGCCTTGAACTGCGGGAAATACGTATTCATCTCCGCGGGGGACTCGGTGTGCGGCGTGTTCTGGAAGCGCATCTCAATACCGTCGATGACCAGCGTTTCCTCATCCTTGTCGATGGTGCGTGTCGGCGCGATCAGGCCGATGACGCCGGTGGAGGCGCCCTTGCCGATGGCGGAGTCCACCTGACCCTTCGGTCCCTTGGCCAGCACATTGCCGTACTGCAGGCTGCCGCGGCGCAGCATGGCATTGCCGGCCAGTACGTTTTCTTTTACCGCGTGTTCCATAAAGCCGCGCGGGGCAATGACCTGCACCTCGCCGCTGTCCACCTGTTGCTGGCTGACGACACCCTTGACCCCACCGAAATGGTCGATATGCGCGTGGCTGTACACCACCGCGCGCACCGGGCGCTCACCCAGGTTTTCCGTGACCAGTTTGAAGGCGGCCTTCGCCGGGGCCGGCGTCAGCAGTGGGTCGAACACAATCCAGCCGGTGTCGCCGGCGACAAAGGTGATATTGGAAAGGTCGTAGCCGCGCACCTGATATATCCGGTCGGTCACCTTGTACAGGCCGTAGTGCATGTTCAGCTTGGCCTGGCGTTCGAGGCTCGGGTTGATGGTGTCGTAGCTCTGCTCGCCGCTGAGGAAGTCGTACTGCTCGAGGCTCCACACCAGATTGCCCTGGTCATCCCGGATTTCCACATTTTGTGGGCGCTTCAGCAGGCCCTTCTCTGCCAGTTCAAAATCCTTGCGGTCGGCAAACGGCAGTTCATCGCGCACCGCCTGCTGCTGCGCGAGGGTCACGGCACTGGCGGGCTTCGGGGTCGCTTCTGTTTTCGCGATTGCGGCGGTGCAGAAACCGCTCATCATCAGCGCGCCCAGGCCGGACGCCATCATTACTTTCAGCATATTTTTCTCTCGCTTACGGCCCGCAATTCGCGACGCGGAAATTAAAAATAGGACGATTGTCTATGTATTTTTTAATTTCAGCGGATATCCCTGCGGTATCTGAATTTGTCGATGCCTACATTACGCAGGCCGGCGAAAATGACCATTGCAGTGCGCGCCAATCTATTGTTCTCGCGCGCACAAGGAGTAAAATGGTGCGCTTGTACAAATTGTGTACGGTTTTGTTGGTTGCTTCTGACTCGATTTAGAATGCGGGTCGACCGAAATACGAATCCGTGTTTAATTGACGAGTGTCTTGAAGAATCGTTAATGCAAAGCGATGGAGAGGGTTGGTCAGTGAGTGATGATTTCATTGCGTTGAGCGGCTGGGTAATTCCGATTACCAAGGCCATGCAGCTGAACAATATCGACGTGCAACAAGCGCTCGAGGTCAGCGGTATTACCGACGCGGATCTGAATTCCCAGGACACACGTATAGCGGTGTCCAAACTGGTGAAGCTGGTTGCCCACTGCAACGCGCATCTGCCGAAGCAGGATTTCAGTGTGCAGGTTGCAGAGCAGTTCCACCCCGGCATGTTTCACGCGCTCGGCTACGCCATGATGTCATCGGCATCTCTGGAAGACGGATTGCAGCGCATTGTGCGTTACAAGCGCATCGTGTCTGATGCCTGTCGGGTGGAAATGGTAGAAGAAAAAGATGGGCTGTCGTTGCGCATGTACCCGCTGCATTACGCAGACAACGCGCGCCCGACACTCGGCCCCAAAGAGATCGAAGCTTTTCTTGCCACCCTGGTGAAATTTGCTCGGGAAACCGTGGATATGAACCTGCGTCCGCTAGCGGTGTACCTGCAGGCGGACCGGCCGGATAACGATTACCTGACGGAATATTTTGGTGTGGAACCGCAATTCAACTGCGATTTCAACGCACTGGTTTTCGATCGCGCCCAGGCCCAGCGCAAACTGATGACCCACAATATGGTGCTCACCCAGAGCCACGAAAAAATGCTGGACGAATATTTGTCCCGTATCGACCGGAGCGATCTGGCCAATCTGGTGAAGTGCAAAATTTACGAGCGCCTTTCCCTCGGTGCACCATCGCAGGCCGAAATCGCCGACGATCTCGGCATGAGCCTGCGCAACCTGCAGCGCAAACTGCAGGAGCGGGGCACCAGCTTCAAGGAAATTCTCGAGCACACCCGCAAGAAGCTCGCGCTGGAATATATGGACCAGTCGCACCTTTCCCTGGGTGAGATCGGGTATCTGGTGGGCTTTGCCTCGGTGGCGAATTTCAACCGCGCATTCAAGCGCTGGACAGGATCAACCCCGGGGGAGTTCCGCGTAAGTCACGCGGCTTGAGGTCTGATCAGAGAAGGTTGCCCCCGGTAGCAGTACCGCCACCGAGGTTGATCCGAGCGATTAACCGACCTCCGCAAGAATGAGATCCGCTGCTTTCTCGGCAATGGCAACGGTGGGAGCATTGGTGTTGCCGCTGGTCAGGGTCGGCATGATGGAGGCGTCCACCACCCGCAGTCCCATTAGTCCGTGCACCTTCAGTTGTGAATCCACCACCGATAGCGGGTCATTACCCATTTTGCAGGTGCCCACAGGGTGGTAAACAAGCCCAACCTTTTCCTGCACCTTTTCAAAAATTTCCTCGTCGCTCTCCCGCTCTGCACCCGGGTGAATTTCCTCACCGCGATAGCCGTCGAACTCCTGTGCCGCGAGAATCCGGCGGGCCTGGCGGATACCGTTGATCATCACCTTGCGGTCTTCCGCATCGGCGAAAAAGTTGTAGTCGATGTCCGGCTTGTCGAACGGATTGGCGCTGCGCAGGGTGATGCTGCCGGTGCTTTTCGGGCGCAGCACACACACGTGTATGGAGTAACCCGGCTGTGACATCAGTTTCAGGTCGCGGCCACTGTCGTCGAACAGCAGCGGCAGCATGTGCAGCTGTACATCCGGGCGTTCCACTTCGTCCGATGATTTGATAAAGCCGCCGGCCTCGGTGATGGATTTCGCCAGTTTGCCTTTTTTGCTTGCTACATATTTGAGCGTGTCAGGCAGCATTTTCAGCAGGCCGCCGACAGACGCGGTAAAACCGTTGTTGATCTTGCTGCGTACCAGTACGCAGGCATCCACATGCTCCTGCAGGTTTTTGCCGACGCCAGGCAGAGCATGAATGCAGGGTATGCCCACCGCTTTCAATTGTTCCGGGTCGCCGATACCGGAGAGTTGTAGCAGCTGGGGGGAATTGATCGCACCGCCACTCAGGATCACTTCCCGTGTCGCTTTCAGTGTGTACATGGTGCCTTTGTGGCGGAGTTCCACACCCACCGCGCGCTCCCCCTCCATCACGATACGGCTTGCCTGGGCATCGGTGAGCACGGTGAGGTTGGTCCGCGCGCGGGCCGGTTTCAGGTAGGCCGCGGCGGTGCCGAAGCGGCGGCCGTCTTTTACGTTCAGGTGGAAGTAGCCCACACCTTCCTGCTCGGCACCGTTGAAGTCATCGGTGTAGTTGAATCCGGCCTGCTGCGCCGCCTTGATAAACGCCTCGGACATCGGGTATTCCGGCCCTGGTGCGCTAATGTTCAGGTTGCCATTCTTACCGTGGTAGTCGCTACCGGCGAATTTTTCGTGGTGCTCGGATTTTTTGAAATAGGGCAGCAGGTCGCGGTAAGACCAGCCTGGGTTGCCCAGCGCTTCCCAGCCATCGTAGTCCTCTTTCTGGCCGCGAATGTACAGCATGCCATTGACCGCGGAGCTGCCGCCGAGGGTCTTGCCGCGGGGGGTAAAAATCGCCGAGCCTTTGCGCAGCTTGCGATCTGGCCTGGCGTCGTAGGCCCAGTTGTATTTTTTGACAAACATGTGCGCGGCAAAGGCGCCGGGAATATTGATCAGCGGCGAGGCACTGCCGTCGGGGCCGGCCTCCAGCACACACACAGAAAATTTGCCGTTTTCCGACAGACGGTTGGCGAGTACTGAGCCGGCAGAGCCAGCGCCGACAACGATGTAATCAAATTCGGTCTTCATCTCATCTTCTCCGTCTGTACGCGTTGGATTGCCAGGGCGTGGGCCTGGGTTCCAGTCGCGGCGGTTAGCAGGATGCCTGCGATGTGTTTTTTGTTGTTAGATGACCGGATTATCCGGCAGTGGGGCCAGATATGGATATGTTCCGCGCGCCAATCATTTGTCCTATCCCGACATGGCCCGCATTGACGCCTGGCGCGAGCCAGGTTCTGTGTGGAACAGGCGGTATATGGGTATAGAAGGCACGCGCGGGAAACAGGTTGGCGCGTCGCGCGAATACTTCTCGGACTACCGGGTTTTTCTCCGTGGTAAGTTTTCGATCACCAGAATGGGAAAGATTTATGAATATGCCCCTCCAGTCAATTAATGAGACCAACCCAGCAGAAATGGGTGCGATGCTGCAACAGTTGCTATCGCAACAGCGACAAGCCTATCTGGATGACCCGGTTCCCGAGTATGCACAGCGGGTGGCGGACCTGCGCACACTGTCGCGTATGGTGAGTGACAACCAGGATGCGATCGCGCAGGCGATCAGCGATGACTATGGCAATCGCTCGCGCAATGAGACCCTGTTCTGCGAAGTTTATGTGGTGCTCGACGGTATCAAGGACACCATCAAGAAACTGAAAAAGTGGATGCGGCCGCAGCGGCGCCACGCGGCCATTTCCGCATACCCCAGCTCCCGCAACCGGGTGATTCCGCAGCCGTTGGGTGTCGTCGGCATTATCGTACCGTGGAATTTCCCCGCCAACCTGAGCTTTGCGCCGCTCACCAGCGTGTTCGCCGCCGGCAACCGCGCCATGGTGAAAATGTCGGAAAACTCGCCGCGCCTGACCGCGCTGTTACAGCGGCTCAGCAGCGAATATTTTCCACCGGAAAAATTGTCATTCGTGGCGGATAGTGGCGGCGTCGGCCCTCTGTTCTCCGCACTGAAATTCGACCACCTTATTTTCACCGGCTCCACCCAGACCGGTCGCGCGGTAATGCGCTCCGCCGCGGAAAACCTCACCCCGGTGACGCTGGAACTGGGTGGCAAGTCGCCGGCGATTGTGGCGCCGGACTTCAACCTCGACACCGCTGCCGAGCGCATCCTGTTCTGGAAGCTGCTGAACGCGGGCCAGATCTGTACCACCGTGGACTATCTGTTCCTGCCGGAGGATCGCGTCGAGTCCTTTGTGGACAAGGCGCGCGCACGGGTACGGAAATCTTACCCGGACCTGCAGAGCGAGGATTACACCTCGGTGATCGACGACCGCTCCTACCAGCGCTTGTGGGAAACCCTGGATGACGCGGTTGCCAAGGGCGCAACCGCGATTGACCTTTCCAATGGTCAGGGCCGTCGCGACGACAAGCTGCGCAAGTTCCCGCCGCATATCTTGCTCAACGTGACCGCAGACATGCTGGTGATGCAGCGCGAGATCTTTGGTCCGCTGCTGCCGGTGATGACCTATCGCGACCGCCAGCAGGTGGTGGATCACGTGAATGGCGGCCCGCGCCCTCTGGCGATCTACCCCTTTACCAATGACCGCAGCGTGAGCGACTTCTATATCCAGCACATGATTTCAGGCGGCGTGAGTGTGAACAACGCGGTGCTGCATGTGGCGCAGCACGATATTCCCTTCGGCGGCGTGGGTGAGAGCGGTATGGGGCATTACCACGGCTACGAGGGTTTTATCACCTTCTCCAAGCTTCGCCCGGTGTTCTACCAGGGGCCGCTGGATCCGCTGAAACTGCTGATGCCGCCCTACGGAAAAGCGTCCAAAAAGATCCTCGACATCATGATCCGTCTAGCGCGCTGACCATTGTAGCAGCCTGTTTGCAGGTGAACCGGAAAGGAACTCCGGAACAGTTCGCCTGCAAGCTATTCAGGGCTTGCCGTTCGTCGATTCAACTGCCTTAACTCCGGTGTGTGGGGCGAAGTCTGTGCGCTGTACTAATGTTTATTTGCAGACTTTTCTCTACCGCCGGTAGGTGCAGTTTCTCGCGACCGGTATCGGAAAACATGGCAGGGACGACACCATGGAATACCTCCGCTCTCCGCAGTTCTGGGCAAGGACACTTTTCGCACTCTGGATCGCGCTCGCGGCGGCCTGTGGCGAGAAGACCGATTCCACCCGCACATCGGTAAACGATTCCGCCCAAACAGCACCGGTGGCATCGAGCAAGCCGGTGTCGGACGCTACCGGGGAAAAGGCAGCCGCAGCGGAACAGCAAACCGCGGGGGCGGATGGTTTCAACGGCAGGATCGAACTCGACATCCGTAACTCGACACCGGACTGGACGCCGTTCACACCGAAGCGCGCGCCAAAGGATGCGCCGAATATCCTGTTCATCCTCTATGACGATACCGGCCTCGGCGCCTGGTCGCCCTATGGCGGCCGCATCAATATGCCGACCCTGGACAGCATCGCCGCCGAAGGCCTGACCTACACCCAGTGGCACACCGCCGCGCTGTGCTCTCCCACCCGCTCGACACTGCTCACCGGCCGCAACCACCATCTGAATGGCATGGCCTCAATCACTGAAGGAGCGACAGGCTATCCCGGCTCCAGCGGCCGCTTCCCGCCCCAGGTCACCACCATTGCCGAAGTGCTGCGCGACAACGGCTACAGCACCTTCTGGTTGGGCAAGAACCACAATGTGCCGGAGACGGACGTGGCGCCGGGTGCGAGCCGCAGACAGTGGCCGACGCAGATGGGCTTTGACCGTTTCTACGGCTTTATCGGCGGCGAGACCAACAACTGGTACCCGGATCTGGTGGAGGACAACCACTTTATCGAGCAGCCTTACGGGCCGGAAGAAGGCTATCACCTGTCGAAGGATCTGGCCGATCAGGCAATCCAGATGTTGCGCAACCAGAATGCCACCAACCCGTCCAAGCCCTGGTACCTGTGGTTCAACCCGGGCGCGAACCACGCCCCGCACCATGTGGCGAAGGAGTGGGCCGACAAGTACAAGGGCAAGTTCGACGACGGCTATGACGAGTACCGCAAGTGGGTCACCGCGCGCATGATCGAGAAAGGTGTCGTGCCGGAGGGCACGGTCAACACCGCGCTCAACCCGATCCCCGAGGAGATGGCCTACCCGGGGGATTACGTGCCCGCGTGGGATTCTCTGAGTGACGACGAGAAGCGCCTGTTCGCGCGCATGGCGGAAGTCTACGCCGGCTTTTCCGAGTACACGGACGTACAGATTGGGCGCATCGTCGATTACCTGAAACAAACCGGCCAGTACGAAAACACCATCATCATTTACGCCGCCGACAACGGCGCCTCCGGCGAAGGCTCGCCCAACGGCTCGGTCAACGAAAACAAATTCTTCAACGGATATCCGGACGATCTCGCCGAGAACCTGAAATACCTCGACGTCCTCGGCGGCCCGGAAACCTACAACCACTATCCCACCGGCTGGGCGGCGGCGTTCTCGGCGCCGTTCAAGATGTTCAAGCGCTATTCGCAGTACGCAGGCGGCACCAACGATCCGCTGATTATCTCCTGGCCGAAGGGCATCAAGGCCAAAGGCGAACTGCGCCACCAGTACCACCACTCGGTGGATATAGTGCCGACGCTGCTCGAGATCATCGGTGCGGAAATGCCCGAAACCAATCACGGTGTGAAGCAGTATCCGCTGTCCGGTGTCTCCATGGTCTACACCTTTGACGCGGCGCCGGACGCGCCGACGCAGAAGAAGGTCCAGTACTACACGATGCTCGGCACCCGCGGCATCTGGAAGGACGGCTGGAAGGCGGCGGCGGTGCATGCGCCGCTAACCGGTAAGGGTAATTTCGACAAGGACGGCTGGGAGCTTTACAACCTGGCAGAGGACCGCTCCGAATCGAAAAACCTGGCGAAGGAAAATCCGGAAAAACTCAAGGAGCTGCAGGACGCCTGGTTCGCCGAGGCGAAGAAAAACAATGTGTTGCCACTCGACGACCGCAGCGCCGCGGAATTGCTGACCGTCGAGCGGCCCAGCGAGGAGCCGCCGCGGGATACTTATATTTATTACCCGGACGCGGCCTGTATTCCGGAGAGTGTCGCGGTCAATGTGCGCGGCCGCTCCTACAAGATTCTCGGCAACGTCGAGATTGAGAAGCCGGATGCGTCTGGTGTGATCTTCGCCCACGGTTCGCGCTTCGGCGGCCACTCGCTGTTCCTCAAGGACAGCAAGCTCTACTACGTGTACAACTTCCTCGGCATTGAGCCGGAGCAGGTATTCACGTCCGACGTCAAACTGAAACCCGGCAAGTACACCTTCGGCATGGAGTTTGAAAAGACCGGTCAGGGCGACAAGGGCGAGACGCTGGGCAAAACGACATTGTATATCGACGACAAGGCCGTCGCCTCCGGCGAGATGCGCACCCAGCCGGCCAAGTTCACCCTGTCCGGCGACGGCCTGTGTATTGGCTACGACAGCGGTGATGCGGTCAGCAGGCTGTACAAGACCCCCGGCAAATTCGAGGGCGGTGAGATCCAGGCCGTCGGCGTAACGGTCAAGGGCGAACCCTACAAAGATCTTGAGGCCGAAGCGAAACGTCTGATGTACCAGCAGTAACCGGCGCACGTAAAAAAAAGGGCGGCTTCAAGCCGCCCTTTGTTTATCCGCGCATCATGCCGGTTCGGTTTCCGCCTTCTTGGCGGCAACCGGAGACTGGACGGCTGCGTCGATGCGCTGATCGGCCGGTGCCGATGCGCTGTTATCCACAGCCGGCTTGGCCGCTAGGTTGTCGATACGCAGCAGCCAGGCGATGGCCGGTACCAGTACCAGGGCACCGAGCATGTTCCACAGGAACATGAAGGTCAGCAGCAGGCCCATATCCGCCTGGAACTTGATCGGCGAGAAGGCCCAGGTGGCAACACCAATGGCCAGGGTCACGCCGGTAAACGCGACCGCCTTGCCGGTCTGGTGCAGGGTGTAGGCGTAGGACTCGATCAGGTTCTTACCGTCCGCCAGCGCCTCGCGCACCTTGGTGAAAATGTAGATGCCGTAGTCCACACCGATGCCGACGCCGAGGGCGATCACCGGCAGGGTGGCTACCTTCACGCCGATGCCCATCAGCGCCATCAGCGCCTGGCCGAGCAGTGAGGTGAGCATCAGCGGCAGTACCACCGCGAGCACGATGCGCGGCGAGCGGAAGGTCAACAGACACAGGGCGATGACCACGCCGTAAACCCAGATCAGCATCTTGATCTGCGCCTGCTGAATCACGTCGTTGGTGGCCGCTTCGATGCCGGCGTTACCCGCGGCCAGCAGGAATTCCACTGAATCCGGGGCGCGCTCGGCGTTGAACTCGCGCATCGCCGCCACCACACGATCCAGGGTTTCCGCCTTGTGGTCGTTGAGGAACACCAGTACCGGCGCCATGGTGCACTCGGCGTTGATCAGGCCCTCCGGCGCCTTGGCGACCGAGGCGTTGGTGATGAACTGGTTGCGGTTGAGGCCGTACCATTTCAGCGAGCCCTCGTTCATGCCGAAGTTGCCGAACTTGGACACGTCCGCCACCGAGGAAACTTTCTGCACGCCCGGCACATTGCTCAGATGGGCAGCCAGCTGATCCATCCACACCAGGTTGCCATAGGCAACGCACTGTTCCGCTTCGGTCTGCGCCATCACCACAAACACGTCGGTGCTGGTGCTGTAGTTTTCCACCAGATAGGCGTTGTCGCGGTTGTAGCGGGAGTCCGGGCGCAGTTCCGGGGCACCGGCGTCGAGGTCGCCGATTTTCATGAACTGGGAGTAATAGGCACCGGCGCCGCACAGTACCAGTGCGATAGCCAGTACCGCCTTGGCCTGGGCCGGACGCGCGAAGCGGGCGAACAGGCGCTCCACCAGTGACGCCTTGTCCTGGTTGGCGCGGGCATAGGCCAGGCCGCCCTTGGACACGCCCACGTAGCTGGCAATGATTGGCAGTGCCACCAGGTTAGTGACGATAATCACCGCTACCCCGATACTCGCGGCGATCGCCAGCTCGCGGATGACGCCGATGTCGATAACCATCAACGTGGTGAAACCGATGGCGTCACTCACGAGCGCGGTGATGCCGGCCAGGTACAGGGAGCGGAACGCGAGACGCGCCGCGGTAATCTTGTCGGCGCCCTTCACGGTGTTGTGTAGCACCGCGCTGATAATCTGCACCCCGTGGCTGACGCCAATGGCGAACACTAGGAACGGCACCAGCATGGAGTAGGGGTTGATGCCGTAGCCCAGCAGGTTGAGCACGCCGAGCTGGCAGAACACCGCAAAAATGGAGCAGGCGAGCACGGCAAAGGTGCTGCGCAGGCAGCGGGAATAGAGCCACAGCAGGGCGAAGGTAATGGCTACCGCCAGCACGAAGAACAGCACTACCTGCACGGCGCCATCGATCAGGTCGCCGATGACCTTGGCAAAGCCGACAATGCGGATCTGCACATTGTCACTGGCGTATTTGTCACGCACATTCTGCTCAAGGAAATCCGACAGCTCGCGGTAGTCCAGCGGCTGTCCGGTTTCCGGGTTCACATCCTGCAGCGGGGCGAGAATGATCGCGGACTGGAAGTCGTTGCCTACCAGCACGCCCACCTGGCCGGACTTGAACACGTTGGCTTTCAGGCGCGCGATCATCGCGTCGCTGCCGTCGTAGCCGTTGGGAATCACGGCGCCGCCGACAAACCCTTCCTCGGTAACTTCCTGCCAGCGCACATTCGGCGTCCACAGGGACTTCATGCCGTCGCGGCTGACGCCGGGAACATAGAACACCTCGTCGGTGACCTGCTTCAGCACCTCCTGGAATTCCGGGGTGAAGATGTCACCTTCCTTGCTCTCCACCACGATACGCACCACGTTGCCGAGGTCCGCGAGTTCCTGGCGGTAGTCCATGTAGTTGTTGATGAACTCGTGGTTGCCGGGAATCATCTTGGTGAAGCTGGCTTCGGGGCGCACCTGCAGTCCCTGCCAGGTGAGCACCATCAGCAGGGCAGCGAGCACGGCCAGTACGGCGGCACGGTGGCCGAACACCAGCGATTCGAAAAAGGCCTCGGTCCGCGACCCGGATGCGGCGGACTGCGGTTTTGGGGTTGGATTGTTCATGACTTGCCGCTACCTCAGTTCATCTTCCACGCGGTGACGCCGAATTGGCCCGCCAGAATCAGTTGTTCTCCCTGCACTGCGACCGCCGAGAAGGCGGCGCCGGAGGGGTGTTTGCGCACGGTTACGGCGTCCGGCTGTGCAACCGGGAAGCTGGCGACGATACCGCCGTGTCCCACCAGTACCACGCGGCCCTGGGCGTCGATGGTGCCACCGAGCAGGCTGGCACCGGCGTCGATCTTCTGGTGCTGCCAGTTTTCGCCGCCGTCACGGGAAATAAGCACGTGTCCCTGCAGACCAAAGGCCACAAGGTTTGCGGAGCCGGGCTGGGCGATGATGCCGAACAGGCTGCCGTCGTAGGGCAGGTCCATGGCCTGCCAGCTGTCGCCGTTGTCGCGGGAGACAAAACCGAGGCCGCTTTCTCCGACCACATACAGGCTGCCGTCATCGCTGCGGCTGAGCGCGTTCAGGTGGAAGCGATCGGGATTGTCGAGGCTGGCGCTCTGCAGTTCCCAGTGCTTGCCGCCGTCGTCACTGCGCAGCAGCGTGCCGTAGGCGCCGCAGGCAAACAGCCGCTCACCGGCGGCGGCGACAATGCTCAACAGGGGCTTGTTGGGGCCGGACTCCAGTTCAGCCTGAGTGTCTTCCAGGTTGAATCCGGTCTCCTCCAGCTGGAATTCCAGCTCCTCCATATCGGCATCTTGCGCGGGATTGTCCACGGCTTCCTGGAGCTCTGCCTGGCGGCGCTCGAGGGCGGCGATCTGCAGGCGGGTGAGGTCGTATCCGTCAAAGGCCTTGTGCCACTCGCCGCTCGCCTCGCGGCGCAGGATGGCGGCGTCGTGGCCGACCGCTACGGCGCTGCCATCGGCAAGGGTGGCGATGGCGGTGAGGCCGACACTCACCGGTGTCTGCAGTTGCTGCCACTGGCCATCCGGCTGCCACTGCAGCAACAGGCCGCGCTCGCCGGTAAGCAGGTAGCCACCGGCATGTGGAGACAGATTGGTGATGACATTGCGGGTGGCGTGGGCGCTCTGTGGCGCTGGCGTCTGCAGCAATTCGACGTTAGCGCTGGCAGCCAGCACATGGGATGCCACCAGGGTCGACAACAGGATTCGGGAAAGTCTCATAGGTCGCGTAACTGGTTATTATTCGGTCGCCTGATTATCTGGCAGCTGTTAAAGTGTCCGATATGTCATTCGCGCCAATTTGTTATCCCGTCCCGCATCCAGACACCCCGTCATTGGCGACCCATGATGGCGTTTTGGTCGAAATCCCCCGTCAGACCCGCGGAAATTGGTAGATTGCGCGCTTCATTCCGGCGAGTAAGGTCAAGTCTGGTGCGGGCTCCGTTGTTAATCTCTTGCGGTGGTGACGGTTTGTCACTGAGGTAGGTACGCAAAGTGAATATCGAACATGCGGTCATGGGGGGCTGGCTGATCCCGTTTGTGCGGATCATGCAGTCCTACAGTATCGATATCCAGGCCGCATTGGCGGCCTGCGACATTGATCTGGAAGAAGTGGGTAACCCCGATTCCCGGGTGACCCTGTCCAAACTCGTCAAGCTGCTCAGCTATGCCAGTGCACTGGCGCCTGAAGACGACCTGCGGGTGCGTCTGGCGGAAAATTTTCATCCCGGGGTTCTGCATGTGCTGGGCTACGCGATGATGTCGGCGCCGACCCTGCACGACAGTCTTCAGTATGTGGTGCGCTATCGCCGCATCGTGTCCAGCCTTTGCAACGTGCGCCTGCAGGAGGTTCCCAGCGGGTTCGAGTTCAGCATCCGCCCTGTGCGTGCAGAGCAGCGAGTGGTGCCGGGGTTGGGGCTGCGCGAGGCGGAAGTGCTGCTCGCGTCACTGGTCAAATTCGCCCGGGATCTGGTGGAGCGCGAGCTGAAACCGCTGTGCGTCTTTCTCGAGGCCGAAGGGCCGGAGCAGGGAAACGATCGCCTGCATACCTTTTTCGGTTGTGAAATCAAATACGGTCACGCCTACAACGCGGTGGTCTTCAGCCGCGAAAATGCCACCCGCAAACTGCTTACCCACAACAGCCTGGTGGCGCGCAATCACGAGACGATGCTGGATGAGTATCTCGCCCGCGTCGACAGAAGCGACCTGGTGAACCTGATACGCTGCAAGATCTACGATTGCCTCCCGGGCAGTACGCCGGCGCAGGCGCAAGTGGCGGATATGCTGGGGATGAGCCTGCGTAACCTGCAGCGCAGGCTGAGCGAGCAGGGCACCAGCTACAAGGACATTCTCGAGCAGACGCGCAAGCGGCTGGCGATTAAATATATCGATGAGGCGCACCTGTCGCTGGGAGAAATTGGCTACCTGGTGGGGTTTGCCTCTGTGACCAATTTTAACCGCGCGTTCAAGCGCTGGACCGGAGTTACCCCCGGCGAATACCGGGATGGGCAGGCCGCACGTCAGATTAACTGAGCCAGCGTCACTTTGACCCGGTCGGGGCAGTGCACGGAGCTTGTGCTGCCCTTATCCATTCTCACACCCAGAATCCCTTTCGGCGCGAGCGGATAAGAGGTTGGCGCGCTGCGCCAATGGAACGGGATCGACCTGTTGCGCGCCCCATGGCAATTTCTCCCCAGCAAGAATGGGAGAATACCAATGCAGATAAAAATAAAGTTACCCGGTTTCAGTCGCGCTTTGCTTGCCGCAGCCATTGGCTCGGCACTGGTACCTGCGCAGGCGGCCGAGTTTTACTTTGGCGAGAATGAAGACATTTCCGTGCGCGTTACGTCGCAGCTGGACGTGGGTGCGAGCTGGCGTCTGAACGATGCGGACTCCGATTTCATCTCATTCCAGAACGGCGGCAGCGGATTCACGCCTACCACCGATGACGGCAACCTCAACTTCGCCGGCGGTGAGACCTTCTCCAAAATCATCAAGGGTGTGCACGACCTCGAACTGTCCAAGGACAATTTCGGCGTGTTCATGCGCGTCAAATACTGGTACGACAAAGAGCTGGAGGACGAGAACCGTCCCCACGGCAACAACGCCAACGACTACATGCCGGGTACCCCGCTGTCGGACGAGGGCTTCTCTGACTTCGCCAAGTTCTCCGGTGCCACACTGCTGGACGCCTACACCTACCTGGATACCGAAGTCGCGGAAATGCCACTGAGCCTGCGCGTTGGTCGTCAGGTATTGAGTTGGGGTGAAAGTACCTTTATCCAGGGCGGCATCAACTCCACCAACCCGTTTGACGTGAGCGCATTCCGCCGTCCGGGCGCGGAGCTCAAGGAAGGCCTGTTGCCGGTGGGCATGGGCTACTTCAACGCCGGCGTTACCGAAAACCTGAGCGTCGAGGGCTTCTACCAGTACGAGTGGGAAAAAACCCAGATTGAAGGGTGTGGTACCTATTTCTCCTCCGCGGACTTCGCCGCCGACGGCTGTAACCGCGTGACCATCAGCGTACCGGACCAGACGGCGGTAGCGATGGGGCTGTTCGCCGATCGCCAGCCCGACCTGGAAGCGAAAGATGGCGGCCAGTATGGTTTCGCTGCGCGCTACTACGCCGCCGCGCTGAACGACACCGAGTTCGGCGTCTACTTCATGAATATCCACTCGCGCATGCCGATGATCAATGCCGTGCGCACCATGGTTCCGGTAACCGGCGCGACCAATGAGGACGGCAGTCCCCTGATCTTTGTGCCCGAGGCGCTGGATCCGACCGGCGGCGTGTTGTCCGCGTTGAACCCGGCCTATGTGATCAGCTTCCCGGAAGACCTGAAGCTCTACGGCCTGAGTTTCTCCACCAATGTGGCCGGCGTGGCCCTGTCCGGTGAGGTTTCCTACAAGCCGGATACCCCGGTACAGATCAACGGTGCAGAACTTCTCAACGGCGCGCTGTCGGAAAGCCCGATCTTCGCCTTTACCAGCCGCGTCAACGAAGTCGGCTACGGCGAGGTGGTGCAGGGTTACGACACCTTTGACCAGACCCAGGTACAGGTCACCGCGATCAAGTTCTTCGAGCGTGTACTGGGTGCGTCGCGCCTGTCCCTGATCGGCGAAGTGGGTGTTTCCATGCTCGACGGGGTGGAAGACTCGGATCAGCGCTACGGCCGCAACACCGTGTTCGGCCTCGGCGACTTCGATCTGGGCAACGGAATCAACTGTACCAACCTGGTGGCGGCGGGTCAGATCGCCGGCGACTGTCGTGCCGATGGCTTCGTCACCGATACCGCCTGGGGCTACCGCGCGCGCGCAGCACTGGAGTACCCGGATGTGTTCGCCGGTGTCTCCCTGAACCCGACCCTGGCCTGGTCCCACGATGTGTCCGGTTACTCTGCGGAGCCCGGCCAGCAGTTCAACGAGGGCGCCAAGTCTCTCGGCCTGGCGGTCGAGGCGGTCTACAAAATGAAATACAGCGCCACCTTCGGCTACACCGCGTTTGACGGCGGCAGCCACAACACTCTGCAAGACAAGGACTTCGTCTCCTTGAGCTTCAAACTCTCCTACTAAGAGGTAGCGGACATGAAAAAGACCATGCACAAAAAAATGACCGTGGCAGCGACGCTGCTGGTGTCACTGATGGCCGGCAGCGCCTTCGCCAAAGTCTCTGAGCAGGAAGCGGCAAAACTGGGCGATTCCCTGACCCCGCTGGGTGCGGTCAAGGCAGGGAACGCGGAAGGCACCATTCCGGCGTGGACCGGCGGCCTGGTGAGCGGTGGTGAAGTGAAAAGCGGTGACGCAGGTCGCCCGGTGAACCCCTTCCCGAACGACAAGCCGCTGTTCGAAATCACCAATGCCAACCTGGCGCAGTATAAGGACAAGCTGAGCCCGGGTCAGCTCGCCCTGTTCAAGAAGTACCCCGACTACCGCATGCCGGTGTACCAGAGTCGCCGCACCGCCGCTTACCCGGAAAATCTGTACGACGTGGTGAAGGCAAACGCGGTCAACGCTGAGCTGGTTTCCGGCGGCAACGGTATCACCAACTTCGACACCGTGATTCCGTTCCCGATGCCGCAGAGCGCGCTGGAAGTGGTGTGGAACCACATTACCCGTTACCGCGGCGGCGCCGCGGTGCGCAACACCACCGCTATTCCGGTGCAGACCGATGGCTCCTTCGTACCGGTGAAGTTCACCGACCAGCTGGTATGGCCGGAATTCCTGGCGGATGGCCGCAGCGCTGACGGCGACAGCAACGTACTCTTCTACTACCTGCAGCAGATCACCGCGCCCGCACGTCTGACCGGTACCGCACTGCTGGTACACGAAACCCTGGATCAGGTGAAGGAAGCCCGCCGCGCCTGGGTGTACAACTCCGGCCAGCGCCGCGTGCGCCGCGCACCGAACGTGGCCTACGACGGCCCGGCGGAGGGTACTGACGGCCTGCGCACCGCGGACAACCTGGACATGTACAACGGTGCCCCGGACAAGTACGAGTGGAAACTGATCGGCAAGCAAGAGATGTACGTGCCGTACAACAGCTACCAGCTGCTGGATACCTCGGTGAAATACGACGAACTGGTGGAAGCCGGTCACCTGAACCCGGAGTACCTGCGCTACGAACTGCACCGCGTGTGGGTGGTGGAAGCGACCCTGAAAGAAGGTGAGCGCCACATTTACGCCAAGCGCACCATGTACATCGACGAAGACACCTGGGGTGCCTCCGTGATTGACCACTACGACGGCCGCGGTAACCTGTGGCGTGTGGGTGAGGGCCACCAGGTCATGTTCTACGACGTGGACACCCCCTGGATGTCTGCAGAAGCCCTGCACGACCTGGATTCCGGCCGCTACCTGGTGACCGGCCTCGCCAACGAGGAACCGAAGTTCATGGAGTGGGGCAAAAAAGCCAACCGCACCGACTTCTCCTCTGCTGCGCTGCGCCGCATCGGTCGCTGATCCGACAATCTCATCTCCTTTTCTTGGGGGCCGGCATTGCCGGCCCTTTTTTATTTCCCGGTTCTGTTTTTCCGCGGCCAGGTGTCAGGCACAGGGCAGACGGCTTGCCAAATTGATAAGCATGCTTACAATAAGCGCCCTCAAGAAGCGTGACATAACAGTAATTCCGTGAATAAAACCGACACCGCATCGCAGCTGGGGTTCGAGCTACACACCGCCGCACGCCTGCTGAAGCGCAATTTCGACCGCCGCGCCAAGTCCCACGGCCTCACCCGCGCCCGCTGGCAGGTGCTCTGGATCCTGAACAAGGATCAGGGCATGAAACAGGCGGCGTTGGCCGAGCGCATGGACGTGGCGCCGATTACCTTGACCCGCCAAATCGATCTGCTGGAAGCGGAGGGCCTGGTCGAGCGCAGGCCCGACCCCCAGGACCGCCGTTGTTTTCGTATTTTTCTTACCGCTGCCGCGGCACCTGTGCTGGACAACCTGCAGGGGCTCGCCGGGGAAACCCGCACCCAGGCGCTGGCCGGGATAAGCGCGGACGAGCAGCAACAACTGATGCATTTACTGAGTCGGGTGCGTGAAAACCTGAGCCGAGAGGAGACTGTGGAGTGACTGAGGTGGTAAATCAGGAAGTAAAGAAATCCAAATCACGCCCGTTGGTTTTCGGGCTGGGTCTCGCGGTGGCAGGTGCGGTTGCCGCCTGGTGTATCTGGGGTGGCGGCAGCAGCGTGCACACCGATAACGCCTATGTGAAGGCGGACAAACTGTCCCTCGCCCTGGAGGTGAGCGGTATCGTCGCCGAGGTACCGATCAAGGCCAACCAGCACGTTAACAAGGGCGACCTGCTGGTACAGCTGGACGACACCACTTTCCGCCTGGCGGTGGCAGAAGCCGAAGCCAATCTGGCAATGGTCAAGAATCAGGTGCACGCGCGCCAGGCGGATTACGCCGAAGCGGATGCGGAGCTGCAGCAGGCGCAGACCGATGCGGAGTTCTACCGCCGCCAGCTGGATCGCAATGAAAAGCTCGGCAAAGTGGCGCTGTCGGAGTCTCAGCTGGACGAATCCCGCCAGAAGCTCGAGCAGGCCCGCGCAAAAATTGCCATCAACTCGGAGAAACTCGCCAGTCTGCGCGCGGAGCTGGGCGGTAACTCCCAGGTGCCGCTGGAACAGCAGGCCGATGTGATGGTTGCCCAGGCGCAGCTCGACAAGGCCCGCTATCAGCTGTCGCGCACCCGTATCGTCGCGCCGGTTTCCGGGGTCATCGCCAACGAAGCACCGCAGGTGGGTGAACTGGCGGCCATGGGCCTGTCCGTAGTGACGCTGCTCGCCACCGATGAAATGTGGATCGAGGCCAACCTCAAGGAAACCCAGCTGGAGCATGTGCACGCGGGGCAGCAGGCGGAGGTCACCGTGGATGCCTATCCCGGGGTTAAATTCCAGGCTCTGGTAGAGAGCCTGAGCGGCGCCGCCGGCAGTGAATTCGCGTTGATTCCCGCACAGAATGCCAGCGGCAACTGGGTGAAAGTGGTGCAGCGGGTACCGGTGCGCCTGCGCCTGCTGCCCGCTGAGGACGCTCCGGTACTGCGCGCCGGTATGAGTGCGGAGGTTGAGATCGATACCTCCGAAGACAAGAAACTGGTTTCCGCCCGCGCCGCCAATGGCGGTGACAGTCGCGTCACAATGTAACCGGGCGCTACCAACATGAGTCAGATGGCAAAGCCCGGCGCCCTCGCTGCGCCGGGAGCGCAGGCGAAGGCGTCCGGTGGCAGCGAGCTGCTGGTTGCACTCAGCGTGATGCTGGCCACCATCATCCAGGTACTCGATACCACCATCGCCAATGTGGCCCTGCCGCACATGCAGGGCAGCCTCGGTGCCAGCAGCGACCAGATCACCTGGGTGCTCACGTCCTATATCGTCGCCGCCGCCATCATGACTGCGCCGGTGGGTTTTCTCGCCCAGCGGTTCGGTCGTCGCCGGCTGTTCCTGTGGTCGGTGGGCGGCTTCACCGTCACCTCCATGCTCTGCGGCCAGGCCGGCAGCCTGAATGAAATGATCCTGTGGCGCGTGTTGCAGGGCGTGTTCGGCGCATCGCTGGTGCCGCTGTCCCAGGCCACGTTGCTCGACACCTATCCCAAGGAAAAGCACGCCTCGGCCATGGGCATCTGGGGTGTCGGCGTGATGATCGGCCCGATCCTCGGGCCAACCCTCGGTGGCTGGCTGACCGAGTACTACTCCTGGCGCTGGGTGTTCTACATCAACCTGCCATTCGGCATCCTCTCCATGCTCGGGATCTACTTCTACGTACCCGAGACCGAAACCCGCAAGTTGCGTTTCGATGCCTTCGGCTTCGCCATGCTGGCGCTGGCGGTAGGTGCACTGCAGATGCTGCTGGACCGCGGCGAGCAGGTGGAGTGGTTCGAGGCACTGGAAATCCAGCTCTATGCCATCGCTGCGGCCCTGGGCCTGTACCTGTTTGTGGTGCACTCGCGCACCACCAGCAACCCGTTCCTGTCTCCAGAGCTGTTCCATGACAAGAACTACGCGTCCGGCGTGGTGTTCATCTTTGTGGTGGGTATCACCCTGCTTGCGACCATGGCCCTGTTGCCGTCGTTCCTGCAGCAGTGGAAGGGCTATCCGGTGGTGACCACCGGACTGATCCTGATGCCACGTGGCATCGGCACCATGATCTCCATGATGCTGGTGAGCAAGCTGATGAAGCGCTTCGACGCGCGGGCACTGATCCTGCTGGGGATGGGACTGATCTCTCTATCCCTGTGGGACATGACCGGCTTCAACCTGCAAGTGAGCCAACGCGACCTGGTCGTGAGCGGCATCGTGCAGGGGTTGGGGCTCGGGTTGGTGTTCGTACCGATTTCCACCCTGGCCTACGCCACCCTAGAGCCGCGCCTGCGCGGCGAAGCCACCGCGCTGTTCAGCCTGTCGCGCAACCTCGGTAGCAGTATCGGTGTCTCCATTGTGATGGCGGCGCTGACTCGCAATCTGTGGATAAACCAGCAACAGCTGGGGGAGCGGGTACAGATGCCGCCGGGAATGAACTTGCCGTCGCCAGATCAGCTCGCGGCGCTGCCGGCGGAGCTGATGACCGTCATTACCCAGCAGGCGGCAGAGATCGCGTATGTGAACG
The DNA here is from genome assembly GCF_033723955.1 of Microbulbifer pacificus. Taxonomy (NCBI): domain Bacteria; kingdom Pseudomonadati; phylum Pseudomonadota; class Gammaproteobacteria; order Cellvibrionales; family Microbulbiferaceae; genus Microbulbifer; species Microbulbifer pacificus. Next base: position 1,477,340 of record NZ_CP137555.1, on the reverse strand, counting down.
ATTTCCAGATGCTGATGTGGATCAATATCGCGGCGATGCCGCTGGTGCTGTTGCTTTCTAATCCGGACAGAAAGAGCTAGCAAACATCGTAATTGAGCAAGTGCGCAGAACCCTGAATCGAAGGGCTGGGGCAGGGGCTTGGGGTTTCGGAAGCGTCGGCGACAGTGACGTCACCGACGCAGCGTACAGGGATGTATTCACCGCGGTTCCGAAATCCCAAGCCCCTGTTCCAGACCGCCAATAATTCCGAGAAAAACTTGAGTTAGTTCGCCGGATACCACGTCTGGGTGCGGTAGAAGAATCCTAGGTACCCCCGCACCATCAGGTTGCCACCTTCCTCCCAAATCTTGCAGTCGTATACCTTGCCCTTTACCGGGTCCAGAATCTGGCCACCTTCGTACACATCACCGGTCTTCACCATATTGGTGATGATATCCATGCCGACGAGCTTCTGACCTTTCTTGTCACCGGGGCAGGCATCGCACACGGTGTCGTCCGGCTTCATCAGCAGATCCACAATGCGGCCGTAATATTTGCCGCCCTTCTCATAGATCTCCACGATCGACTTGGCCTGCCCGGTTTCATCGTCGATGGTTTTCCAGCGCCCCACCACATCGGCAAAGGCGAGTTGGGTAAAGAGCAGGCTGGCCAGTGTGAGCAGGAGAGTTCTGGTAAGGGTCGTCATGGCTGTATCCATCGCTGAAATTGAGAAGTGACCATGCTGCAAGTGAAGGTCAACTTCTGTTTCGTAGTTCCAAGTTGAGTGTAGCTGCTGGTTAAGGGCGCGCATGCCAACACCCTCGCGGCCGAAAGCAACACATGTAAAACGCCCTTAATTCGTTTTGCTAATTTTTACCTGTCGTTGAATTTTTCATGGTGCTGTCTTTTATATGCCATCAAGTTGTCAGATGACGTAATTAATCTCCCGCCCCATAAATACAAAACAAATACATCACACATTTTATTGGGGGCAATTCAATGCAATCGCAAAAATTCATCAAGGCGCCGCTGGCCGCAGTGGTCGCCATTCTCTGTTCTGCCGCTGGCGTGCAGGCACAGGAATCCAGCGCCGAGATCAAATCTCTGGAAGAAGTTGTAGTTACTGGGCGTGCCGGTTCCAGCGCGCTGCAAAAAGCAGAAGCCAGCTACGCCATCTCCACGCTGAATTCTGACGCACTGGCTGCTGCCAACCCGCAGAGCACTGCCGATGTACTGCGCCAGGTTCCGGGTTTCTGGGTGGAATCTTCTGGTGGTGAAGCCAGTAATAATATTCGCGCGCGCGGTATTCCCCGCGATGGTTACTCTTCTATCGCCCTGCAGGAAAATGGCCTCGCAATTCAGCACGATGGTGGCCTAGGTTACCTGAATGCGGACCAGTCCTTCCGCCTGGACGAAACCATCGAGCGTGTTGAAGTGGTGCGCGGTGGCCCCTCTGCGATTTTCGCCTCCAATGCCCCGGGCGGCGTGGTGAACTTCATCAGCCGCAAGCCTTACGATGCCACTGAAAGCATCGTCAAAGTGGAAATGGGCGATTACGGTCACACCCGTATTGACGGTTTTTACGGCCAGCCGGTAGGCGAAGACATGTTTTTCTCCGTCGGTGGCTTCTATCGCCAGAACGACGGCGTGCGTGATCCCGGCTTTACCGCCAACGACGGTGGCCAGGTTCGCCTGAGCCTGGGTAAGCGTCTGGAAGAAGGCGAGCTGTTTTTCGACCTCAAACACATGAATGACACAGTCGCGTTCCTGCTGCCGATTCCGCTGACCACGGACAGCAACGGCGACGTCGCGGCAGTTCCCGGCTTCAATGCTAACTACGGCACCATGATGGGGCCGGAGGTCGAACACAATGTGTATCGCAACCTGGGCAATGGTTACGATTTCAACCTCGGCGACGGCACCCACACCGAATTGACCCAATTCACGTTTACCGCCGACCATCGTCTGGGTGAATGGGACCTGCACAACACTTTCCGCTACCGCGTGAGTGAAACCCTGCGTAACGGTCTCTTCCCCACCGGCAGCCTGCAGAGCGCGGAAGAGCGTCTGGCAGAATACTCGGCCATGCTCGGTGGTATTGCCGACTTGAGCATCCGTTTTGCCAACGACCCGAGTGCCACTTTTGACCTCGAAAATAATGCCGGCAATGGCCTGGTACTGAACGGCAACCTGCTGTCCGTAGACGTGCCGCTGGATGAAATGATTAATGACGTCCGCCTGACTCGCACCTTCGACATGGGCGAGCAGCAACACGACGTGGCCTTCGGTATCTACTACGCGGATTTCGAGTACGACTTCATCCGCTACATGGCCACCGCAATGTTTGAAGTGGCCGAGCAGGCGCGCCTGCTGGACGTAGTTGCCAATATCGGCGGCCAGGAAATTGCGGTAACAGAGCACGGTATCCTGCGCTACGGCTCCCTGTACGACAATGTGCACGGCACTGGCGAAACCACCGCGCTGTACGCGTCCGACGAGTGGCAGGTCAATGACCAGCTGCGCATTGACGGCGGCCTGCGCTACGAAATGATTACCCTGGGTGGTTCCGTAGAAGGCAAGCATGTGGTGGATCTGCAGCAGAGTGCGAGTCTTGCGGACGACCAGTTCATCACCGGCAACGGCGAGTTCACCGCGATCGATCGCGAATACAATGAGTTCGCCTGGACCCTGGGCATGAACTACCAGTTCAGCGACGATCTGGGTGCCTTCGCGCGCTACACCGACTCTTTCCGTGCACCGAGCACCGCTGACTTCAACGGCAGCCCCCAGCGTACCGATCTGCGGGTGGAGCCGATCAAGATGATGGAAGGCGGTATCAAGCATACCGGCGAAAAGCTGGATGTCTTTGCCACCGCGTTTTACACCCACTTCGACAATATGCGCTTTACTGACTGGGTGTTTGATTCAATCAACAACGAGTACACCAGCAAAACCGCCTACGGGGATACCGAGACCCTGGGTCTGGAGTTGGAAGCCCTGTTCCGTGCCAATGACATGTTTGATTTTGGTCTCGCTGCCACTTTCCAGTCGCCGGAATACAAAACTTTCTCCTTCACCGAAGCCAGTGGTGAGGTGAAGGATTACAGTGGCAACCAGCTGATCCGCGTGCCGGAAATGTCCTACCGCGGTACCGCCGGTTTCAATCTACTGAACGACCAGCTGCGCGGTGAGCTGGTGATGGAGCACTTCTCCGATCGCTATGCGGATACTGCCAACACCCAAGAACTGCCGGCCTACACTACCTGGTCCCTTAGCATGCGCTACGATCTGAGTGAGCAGATGGCGCTGCAATTCAATGGCCATAACCTGACCAATGAAATCGGCTTGACCGAGGGCAATCCCCGCGCTGGTCAGTTTGAAAGTGCGGATGCCGGCAAGGAGTTCTTTATGGCACGCCCGATCCTTGGCCGCTCCTACACCGCGAGCATCCGTTACAACTTTTAATTCAAAGTAATAAGAATCATCGCAATGCTTGGCCAGGGTTATCCCCTGGCCTTTTTTGTTTTAAGCGGAGGTATTCCAATGCAAAAGAAAAATTATTTTTTATGCGCGCTGATCATGCTTTTGAGTGTCGCGGTTCAGGCCGCGCCAACGGTCATTGTCCTTGACGGCAAACTTACCCGAAAGGATCACCAGACCTACCTTGAAGTGCCGTTCAAAGTGCCGGCGGGCACCGACCGGGTCACGGTAGAGTTTTCCTATGACCGCAGCGAGGGCACCACCATTGATCTGGGGCTACTCGACAGCGAACGCTTGCGCGGCTGGAGTGGCGGCAACAAGTCCCACTTCACCCTTGCAGAAACCGATGCGACGCCATCTTATCTGCCTGGCCCGTTGCCGGCTGGTGAATGGCGCCTGCTACTGGGCATACCGAATATCCGTGAAGGGATAACCACCGCATACACCGCGCGCATAACCCTGCAGCATGGGGCGGAAGCGTTCACAGAATCCTTTACCGATCAAAAACTGGCGGACGGCGCCCGCTGGTATCGCGGTGAACTACATGCCCACACGGGCCACAGCGACGGCGGTTGTCGCGCCCAGTCCGGGGAAAAGAAGCCGTGTCCGCTGCTCCACACTGTGCAGGCGGCAGCCGAGCGTGGGCTGGACTTTATTTCCATCAGCGAGCACAACGCCCGCTCCCAGTACAATGGCCTGCGGGAACTGCAGGCCTACTATGATCGTCTGTTACTGATTCCCGGCCGCGAAATCACTACCTTCTACGGCCATGCGAATATTTTCGGTTCCACCGGTTTTGTCGATTTTCGGGTAACCGATGGCAATGTGCGACCGCTGCAGGATAAATTACCGGAAATAGGTGCGATCATGTCTATCAATCACCCGGGGCTTCCCTCCGGCGAGGCCTGTATGGGCTGTGGTTGGACTGCGGAGACGGACTACACTCGCGTAACCGCCATTGAAGTGGTGAACGGCTCGGTATTGAAACGCGCGAGCGGCCAACTGAATCACCCGTTTTCTGGTATCCCGTTCTGGGAAGCGCTGCTCGACCAGGGCTATCGCATCAGTGCCATTGCTGGCAGCGACAATCACGACGCGATTCATGAAAAAGATCAGCTGTCTGGTATCGGCCTGCCGCTTACGGCTATCTACGCAGAGTCCCTGTCACAGCCGTCGTTGCTGGATGGCCTGCGCGCCGGACGCGTGTTTATCGACCTGCAGGGAAAGACCGATCGCTCGCTGGAGATTGAAGCGCGTAGTGCCGATCGGAACGCGGGAATGGGGGCTGTACTGCATGTGGATGGCCCGGTTACCGTGTCCGTTCGCGTGCAGGGAATTACCGATGCGAAAATGCGCCTGATTGCCGGAGGAAAGGCCATCGAGCAGCAGGGTGAGCTTGAAGGCGATCTATGGCAGACAGAATTCACGCTGCCGAAGGGCCGTGACCTGAAGTGGCTGCGGGTGGAAATTCTCGACGCGAATGGTAATCCGCAACTACTGAGCAATCCGGTGTATATCGAGGCAAACAGCTGAAGGCATCGTTGGTATATGAAAAGGCCCGGAGCCGATGGATTCCGGGCCATAGTCTGGAAAGTTCACAATCCAGGGTTTACCGCAAAATTTTCTGGCAACCTGGTAATACGCTGTTCAACAACTCAAGAGGAGCAGCTGATGGGCAGGTGTTTACCAGTCTCCGGCGGCGCCGCCGCCCAGCTTTCAAATCCCGGGTGCTCCGCAAAGGGCGACTGCAGTAAACCAAAAATGACCTCCAGAGGCTGGAAATCGCCGGCTTCCGCCGCCTCAATTACCCGCTGTGCCAGGTAATTCCGCAACACAAACTTGGGGTTTGTGCACAACATGTCCCGGCTGCGCTCTTCCGCTGAACGGCTCTCCTTGTGCAAGCGCTGGTCGTAGTGCGAAAGCCAGTTCCCCAACGCCGCATGTTGCGAAGGAGAAACGAGCTCCTCCAGTGAAGTAGCCGGTCGCTCTCCGCAATAACGGCTGAGGGCGCGGAAAAACAGCGTGTAATCCACCCGCCCCGATTCCAGCAACTGCATCAGGTCCGCACAGAATTGTTGATCGCCCTCGTCCTCGATAGCTAAGCCAAGCTTGCGCCGCATCATTCCGGAGTAGAACTCGATCAACAACGGCTGATACTGCCCCAGGCAATCCTTCAGCATTTCGACATCCAGTAGCGAAGACAACGCGTGGGCCAGCGCATTCAGGTTCCACAGCACCACGCCCGGCTGTGCATCAAACGCATAGCGCCCGGTGTGATCCGAATGGTTGCAGATAAATCCGGGTTCATAGTCATCCAGGAAACCATAGGGGCCGAAATCAAACGAATCGCCGATGATCGACATATTGTCCGTGTTCAATACCCCGTGGGCGAAACCCACCGACTGCCAGCCGGCCACCAGTTCCGCACTGCGTTTCACCGTAAACCGCAACAGTGCCTCCGCCTGAACCTGTACCGGTTCATCGGCAACCTCCGGCAGAAACTGCGCGCACACGAAATCCACCAGTTTGTGCTGGGCTTCCAGCTGGCGGGTGTAGAACAGATATTCAAAATGTCCGAAGCGCACATGCGAGCGCGCCACGCGGATCAGCGCCGCACCGGTTTCCAGCTTTTCGCGCGCCACCGGTTCCTGACTTCCGACCATACACAGTGCGCGGGTGCTGCGAATACCCAGCGCTGTCAGCGCCTCGCCGGCGAGATACTCGCGGATGGTGGAGCGCAATACCGCGCGGCCGTCGCCAAAGCGGGAGTAGGGCGTCTGCCCTGCGCCTTTTAAATGGAGATCCCAGCGCTTGCCGTTGCGCTCGATTTCCCCCAGCAACAGCGCACGCCCGTCACCGAGTTCGGGGTTGTAGCTGCCGAATTGGTGCCCGGTATATTTCATGGAAAACGGAACACTGCCGCGGAAAAGTTTTGTGCCGCTGCCGAGCAGCGCCCAGTCCGGATTAGTTACTTCCCGCGGATCAATGCCCAGCAGCTCCATTACCGCCGGATTGACGTGAATGGTGTGCGGGTTCTGCAGTGGGGTAGGCGGCAGCGGGGTGCCGAAAACCGGGCCGAGATCGGCATAGTGGTGCTGCAGTTTCAGCTGGTCGAGTGATTGGAAATCGGGATTATTCACGAGCTGCTCAGGGTCAGTTTGATGTTCTTGTCGGCCCAGCATTCTACTTCCAGCTCCAACAGGTCCTCGATGGCCGGGTAGTGGTACAGCCACTGCGCTGGAATCTCCAGCTGATAACCGGGGCCGTCGGCGGCAAGGACCAGGCCCGCGATGTCGCGGTCCATATGGTCCCGGTGCACGATACAGGCGAGACGCAGGCACAGAAGCAGGTCATTGTTGGGGTGGAAGCCGTAGTGTTCCTGGGTCGCCTTGATATCGCCGCGCTGGTTGCGCACCAGGTAGGCCAGGTTTTCCTGTTCGCTGCGGCTGAAGCCCGCCATATCCGCGTGCTCGATCATGAAGGCGCCGAGCTTGCGGAAACTGCTGTGGGATAGGGCGAGACCGATTTCATGCAGATCCGCGGCCCAGCTCAGCATGCGGCGTTGGCTTTTCAGTGAATGTGGATTCAGCTGCGCGAAGAATTGCAGCGCTGTACTGGCGACCCGCGCGGCCTGCTCACGATCGATTTCTCCGCGCTCCATTAGGTTGGCAATGCTATCCGCACGGCGGTCGCCACCGTGGGCACGCCCGGCCAAGTCGTGGACGATACCCTCGCGGATCGCATAGGGAGAAACCTGCATGACCTCGATATTCAGCTCGCGAAAAATTCCATGCAGAATGGCGAGACCGGAGGCGAACACCGGACGGCGTTGCGGATCCAGGTACGGCAGGTCAATGGCGTCCACGGTTTTGAAGTCGGCCACCTTGTCCGCGAGTTTGTCCAGGTCGTTGCGATGAATCGGCAGAAGTTCCCCATCATTCAGGATTCGCGCCACCGACTTGATGGTGCCGGAGGCTCCGATGACCACCGAGTCGTCGGCAATATGCCGCAGCTCCTGCAGCTCGGCCTGGGCCGCGCGGCGGGCGCGCACAAAGTTGTTGCGTTTGCCGGCGTCGATCTTGCCGCTGTCAAAAAAACGGCGATTGAACGCCACGCAACCCATATTCACGCTCTGCAACTGGCGCGGGCCTTCCACTCCGCGCACCAGTTCGGTTGAGCCGCCGCCGATATCCACCGCGCAGCGCAAGCGAGGCGGACCCTCTGCGGCGGCCATCACGCCGGAAAAAATGAGTCGGGCCTCTTCCACCCCGGAGATGATCTCGATGGGTGCGCCGAGAATGGCTTCCGCCGCCTCCAGAAATCCATCCGCCTGTGTGCTGGCGAGGCGCAGGGTATTGGTACCCACCACGCGCACATTGTCCGCCGGCAGCCCCTGGATCACCGGGGCAAAACGCCGCAGCGCTTCCAGCGCCCGCTCCACCACCTCCGGCGCCAGGTTGCGCTCGCTGTCCAGACCATCCGCCAGGCGGACCATGGCGCGGTCGGTGTGCAGGCGTACCATGCGTTGTTCACGGAATTCTGCTAACAATAGGTGGAAGCTGTTGGAACCCAGGTCGAGCGCTGCATAGCGCTCGTGGTTGGGTTCCGCGTTGTTGTCATTTGTCATGTTTTTTCTTGTCAAATATCTGAAACAAAAATGTAGCAAACTGCGCGACCTTCAACCTGGCCATAGCGTGTTCCTATAATCTTGAAAACCATAGAAACTGTATTGCCATTCGGCTTTATGTCCAATGATGACGCGGGGGCTAGCGAAAGTCTCAACGAGAAAGCACCAGAGAGTATGGCAAACGACATCCCCCTGTACCCCAAAGAGCTCAGTTGGCTCTCCTTCAATGCCCGGGTATTGCAGGAAGTGGAAGACGAGAGCGTGCCGATTATCGAGCGCGTGCGTTTTCTTGGCATCTTTTCCAACAATCTGGATGAATTCTACCGCGTGCGTGTGGCGGATGTGCGGCGCCTGGCCACCTTTGCCAAGGGCAGTGCCCAGAAAGACCAATTTGGTGAACTGCTGGGGAATATCAATGAAAAGGTGTTGCGCCTGCAGGCCCGCTTTGGCAACGCCTACGGCAAGGTCCTGAAAGATCTTGGGCGCAACAATATCCACCTGATCAGTGAGCGCCAGCTTACCGACAACCAGCGCGCTTACGTGGAGGAATATTTTCACCGCGAAGTGTTGCCGGAGCTCGAGCCCTTTTTTATCGACGATCGCGAAACGATGCCGCTGCTGAACGAAGCGAGCATTTACTTCGGTATCTATCTCGAACTTGAAGACGGCAGCCTGCGCTTCGCGGCCCTGGAAATTCCCACGGATATCCTGCCGCGCTTTATCGCCATCCCCCACCGGGAGAAGAAAAGCGAAAAAGTCTACATCGTGCTCGACAATGTAATCCGCGCCTGTCTGCTGGATGTATTCCGCTATGTGATGCCCATCAACAAGGCATCCGCCTATACCTTCAAAATCAGCCGCGATGCGGAACTGGAACTCGGTGAGCACGTCACCCAGAATATCGTCGATCGGCTGGCCAAGTCGCTGAAAAAGCGTAAGCAGGCGGAGCCGGTGCGGCTGGTGTACGACTCCAGCATGCCGGAGGCACTGCTGCAGCTGATCAAGAAAAAGCTCAAGATGGGCAGCTACGACAGCTTCACGCCCGGTGGCCGTTACCACAATTCGAAAGACTTCATGAGCTTTCCGGCGGACAGCCGGCAGCACACCTACCGCCGGATCAAACCGCTTCCCACGCTGCCCGACAGCGCGAATATTTTTGCCTGGCTACGCGAGCGCGACCGCCTGTGCTACTACCCGTATCACGACTTCCGCGTTATCACCAAGTTGCTCGCCTCCGCCGCCATCGACCCCAAGGTGCGGGAAATTCGCATCAACCTGTACCGGGTAGCGAAGAACTCCCGTGTGGTGGCATCACTGGTCAACGCCGTGCGCAACCAGAAGCAGGTGACCGCGGTGGTGGAACTGCAGGCGCGCTTCGACGAACAGGCCAACCTGCACTGGTCCAGTGAACTGAGTGATGCGGGTGTGGATGTCATTTACGGTGTGCCGGGCCTTAAGGTGCACTGCAAACTCGTGTCCATTGTGCGCGAAGAAGACGGCCGCGACCGCTATTACAGCCACTTTGGTACCGGCAATTTCAACGAAAGCACTGCGCGCTTTTACTGCGATTTCAGCCTGCTTACCGGCGACAGTAAATTGGGCGAAGACGCCTACCGGGTATTCGATTTTATCAAGCAGGCCCACCTGCTGCCGGACTACCGCCACATCTGGGTCTCCCCGCACTCGAACCGCCCCAACCTGTTGGCCGCGATCGACCGCGAGATTTCAGCGGCGGTCGCCGGCAAGCCTGCGGATATCTTTATCAAGTGCAACAACCTGGTGGATTCGGAAGTGATCGAGCGTCTGTATCGCGCTGGGGAGGCCGGCGTACGGGTACGGATCATCGTGCGCAGCATGTGTGCACTGGTGTGCCAGACAAAAGGTATTTCCGAAAATATCGAAGTGATCAGCCTGGTGGACAAATTCCTCGAGCACGCCCGTGTATACGCCTTCCACAACGATGGCGATCCGCAGGTATATCTGTCTTCCGCCGACCTGATGACCCGCAACCTGGACCATCGGGTGGAGGTTACCTTCCCGCTGTTATCGGCGGATCACCGCAAGACGGTGCTGGATATTCTCGAGTTGCAGTGGCAGGACAACCAGAAGGCGCGGCTGATGGACGCGGACCAGAGCAACAGCCTGATCGCCAATCGCAACAGTGCGCGCAATGTGCGTTCGCAGGATGCGATTTACCGGTACCTGAAAAAGCGGGAAGTTTGAATGTAACGAGCTAATGCATTAAAGATCAGTTTTTGCTAAACCCCACCAAGTTCCCATTTTCGAAGGAAAGGCGGTAACCCTCGCCCACCTTCAGGCGATCCTTGCAGCGGGACTCGATGGTAATGCGGGGAAACTGGGGGGTGACCACCCAGGTGGTAAAATCGTCTTCCGGACCGCGCCTGATCAGCCAGTAATAGTCACCGTGTTGACAGGCGCCCCTTTCCATACAGTTGTCATAGCCCCACACAAAAGCGTGGACATCGTACTTCGCGGGCAGGTCGGCGGCGGGCTGGAAGGGGTGTCTGGGGTCATCGGTGAATTCGTAGAGATCGTCGAACTTGAGCAGGGTGTAGCCCTTGGCGCGCACCTCACAGCTGGCGGTATGTAGTGCTACACCTGCGGCTGCTTCCGGTGACTTTGACTTGTCGGTCTTGGGCTTGCCGTCCATTTCACTGGGCAGGTAACCACAGCCCGTCATGGTCACGCTGCATAGCGCCACGCCGACGCACAGGGCGCCACAGCCGAAATACCGCACTTCCAACCTCCATCGGTACCAAACCGCTCCTATTACTATAGCCACACTTCCGCGACAGGCTGGGGGGCTGTCGACATGGGAGTCACCGTTGTTTTTGTGCTATGGGCTGCTGCGCTTGATCGGCAGGCGGCGGAACCGCACCTTGCGGCGGTAGGGGAAGGTACTCTCCACACGGCCGGCGCGGATACGCTCTTGCAACCGCTGCCAGTAGCGGTAGTCATAGAGGTCGCTGTGCTGGTCCTCGAATGCCTTGCGGGCCACCGGGTTGCCGGAGAAAAACAGGCGGAACTCTTCCGGGAAAACATCCGCTTCCGCCACCGTGTACCAGGGGCGGTCCGCCAGTTCCTGCTCCGCGGTGTGCGGCTCGGGAATCTTGCGGAAATTGCACTCTGTGAGCGGGCACAGCTCGTCGTAATCGTAAAATACCACTCGCCCGTGGCGGGTTACGCCGAAGTTTTTCAGCAACATATCGCCCGGGAAAATATTCGCCGCCGCCAGCTGCTTGATGGCGTTGCCGTATTCCTCCATCGCTTCCACCGTCTGCTGTTCGTCCGCGGTGTCGAGATACAGGTTGAGCGGTTCCATGCGCCGTTCCACATACAGGTGCTTGATGATGACCCACTTGTCGTCCATCAGCAGTTTGCTCGGCGCTAGCTTCTGCAATTCTGCCAGCAGCTCCTCGCTGAAGCGGTTGCGATAGAAAATAAAGTTGGTGTACTCCTGGGTATCCGCCATGCGCCCGACCCGGTCGGCCCGGGATACGAATTTGTATTTATCCTTGACGATTTCCTCGGTGACGGTTTTCGGCGCATCGAAGCGATCCTTGATGACCTTGAATACCACCGGGTAAGAGGGCAGGGTAAACACGCTCATCACCATGCCCTTGATGCCGGGCGCGATAATGAACTTGTCGTTGCTCACCTTCATGTGCGCGAGGATATGGCGATAGAACTCGGTCTTGCCGTGCTTGTGGAAACCGATGGAGTTGTACAGCTCGGATTTTTCCTTGAGCGGCATGATGGTGGAGAGAAAGCGCACAAAGCGTGAGGGAATCGGTGCGTCCACCATGAAGTAGGAGCGGGTAAAACTGAAAATGATGCTGGCGGAATCGTTGTCGAAAATCACTGTGTCCACAAACACCTGTCCGCGACCGTTGTTCAGACAGGGCAGGATCAGGGGGATCACTTCGCCGGCAAACATCAGGCGACCCACTAGGTATGCCGCCTTGTTGCGGTAGAACACGGATTCCAGCATGTCCACCCGCAGGCGCTGCTCATCTTCTTCCGTTTCCAGCTTGCCGGCCAGCGGCCCCTCACGCAGGGCATCGCAGATATGGTCGAGGTCGCGGTCCAGGTCTTCCCAGGGAATGGAGAAACCGTAATCGGCGAGTATGTCTTCGAGCATTGCGCGCATCCCATCGCGACCGCTGTAGCTGATGTAGATGCTGTAATCCCGCAGAGGCTTTTCATCCGGTGCGCGGGAGGATTTCACAAAGATATGGCTGTCGTGAATATGCGCGTGCTGGAACTGGCTGCAGAACACCGAATTGAAAAATGTTTCGGCAATTTCGTAATTGTTGTTGTTGGCGATCAGCTGCGCGTAAGTTTCCTTGGCCTGACCCCACAACTCCAGCTGGGTGGTGTCCTTGCTGGTGACCGAGTGCACCAGCTTCAGCACCTGGTTTACCTTCACCTTGTACAGATCGATACGTTCCTTATTGGCCTCGTGCACGCCCGGCCAGGCTGCGGTTTCAAAGCGCGCCTTGGCTCCCAGGGTAATATTCTGGAAATCCGCGAAGTACGCATCAAAACCATTGAGAATGGTTTTGGCGATGCGGCGGGCGGTCGGGGAGTGGTTCGTCATGCACTAGACTCAATTGGATCCGTTTTCATACCATGTGGCCGATGTTAGCACGGACCTCCGGGGGACCAATTGAACGATTGGATCAGCAGCTTTGTCTTTTTCTTTGCGGTTATTGATCCGGTGGGCACCTTGCCGGTGTTTATCGCCGTCACTAGCCGCCACGAAAACTGGCAGCGGCGCAAAATCGCATTCCTTGCAGTGGCGGTTGCCACAGGCATCCTGCTGTTTTTCCTTATCTTCGGTCAGTACCTGCTGGAAGCCATTGGCGTGCCGCTGTCGGCCTTCCAGGTGGCGGGCGGCATAGTGCTGTTCCTGTTTGCGCTGACCATGATTTTTGGCGAGGGCAAACCGGAGCGCGAGGTGGAGCTGATTCGCAGCGGGCATGAAACCGCCATTTTTCCCTTGGCGATTCCTTCAATTGCCTCACCGGGCGCGATGATGGCGGCGGTGGTGTTAACGGATAACCACCGCTTCGATCCCATTCACCAGGTCAATACTGCCAGTGCCATGTTTGCGGTGCTGGCGATCGTTCTTGTGCTGCTGCTCACCGCCAACTGGATCTATCGCTGGATTGGCGATGCCGGTGCCAGTATCGTCAGTCGCGTGATGGGGCTGATCCTCGCCTCTGTGGCTACCACCAACGTGCTGTTGGGTATCCAGCAGTTTTTCCTGATGTGATCGGTAGGCCACGGACTGCACCCATGAGGACATGCCCTCGGTAGCCGGCGCTGCTAAATCGCAACGCCGGCGCGCGCATGGATTGCGGCGCCGGCGCAGAAGAACCGTCTGTATCAGCTCGTCCCAGCCGCCGCTGGGGGGCTGCGAGCAGTGGGTTACGGCCCGCGTCCCCGCACCAACCGCAGGATCAGCAGGATCACGGCGATGACGAGCAATATGTGCAGGAAGCCACCCATGGTGTAGGAGCTCACCAGCCCCAGTAACCAGAGCACAACCAGAATAACGATAATCGTCTCAAGCATTTGTGCTACCTCGTATTGGTTACCAGCCGAGGCTCAGGACAAGAGCCGACTGGAGTGAAGAAACAGTAATTTGCCGTTCACCGCGTCACAAAGAAAATCGTTCCACATTTCGATTGGGTATAAATGTGCGCGAAACTATTGTGAACAAAACTATAAGTACGCGCTCTTATAACTCTGAAGCCGATGTTCCGTTCCGACGGAATACCATTGCAACGGCCGGAATCGCTAGAGGAGACCCCAATCCATGCTGATCAAAACACCCGCCCGCAGTACCCTTGGCGAAACACAAACCACACCCGAGGCAGCTTATGTTTCCCGCCGCAGTGTGATCCGCGGACTCGGCGCCGGTCTTGGGGGGCTGCTACTGTCGGGGGGCGCCAGCGGCCTGGACCTGTTTGGCGGTGACAAAAAAGAAGCCGCCGGCGACGCACCGCGCAAATCGCTGAACTTTTCGCCGCAGCAGCCGGCCCCGGACCTGATTCTTACTCCCGAGGCCAAGGTCACCAACCACAACAATTTTTACGAATTCGGCACCGGCAAAACCGATCCCGCGCAAAACAGCCAGGGGCTGAAAACCGAACCCTGGACCCTGACCGTGGAAGGGGAGGTGGAAAAGCCGGGCACCGTGGACGTGTGGAAACTGATGCACGATATAGGCTTGGAGGAGCGTATCTACCGCATGCGCTGTGTTGAGGCCTGGTCCATGGTCATCCCCTGGGTTGGGTTTGAACTGGGCAAGTTCCTCGCGCGCTTCCAACCCACCAGCCGCGCCAAATTCGTCGCCTTTCAGACCCTGTACGACCCGGAGCAGATGCCAGGCCAGCGCAACCGCTATATCGGTGGTGGCGTGGATTACCCCTATGTGGAGGGCCTGCGTATGGACGAGGCTATGCATCCCCTCACCATCCTGTCGGTCGGCCTCTATGGCAAGACCCTGCCACCGCAGAATGGCGCGCCGATCCGCCTCGTCGTACCGTGGAAATACGGTTTCAAGGGCATCAAGTCCATCGTCAAAATCAAACTCGTGGAAAAAATGCCGCCCACCAGCTGGAACAAACTCGCTCCCAATGAATACGGCTTCTACGCCAACGTAAACCCGAACGTCGATCATCCACGCTGGTCTCAGGCTAGCGAGCGCTTTATCGGTCCCGGTGGCGTGTTCGCGGTGAAACGACAGCCAACGCTGCCGTTCAATGGCTACGGTGAGGAAGTGGCGTCACTCTACAAAAACATGGATCTGCGGAAGTTCTACTAGTGGCTGCTATCTCTAAGAACGCCGTTGCAGGACTGCTGCAGATCGGTGTGCATATTGGTGCGCTATTGCCGCTGCTGTGGCTGTTTTATGCGATTAACGCGGGGCGTCTGGGGGGCGACCCGGTGGTGGAACTGATCCACTATCTGGGCATGGGCACCATTCGATTGCTGTTGCTGACCCTGCTGGTATCCCCTCTGGCCAAATCACTGCGCTTCGGTCAGCTGAACCGACTGCGCAGGCCTCTGGGGTTGTGGTGTTTTGTATGGGCGAGCCTGCACTTCAGCGCCTGGCTGGCACTGGACCTCGGTCTCGACTGGTCGCTGATCGGCGAGGAGCTGGTCAAGCGCACCTACATTCTGCTGGGCTTTACCTGCTGGCTGATCCTGCTCGCACTCGCGATCACCTCGATACCGGCACTGCTCAGGAAAATGGGCAAGAACTGGAAAAAGCTGCACGGTTTGCTTTACGTTGCGGTACTGCTGGCCTGCTGGCATTTCTGGTGGTCGGTGAAAAGTGGTTGGATTGAACCGGCGATTTATCTTGTCGTCGCACTGTTATTGCTTTTGTGGCGAAAAAATTCCGTCATCCGCTGGATGAAATCATTCGGACGCAGCCATTGACCGGCGATATTTGATTGCCGGGTCAATAACTAGCGTGAACCTGATAGGTCGGCTGCTGTGTCAGCAATGATCAGCGCTAGAACAGCTAATTTCTAAAATCCTACCGTTGCAGATTATTTGTAGCGATCGGGCTTGTACTCGAGGAGAGTAAGACCATCTTTGTCTACATCTGCGGGCCAGTGAAAGGGCTGGCAGTGGCGGGGTACTGTGTATTCAGCGTGACAAGCGGCTTTCGCCTCGTCTATCTCCCGCTGGAATTCTGTTGTCGGGGTAAAACGGATACTGGCGATGATGTTTTCTACCAGCTGGCGGAAAGGGGCCGGATTGATTTTTGCATCTTTTTCGGCCCAATCACCGACGCAGGCCTGACCATATGCGAAGTACAGCGCAACCAAGGTATCTTGTGCCACAGGAAATATTACATAACGTATATGCCTAGAGTACGCGGTGATCTCTTCAACGTTGAATTGCACTGCTGGCAATGGCAGTGTCGTGATCGGCGTCCATTCAACTGGGGCTCGGAGGTAAGGTGTCTGTTTTCTTTCATCGTATACTTCGTGTCCGCTGTATGCAGTTATATAGCCTTGCACCGCGGTTTCCAGAGCTGCCGGATATAGAAAATTTATATCTGGGTTCTCCTTGGATGTCCCCAATAACTCCATGGAGAAATCGACGTTTCCCTTGTAACCGGTAAACCAGGGGCCGTAGAAGGCCCAGCTTCTGCTACAGATTGACTCGAATTTCCAGCTGCGGCTCGGCATCCACAAATCGGAGCAACGCATGGCACAGCTCAGATCGTAAGAACGACCAGGAACGAGTGATATCTGTTCTGTACGAAACTCCCGCTTGGGTGCGTGGCGCGGCGCGCGAAATTGCAGGGTGCCACCGGGCAGCAGCACCTGGGCTACTCTGGTGCGCTCGAACGACGGACCCTGCGGTGTGCATTGGCCCTGATGTTTCCTGAGCTCCAATGGAGAATACTTAAGGATATCAAGCATCAGAATTTCCCCTTGAGCTTGTTGTACTGCCTGGGCAACCAGGCCTGCATGGCAATATCCCCCAGCTTGCTGGCCGCGGCCACCTTGCCAGCGGCTGCGCCGAGGGCGGCGAGAAAGGCACCGGTGGCGGGCGCACTGATGGAGAGCCCCACCAACGCCGCGGCACCGGCAATAAAGCCGATGGCTCCTTGCAGGCTTTTACCAGTGAGCACTACGTCCGTGGCGGCGTGCAAGTATGTATAACTCTTGTGTTCATGGCGACGGCGCGCCTGGATCAGCTCCAGCTGATCGCGATTGCCGATATAGTCCAGCATGCCAGTCTCATTGAAATTTCGCTGCAGCTTCAACCCCATTACACCGTGTGCCGCCTTGATGGCCTCGTGTGGAGAGGTGGTGGGTCTCACCAGAAATACCGTGTGGTCTTCCAGTGTGACCTTACGATCTGCCAGTATACGTAGGGCCTGGGTGAGCACGGCAGAACCACCGAATTCGGAGATGATGCGCACATCTTGAACCTTACGCGCCATATAGATAGTCCGGGCCAGCAGCAGGGCCGATTCATGTAGGTTCTCATCCTTTAGTGGGTTGATGGCCTTGCGGTAGTTTTTAAGGCCGCCGATACGCGCCTCCCCGGGAGTAAAGTGCATATCAAAACCGTTGGTGTCCAGAGTCACACCTCCACCGGACACCTCTGAAACCGCACCTCCAGAAAGGTTGGGCGCAACTGAATTTGCAGCTACGTCGAGAGTGTCATAGCCGCTATCGCTTACTGCCAGAACCCGGTGTTTTTCATTTTTTAGCGTTCCATACGATCTCGGTTTTGATTGCCAGATGTTACGGTTTTTTCGCACCTCATAGAGCCCCGGCGCTTTCCCTTCCTTAATTAGCTGCCCGTAACCCAGGTCCGCCTGAAAATGCAGTAACTGATAACTGTCATCGGCCAGTTTCTCTGCAGTTACCCGGCAACCCGGCAGTATCACCACGAATTCTTCATTGCCACCGCGATGGATTGAGCCGGGGTTGACGAAGATATCCTTGCGGCTCAGACGACCGGCAGCGAGCTGCTCGATGCCGCGTACGGTGAGCAGGGCCCAGTAGTTACCGGTGTTGGCAAGCTTTACCAGTTCTCGCCAAATTAGCTCTGCTTGCGGAGTAATGGTGACGCGCTTGCCGGCATGATTACCGGCGATAAGGGTATTCGCGCGCGCAGGGGCGGTTGAAAACATGTGACGGATTCCCTTCTGAAAATTCCCTGTCGACTAGCGACTGCAGGAATTTTACTGGGATGGCCGTAAAATTCTATGGAGCATCTGTACCAAGTAGCAGATAACGATTCTTGATCGGCGGTGCTCCCTTTTTATTCGAGAAGCGCTGCCGCCACTGCGTCAGTATTAAAACCCAGGCTACCGAACAATCAGCTACCCACCACCCCACCATCCTTGCGACGAATCGCCAGCACCGAAGGCCTAGGTGGTAAACCGGGATCATTGTCCGGCCAGCGGTGCAACGGATTGTCGAAGGTGGAGCGGCGCACGTCTGCCGGATGCTGTACCGAGACAAACAGGGTGGTTCCGTCCGGGGTAAATTCCGGACCGCAGATTTCCGCCCCCTGCGGGCAGCCAAAAAAGTGCTTCGGTGCCGCGCGCAGCTCGCCCTCGGTCGCCATCGCCCAGAGCCCATCGTGGAAACCGAAACTCTCACAGCCGTCGGTGGCAATCCACATATTGCCTTTGGGATCAAACGCCACATTGTCCGGATTCGCAAACCAGCCGTTGGCAGAGATCGTGCCCGGGATTTGCTGGCCGTAGGCGCCGCGCACCTCCGGCTCCTCGGCATTGGGATTACCACCCAGGAGAAATGTGTTCCAGTGAAACGTATCGCTCACATGATCCCGAGCCCCACTGCGCCCCGGCGGCACAATTTCCAATACGTGACCAGTACTGTTGCGCGCGCGCGGATTCGCCGCATTTTCATCGCCCGGTGCGCGCTTTTTATTTTTGGTCAGCATCACATAGGTACAATCGTTTACCGGATTCGTCTCCACATCTTCCGGTCGATCCATCGGCGTCGCCCCGAGCAGCTTGGCCGCGCGCCGGCAGTCGATCAGCACATCCGCCTGATTGCGGAATCCGTTTTCCGGCGTCAGCGGACCCCGGCCGAATAACAAAGGCAGCCATGTACCGGCGCCGCCCTCGCGGAATTGCCCGGCGTACAGCGTGCCCTCGCTGAGGAGGTTGCGGTTGTGCGGGTTTTCCCCTGGGCGATAAATACCTGACGAGACGAAGCGGTACACAAATTGGTGTTCATCGTCGTCGCCGCCGTAGGCCACGATCGGCTGGCCCGGTTTGCTCACCAGGGTAAACCCCTCGTGCTCGAAGCGACCGAGCGCGGTGAGCTTGCGTGGCGTTGACTGGGGATCGTACGGGTCGTATTCCACCATCCAGCCGAAGCGGTTTGGCTCATTCGGTTCCACCGCGATATCGAAGCGGCGGTCGTAGTCGCCCCAGTTGCGATTGTCCGGGGAAATGCCAAAGGCGTGGTGATTGCGTGCTTCCACCTCGTCCGCGACATTGTCCGGGTCGCCCTGAAAAGCGCCGCCAAAACCCTCCTCGGCAATCAGTACTGTGCCCCAGGGAGTTTTACCGCCGGCGCAGTTGCCGACAGTGCCGAACACGCGTGTGCCGCTGGGGTCCTCATTGGTTTGCAGGCGGGAGTCGCCGGCGGCAGCGCCCACAATATCCATGGCGGTGGTCAGGGAGATCCGGCGGTTGTAGGTGCTGCCCACCACTGGCTGCCAGCCGTCTGCGGCCCTCTCGATTTCCACCACACTGTGGCCACAGGCCTGTTGTTCCACCGCGATATGCTGGTCGCTGGTGCCGCGGATGGAACTCGCCTCGGTGTATCCCGCGAACATCAGGTGGGGCTGGGTGTACTCGTGATTGACACACAGCAGACCGCGCTCGCTGTTCCTGCTGAGGCAGTGCTTGTCGCCCTCGCCGGGCCCGGCCTCGGGGTCTAGTGGCAGGAAGGCGATGAAGTCGTTGTTGTAGCCGAAGCGGCGCGATTGTTCGCCGGCGTCCAGTTTTTCCGGTGCGAAGCTGCCGGCAAAGGCGTCCAGTGGATCACCCCAGCGCAACAGCAGGTCCGTGGCGTAGCCGTCGGGAATATGGTGGCGGTGATCCAGCCGGTGGGGAATTTCTGCAAATGCCAGGTTTTGTCCGGTGGCGCTTGTTTTATCTGCACCGCAGCCGGTCAGCAGGCTGGCACCGCCACTGGCAGCGGCGGCTGCGGTAACAGTGCCGAGGGTTTTGAGCAGTGTGCGCCGGCTGGGATCGTACGGCGCGGTGTCCGGAGCTTTCGGGTTATTGTCTGTCATAAATTATTCACCTGGCTGCAATATTTCCCTGGCCTGTTTGCGGATAGTTCAATTTTAGGCAATCTCCGCGCTGACCCTTTTCATGTTGCGCCCAGCGTAGCGACGCTATATGACAAATTTAAAAAAAGCGTAACGCAAACTTCACATCCCGAGACTAGCCTGCGCCCCATCAAAATAACCGCCATGAAAACGGGACGGGCAGCCATGACTAAAACTGTATTCAACCTCAAACTGGTGGCGCCGCTTGCCGCCGCCATCATCAGTATCAATGCTGCTGCACAGGAAGCACCGACTGCGCAGGGTGAACCGATGGAAACCATCGTGGTTACCGGCCAGGCCGCCAACGCCCGCAGCGATATCGAGCGCCAGCGCGACTCCAACAAGGTGATCGCGGTGCAGACTTCCGAGGCCATCGGTGAGCTGCCGGATGCCAACGTGACCGAGGCGCTGCAGCGTATGGCTGGCGTGTTTATTGCGCGCGACCAGGGCGAAGGACGTTTTGTGGGCGTGCGCGGTATCGACCCGAACCTGAACGCTTCTACCATCAACGGCATGAGCCTGCCGGCGCCGGAAACCGACAGCCGCGCGGTGGCGCTGGACGTAATCCCGTCCGACCTGCTGGCGAGCCTGGAAGTCTTCAAGACTTTGACCCCGGATATGAGCGCCGACTCCATCGGTGGCGCGATTGAGATCAAAAGCATCAACGCGCTGGACAAGCCCGGTCAGACTTACAGCGTCAATATCGAAAACGGCTACAGCGATCTGCAGGATGAAAACAGCCCGAAAATTTCCGGCAAATACACCAATCGCTTTGACCTGGGCGGCAGCGAGCTGGGTGTGGCACTGGCCGCCAGTCATCAGGAGCGCAAGTTCGGTTCCGAGAACATCGAAACCGACGGCGTGTGGGAAATGATGGAAGCGGAAGATGGCACCGAAGCCATCGGCGCGCCGGAAATCGAGCAGCGCGACTACACCATCACCCGCGAGCGCACCGGCCTTGCCGCCAACTTCGACCTGAAAGTATCTGATAGCAGCCTGGTGTATCTGCACACCCTGTACTCCGATTTCTCCGACGCCGAAGAGCGTCAGCGCAACTCCTTCAAACTGGACAAGGGCGATCTGCAGACCATCAGCGCAAACTCCGCCACCTGGTCCGATGCCACCCTGGACAAGTCCCTGAAAGATCGTAAGGAAGAGCAGGAAATTCTGTCACTGGTGTTCGGTGGCGAGCACAACCTGAACGAGTGGGGGATCGAATACGCACTGGGTTACTCCCACGCGGAAGAGGCCGAGCCGCACCGCCGCGATACCGGTTTTGAGCAGAAGCACCTGGAGCTCGGCTACAGCTCCGCCGGCGACATCCCCACCCTGTTTGCCAGCGACGCCGCCGCCATGGACGCTTCCCAGTTTGATCTGGATGAAATTGTCATCGAAGACAACTACACCGAAGACGAAGAAGTGAGCTTCCGCGTCGACGTGCGTCGCGATATCGAAATGGCCGGCAACCCGTCCGAGCTGAAGTTCGGTCTGCAGGAGCGTCGTCGTGAAAAATCCGGCGACCTGAATGCCACTGTGTACAGCGACTTCGGCGGCGACTACACCCTCGCCGACTTTGTCATGAACGATGTGGATTACGGCCTGGCCGCGTTCGGCCCGGGGATCAGCAAGGCGAAGCTGAACGCGTTCATCAACGAGAACCTGGGCAGTTTCGAAATCGACGAAACCGAGACCGCGTTGAGCTCAGCGCGCGATTACGTGATGAACGAGGATATTTCCGCGCTTTACGTAATGAACGATATCGACTTCGGTCGCGCCAATCTTGTGTACGGAGTGCGCTACGAAACCACCGATTTCAGTGCCCAGGGTTACAGCGTCGCCGAATCTTCCGAGGCGATCGAGGGTGCCGAGGAGATCGCAGAGGATGTTTACGCCACCGAAGTAAACTTCAAGCGCAAGTACAGCAAGCTGTTTCCAAGCGTGAACTTCAAGTACGACTACACCGACAACATTGTGCTGCGCGCGGCTTACACCGAGTCGCTGTCGCGTCCCTCCTTCGGCGACCTGAATCCGTCTCCCGAAGCCATCGAATACGACGAGGGCGAGCTGGAGGTGGAAGCGGGTAACCCGGCGCTGGATCCCTACGAGGCCCAGAACCTGGATTTCTCCGTGGAGTACTACGCCGACAAGCTGGGTATGTTCTCCGTGGGCGTGTTCCACAAGAATATCGACAACTTCATCGTGACTGCCGATGTCTCCAGTACCGTCGACCCTTCCCTGTATGTGGGTGCGCTGGCGGTGGATGAAGCGCAGATTTACCAACCGATCAACGGTGACAGTGCCAAGCTGACCGGTGCCGAACTGTCCTGGACCCAGGGTTTTGACAACGGCCTGCTGTTGCGCGCCAACGCCACCTTCACCGATTCCGAAGCGAGCCTCGGCCTCGGTGCGGATGCTGAGCGCAGCGACAAGATCAGCCTGCCTTCCCAGGCGGACCTGGTGGGCAACTTCATCGTCGGCTACGAGCGCGATGCGCTGAGCCTGCGCCTGTCCACCACCTTCAAGGGTGAGCGTCTGTTGGAGGTGAACATGGAAGACGAAGCCTACGACCTCTATGAAGACAACCATATGCAGGTGGATTTCTCCGCCAAGTACCGTTTCAACAACGGCTTGAAGCTGTCCTTCAGCGCGGTGAACCTGACCGATGAACCCTTCTTCACCAATAACTCCGGTTACAACGGTGTTTATGAGGAGTACGGCACTTCTTATGTGCTGGGCCTGACTTACTCGAGCTTCTGAGTTTCAGGTTGATTGGCAGAAAGCCCGGGCGCCAGGGGCGCCCGGGCTTTCTGCTATTTTTTTACATGGGATTCGACCGTCATCCGTTTGACATGGTTTTGTCATCGGTGGGGCGTATTTTGGTGCCCGGCGCGGTCGAAACCGTAAATCGGCTCTTTGCAAAGCGTGAGTACTATGACGCGTAAAACATTAATTTTTTCCGCTGCGGCGCTGGCTCTGGCCGTTGTGCTCGGTGGCTGTGGCCCGCAGATCGACAAGACGGCAGCGGCCCAAAAACCCCTGACACCCCAGGGTGCGCTGTCCCTCAGCAATGTGGTTTCCAGCCAGCTGGCACCCCTGGTGCTGGGTGGTGCCGATTACCTGTTGCTGGCCAGTGAAAAGCGCGGCCTGGTGCTGGTGAGCGCCGAGGGCGAGGAAAAACTGGCGCTGGATGGCGGTAAGGTGGAACGCTTTGCACTGCAGCAACTGGAGCAGGACCGCTGGTTGATCGCGGTCTACGACGAAGACAGCGCACAGCTGCAGTTGCGCCTGCTGGATCTGGAGCAGGGCAGCCCGCGCATCCGCTACCTGGCCGCCATGGCCACTACCGCGCCGCAGGTGGCGCTGTGTTTCTCCCGCCAGGCGGAGCGCACGCACCTGTTTGCCATCGACGAAAATGGTCTCGGCCAGGAGTATGTGGTGCACCCCCGTGAACAGGCCTGGGAATTTACCGGCGTGCGCCCGCTGTATTTCGGCGAGCAGGTGTCCTCCTGCACCGTGGACGACCACAGCGGTAAACTGCTGGTGGCGCAACCGCCGCTGGGCATCTGGAGCCTCAACAGCGATGCGGAAATGGATGAAGACCGCCAGGTATTCGCTACCCCTGCGGAGCTGGGCGACGGCGAGTTCGGCGGCCTGTGGCTGGACAGCGCCAGTGGCAATCTGTGGCTGACCTCCGGCGAGCGGGTGCTGGCGTTCAATATCAATGTTCCGGGGAAACCGCATTTTGTGGAATCTCTTGCAGATATGGAGCCGGTTTCGGCGGCGGTACAGCGGGGTTCCCTACTGGCCCTCGAGGAAGAGAGCGATCGCGTGCAGCAGTTTGCGGTGAAACTGCCGGAGCCCGCGGCGGAAATACAGGCCTTCCGCGGGCCGGTGGAAATCCCGCGGGTGCGCGCGAGCGGCCAGACCGCGCCGGTGCAGTCCGGTGGTGATGCCGCCGACGACCCTGCCATCTGGGTCAACCCGGCCAACCCGTCCGCGAGCCTGATCCTCGGCACCGACAAGAAAAGCGGACTCAGTGTCTACAAGCTGAGCGGCGAGCTGGTGGAACACTTCCCGGTCGGCCGTGTGAACAACGTGGACCTGCGCCCGATCCAGCACGGCAAATATGTCGCCATTGCCGCCGCCAGCAACCGCACCGATCCGGGTATCAGCCTGTTCGGCATCACCGGCGAGGGCAAGGTGGAGGACCTGGGGCTGCGCAGTCTGGACATGGGCGATCCTTACGGCCTGTGTGTATACCGTCGCGGTGCCGACCTGATGGCCTGGGTATCAGATAAGGACGGTCCGGTGCAGCTGCTTCAGATTGTCCCCGGTGAGGGCAATGTGGACTGGCGCCTGCAAAAGGTTGCCGAGCTCGACGTGAAGAGCCAGGTGGAAGGCTGCGTGGTGGACGACGAGATGCAGATGCTGTTCTTCGGTGAGGAAGACGGCGGTATCTGGCGCCTCGATATCGCCGCGTTTCTCGCCGGCGAAGCCAAACCGCAGCTGATCGCGCCCGTGGATGGCGAGCGTCTCGCCGCGGATGTCGAGGGCATGGGCCTCTACCACGCCGGCGACAACAGCTATCTGGTGGTGTCCAGTCAGGGCAACAACAGCTACGCCCTGTTCAGCCGCGACGGCAGCCAGTTTGTCGGCCACTTCAAGGTGGATATCAACCTCGACAAGAGCCTTGACGGCAGTTCGGAAACCGACGGTCTGGAGGTGTCCAGTGCGTCCTTCGGCGACCAGTACCCGCAGGGCCTGCTGGTGGTACAGGACGGCCGCAACCGTATGCCGAGCCAGACACAGAACTTCAAGCTGGTGTCCTGGGCGGATATCGCCGAGACCCTGCAGCTGAAATAGGTTCCGGGTCCAGGCTGGCCTGTCCCGAGGGTGGAGTTTCCCCCCGGGTATTTATGCGAAAATCCGTCGGAATCGTTTGATCCGGCGGATTTTTTTATGCAGCGCGTATCTTCTTCTCTCGTTCCCGAATTCTCCTTTTCCCGTATCGCCTTTGGCCTGTGGCGATTGACCGACTGGAATTACACCCCGCGCGAGCGCGTTGCCCTGTTCGAGCAGATGCTCGACCTGGGGGTGACCACGTTTGACCTCGCAGATATTTACGGGGATTACCGCTGCGAGCATTTTTTCGGTGAGGCGCTGAAGCTGAAGCCCGAACTGCGCGAGCGTATGGAGATTGTGAGCAAGTGCAGTATCCGCCTCGCTGGAAAAGCTTCCGGTGCGCGTATCAATCACTACGACACCAGTGCCGCGCACGTGCGTACGGCGGTGGAAGCCAGTCTGCGGGATATGGGGATCGAGCAGATGGACCTGTTGTTGCTGCATCGCCCGGACCCGCTGATGGATGCGGATGCGCTGGCGGCGGTGCTGGAACAGTTGGTGGCGGAGGGCAAGGTGAAACATCTCGGTGTTTCCAATTTTCTGCCGCATCAGGTTGATCTGTTGCAGTCGCGTCTGACACTGCCACTGGTGGCAAATCAGATCGAGGTTTCCCTGCTACATTCGCAGCCGATGTTTGACGGCCAGCTGGATCACTGCCAACAGCACCGGATCATTCCCATGGCCTGGTCGCCGTTTGCCGGTGGCCGGCTGTTTGCCGGAGAAGATGCGGACTCGGCGCGGGTGCGGAGTTGCCTGCAACAGCTTTGCGAGGCGCGCGGTTTGAATCCGGATGTTGGGGTTATGCAGTTGGCACTGGCGTGGTTGCTGAAGCACCCGTCGCGGATGGTGCCGGTGTTGGGGAGTGGTAATCCTGAACGTCTCATCGCTTCGCTTGAGGCTTTGGATTTAGAGCTGGATCGGGAAGAGTGGTTTGAGATGTTGCGTGCTGGGCGTGGGCGGGACGTGGATTGAACCTTTTTAGGGTGTCGTTTAAAGCCAGCCCTGTGGCGGTCCTGCCGTCGGGTATCTGTTCGCGAGACACGCCGTGAACCCATCCATGGGGGCTCTTCCGCGAGGTCCCTCTCGCGGAAGGTCTCGCGAACAGATCCCCGTCGTCAGCACCTTTGCGGATAGTGGGCACTTCGTTAGGTGGCAGTGATTAAGATGTACGAAGGATGAGCTGAAACTGCTTACAGCGCTCGGTAATAGGAATTGAAGCTGGTGTGCTGGGTAGGTGTTTTTGAAAGCGTCGGCGACAGGGATGTATTCACAGCGGTTTCAAAAACACCTACCCAGTGCGCCTGCGCCACAAGAGTTAAAACAGCGTGCGGAAAATTAGGCGGTCAGAATCACCCGGCGTAGGCGTTCTCTGGCACCAGATCGTAATTCACATCCCCGAGATCGAACTGCTCAAGCGGCGCAAGTTGCATGGGCACGCGGTAGCAGCGCAGCAGCTCGCCGTCGCGGCAGTCCATCACCTCGAGGTAATCGCCGGCGATACCGTGCAACAGGCGCTCGAATTCGGTCATTGCTGAGGCAATCAGGGTTTTGTATCCCAGCTCGTCGCCCAGCTTGATATAGCGCGCTTCACAACCTACCTGTTCGATGCGCAGCCAGCCCGCTCCGCGTTCTGCGCCGGCAACACCCAAAACCAGGGGGCCCAACTGGTCTTGGCACAGCGGCGCAAGGCTGTGCACGGAGGGCTCGGGGTCCACTTCCAGTCCAACCCACACCCAGCCCGGCAAACCGATGCGGGTCAGGTGCCATTCCGACAGCCATACCGTCTGGTCGTCGTCCACCCGGAACTCGCTGTATTCGCGCTGCCCGTTGCGGCTCGCCAGGTTCACGTTTGCATCAGGGTTTTCCTTGCGGAAATTGTGCAGCTGCTGGGTCATCTCGTAATTCACTTCCCACTGCTTCTGCAACCGCCACTGCATCGGGTATTCACCCCACTCGACGATGTACTCCTCGCGCTCGCGCAGCGTTTCCGCCACGCGCCAGAAGGCGCCGTCGATCAGAATACAGGTGTCTCCCGGCTTGCTACCGGGGGCGATGATGCTGTGTTCGGGTGAGGCTTCAGATGCGTTCACCACATGCTCGTTGCGCCCCTCGATTACTTCGTACCAGGGGAAGCCGTGCCGCAGAGGTGGGGGGAAGGCGAGGGGTGGGCGGCCCGCCAGCAGGCGGCGGAACAGCACCGACTTTTCAATTTCCAGGTCAGACAGGGTGTAGCCTTCTTTCTGGGTAATCTGCCCCCAGGCAAAAGCGGCCCGTATTAATTGTTTTTCTCGGTCTGAAAAGCTCATTGTTCGCCAGAGTGTCGGTGACTGAAAATTATTCGAATCGGCAAATGACCGCAAACCTTACCACTGCCCGCAGCACTCTGCCACGGATATTGCCGAGCGCGCTGTGGTGGACATGCCCCGGCAGACATGGGCGGGGGCGGAAAAAGTCCGGTAGACTGGACGGGTTTTGACATCCACGGGAAACGGACGTGAAAAAGGAACGCGTATTCGACGGAAGGAAACGACCCATCGCCCGCGGCTTGCGGCGCTGGCTGGGAATGTCCTCGCTTTGT
Source organism: Microbulbifer pacificus (assembly GCF_033723955.1). Lineage (NCBI taxonomy): Bacteria > Pseudomonadati > Pseudomonadota > Gammaproteobacteria > Cellvibrionales > Microbulbiferaceae > Microbulbifer > Microbulbifer pacificus. The sequence goes on along the minus strand of NZ_CP137555.1, from coordinate 1,449,885 downwards.
GTTCTGGCTGGCACACTGACAAGCGTTGCCTCCATGACACAGGCGGAATCCGCTGCACAGGTTATGCCTGCGCCCCCGGCCAGTGAAACCTGCTACGTCGATGGCTGGGCAGAGTCGCTGCAGTGTTATCGCATTCCCGTCAGTGACGACGGCAAGGTGGCGCTTTCGGTACTGGTGGCGCCGGCGGTCAATGGCGGTCAGCACGAGCCGCTGTACCTGCTGGCCGGCGGCCCGGGTCAGGCGGCGAGCGACCTGGCGCGGTTGCTGAATCCCCTGCGCAAGCTGAACCGCGGACGCGATATCGTGATGGTCGACCGCCGCGGCGGCGGCCGCTCCGATGCCTTTGATTGCGGTCTCGGCGTGGATGCACCATCGAACGTCGAGCAGTTCGTGGCAAAGCTGGCAGTGTGCCGGATTAATTCGGGCGATCGTCCGCTGACGATCAACAGCCGCCAGACCGTGGCCGATCTGGAAGCTGTGCGCAAGGCGCTGGGGCACGCGCGTATTTCCCTGTGGGGCGGTTCCTGGGGCACACGCACTGCGTTGCTGTACCAGCAATGGTACCCGGAATCCCTGCAGAGTCTGGTGCTCGACGGCGTGGCCCCCATCGATACCCAAGTCTTTCTCGCCGCCACTGCCGCGGAGTCGGCACTGGTGGAATTACAACAAGCCTGCAGCGGCGACCCGGTGTGTGCAGGATTTGGCGACTGGCGAACCCAGCTGGATGCCCTGCTCGCCAACTGGACCGATGAACAGGCGCGAAATTTCCCCGACCCGCTCACCGGAAAAACCGTCGACGAACCTCTAGAGGCCTGGGTGTTGGCGGGCGCAGTGCGCACCGCACTCTACGATCCGGGTGCCGCAGCCCAGCTGCCGTTCGCGGTGGATCAGGCCGGTCGCGGCAACTATGTGCCGCTGTCCGGTATCGTCGGCCTGTTTGCGGAAATGGAAGGCGCGATGTCCATGGGGCTCACCTTCTCCGTTGCCTGTGCTGAGGAAATGAACCGCATCAGCGTGGAAGATATCGCCAGCGATGCTGCGGGTACATTTATCGGCGACGGATTTATTCGCGTGTTTTCCGAGGGTTGCAAGGTGTGGCCGGTACCGGCGCAGCCGTATGACGCCCCGCAACCGCGCCATCATCCGGTACTGCTGATTTCCGGCAGTGCCGACCCGATCACTCCGCCAAAATACGCCGACGAACAACTCGCGTACCTGGATCACAAGCAGCATCTTGTGGTGCAGGGCGGGGGGCATATCAATTCCATGCGCGGCTGCGTGCCGGATCTGATTCTCGAATTCCTCGATCACCCGCAGGCGGAGCTCGACCAGAACTGTCTCGGGGATATCCACCGTCCGCCGTTCACCGCGGGTAATTTCGGTCCCGCGCTGTTGCCAGAGCTTCCCGAGGCGGGATCGCGGCTCGCGGGCGAGCATCAGCAGGAAGAGGATAACGCCGGCCCTGAGATGGCGGGCGATGTCGAAGGAGGGCAGCAATGATTCGCGTCGACAACATCAGCAAATCCTTCGCCGGCAAGCCGGTGCTGCGCAATCTCAGTTTTGAGGTTCCCGACGGTCGCATCACCGCTTTGCTGGGCGCTAACGGTGCAGGCAAAACCAGCTGCCTGCGCATCGTCTGCGGCCTGTTGAAGGCGGATGGCGGTCGGGTACTGGTGGGGAATGCCGACCCGGCCCTGGACCCCAGGGGCGCGCGCCGCCAGTTGGGGGTGGTGGGCGACCGCGAGGGGCTGTATGAGCGCCTTACGGTGCGCGAGTACCTGGACATTTTTGCCCGCATGCAGGGACTTTCCGGCAAGGCTCTGGCACAGGCGCTCGCCGCCGTGCGCGAGGAGCTGGAACTGGGGGCGCTGTGGGATCGGCGTACCAAGGGCTTCTCCCAGGGGGAGCGCATGAAGGTATCGCTGGCGCGCGCGCTGGTGCACCGTCCGCAACACCTGATTCTCGATGAGCCCACCCGCGGTCTCGATGTGCTGGCGGTGCGGCTGCTGCGCAAGACGCTGCTGCGCCTGCGCGCCGCCGGCACCACCATCCTGTTTTCCAGCCATGTCATGCCCGAGGTGGCCGAGTTGTCGGACCGGGTGCTGGTGATGGCCGCGGGGCAGATCGTGGGTGCCGGCACGCCGGAACAGCTGGCGGCAGAATCCGGCTGCAGCAATCTTGAGGACAGCTTTGTCGCCCTGGCCTATGGCCAGCGGCCAAGTGTGGCGATAGCGCAAGGAGAGCCGGCATGAGCAATAAATGGAATCCGGGCGCACTGCTCGACGGACTCGCCCAGATGACACCGCTGCTGCGCAAGGAGCTGCTGGAAGCCTGGCGCGATCGGCGCGCACTGTTGATGGCGATATGTTTTTCCCTGATGTTTCCCGCGGCACTGGCTGGCGGCACCATCTTCATGGTCAAGAAGCAGAGCGAAGACGTCACCCGCGTGGCACTGATCGGCGCCGAGCGCGCGCCGTTGATTGGCGAGCAGTTGCAGTCTTCCGGGCTGGATGTGGAGTCGCTGGCCGAGGGCGATCCCCGCGATCTGCTCGCCGCGGACTACGATCTGGTGCTGGAAGTCACTGACGATTTCGCGCAGCGCTATCAGGACTTCCGCGCGCCGCGCCTTTACCTGTATGTAAACAGCTCCGACACCGGCAGCGGTCGCGCCCAGCGGGAATTGCAGGAGCGCCTCGGTGCGTTACAGCAGATGATCGTTACCCAGCGCCTGTCGGCACGGGGGGTGGCGCCGCAGCTGCTGGCCCCGTGGCGTCTGGAAACCCGCGATGTGAGCACCCCCTCGAGCCGCGGTGCGCTGATCCTGGCCACGGTGCCGGGCCTGCTGATCATGACCCTGTTTATCGCCTGCCTCGCCACGGCGGTGGACAGCTCCGCCGGCGAACGCGAGCGCTTGAGCCTCGAACCACTGCTGGTACAGCCACTGGCGGGCTGGCAGATCATTACCGCCAAGACCCTGGCGGTGGCGAGCCTCGGCTGGCTCGGTTCGCTGCTGGCGATCGGTGCGCTGGTACTGCTGATGCCGGTGATGCCGCTTGCCGAATTCGGTATACAGCAGGCCACTACGCTGGCCGGTGTGGTCGCCATGGGGCTGGTGCTGTTGCCGCTGGCATTGCTGGTGGCGGTAGTGCAGATCCTGCTGGCGCTGCGCTCGCAGTCGTTCAAGGATGCCCAGACCCAGTTGAGTATTCTGCAGATAGCGCCGGTCGTTCTGCTGATGGTGCTGGATATGGCGCAGATCAAACTGGCGGACAGCTGGCAGCTGCTGCCGCTGATCGGCCAGCAGCAGTGGCTCAAGGGGTTGTTGGTGGGTGACTGGGTATCCCCGCTGTGGATGTTGGCCGGCTCTGCGGTCACCCTGGCGCTGGTGGTATTGGCAATCATGGTGGGCGCCCGCGCGCTGCAGCGGGAAAGCCTGTTGTCCGCCAGTTGAGCCCGGATCAATTCTTAACTGATTCGTTCGTATCTGATTTATCTGTAATTGGGCGGTAAGTGTGAGCATTTCGGAACACGAGCACGAGGGATTGCTGACCATTGATCTGGGCGCCGTCGTCGACAACTACTCCTGGCTGCGCCAGCACCTGGTCAATGGCGGCCGCTGCGCGGGAGTGGTGAAGGCGGATGCCTACGGTCTGGGAGTTGGCGAAGTGGCGCCGGCGCTTTACCGCGCTGGCTGTCGGGACTTTTTCGTCGCAACCCTGGCGGAGGGTGAGCAGTTGAGGAACCTGTTGCCCGCGGAGGTGACAATCTATCTGCTGACCGGCGTGCGCCCTGGCAGTGAGCAGCGCTGTGCCGCCGCCAATCTGGTTCCGGTGCTGGTCACCATCGAGCAGTTGCGCCAGTGGTGTGCGCTCACCGCTTCCAGTGGTCTTGCCGCACCCTGTGCGCTCAAGGTGGACACCGGCATGACCCGGCTCGGTATGGGCGGCGATGAATTTGCCCAGTTGCTGCAGATGCCGGAGCTGCTGGCGGGCGCCAATCTGCAGCTGATACTGAGCCATTTGGCCTGTGCCGATGAGCCAGATCACCCGCAAAATCCCGCCCAGCTGGCGGTGTTTAACGAGTTTGTCAGCGGGCTGCGGCGGATCTGCCCCGGGGTGCAGGCGAGCTTTGCCAATTCCTCCGGCATCTGCCTCGGCGAGGCCTATCACTTTGACCTGGTGCGTCCGGGTTCTGCCCTCTACGGCATCAATCCACTGCCCGGCCGTAAAAACCCCATGCGCCCGGTGGTGAGTCTGCGAGTGCCGGTGCTACAGCAGCGCGAGATTACCCGCGACAGCGCGGTGGGCTACGGCGCTGCCGGTCATGCCGCGGCTGGCAGCTGGCTGGCGGTGGTGAGGGGGGGGTACGCCGACGGTATACTGCGCACCCAGAGTGGTCGCGGGCGCGGAATGGCCGTTGCCGGCGACGAAAAAATCGCAGTGCCTATGCTCGGGCGCGTGTCCATGGATACCTGTGTCTTTGATATTTCCGCGCTCAGCGAGGATCAGCGTCATCGACTCGAGGTTATCGAACTGCTGGGCGATGACTGGACCGTGGATGACATGGCCACCGCTGCCGGCACCATCGGTTACGAAATTCTCACGTCCCTCGGGCGACGCTACTGTCGCCGCTATCTCTGACCTTTCTGCCACTGCCAACCCGATGGAGAACCGAGTTTTGGCGCTACGTAAATCCGACGAACCTGCTATCCCAAGCACAGACCTGCTCAGCGGCCGGTTGCGGCCGCTGCTGACACTGCTGGCCGACGGCGAAGTGCACTCCGGTGCATCCCTCGGCGAGGTATTGGGGGTGAGCCGCGCTGCGGTATGGAAGCAGTTGCAGAAACTCGAAGCGCTGGGGTTGCGGGTGGAATCGGAAAAGGGCCGCGGTTACCGCCTGTGCGATGGCCTGGACTTGCTGGACGAGCGGGCCATTCGCGCGCAGGTTTCGGGGCTGGCCACGCCGCTGCTGAGCGAGCTGCAGGTTTTTGACCAGGTGGATTCCACCAACGCGCGTATGCTGGCAGCGCTGGATGCGGGCGCCGGCCACGGCGGGGTACTGCTCGCCGAGCAGCAGACCGCCGGCCGCGGGCGCCGCGGGCGCACCTGGCAGAGCCCGTTTGCTTCGGGGATCAGTATTTCCATCGGCTGGCGCTTCAGTGGCGGGGTGCAACAGCTGGAGGGGTTGAGCCTCGCTGTGGGGGTGGCCCTGGCACGCGCGCTGGCGCGGTTTGATGTACCGGATGTACGCCTCAAATGGCCCAACGATGTGTGGTGCCGGGGGCGCAAGCTGGCGGGCGTGTTACTGGAGCTGAGCGGCGATCTCACCGACCGCTGTGCGGTGGTGATCGGTATTGGCCTGAATATACGTCTGCCCGCGGCGGCGGCGGAGGCGATAGGGCAGCCCTGGATCGATCTCGCTGAGGTGCGCCCGGGTATTTCGCGCAATGCCCTGGTGGCCGCGATGCTGGACGAGTTGTTGCCGTTGCTGGCGACCTATCCCGAGTCCGGTTTCAGCGCGTGGCGGGAAGCGTGGCAGGCGCTGGATCAGTTCGCCGATGCCGAAGTGTGCCTGCAGTCCGCGCAGCAGCGCTGGTGTGGCATCGAGCGCGGGGTGGATCGCAGCGGCGCGCTGCTGCTGGAAATCGATGGTGAGTGCCGTGCGTTTCACGGGGGCGAGATTTCCCTGCGGCCCGCCGGGAGCGACACCCCGTGATTCTCGAGCTGGATCAGGGCAATACCCGGGGCAAGTGGCGGCTGATTCGCGCGACCCCGGTTGCAGGTGGGGAGACGGAGATTGTCGCCCGCGGCGTTTTCGCGCCCGGCCCCTGGTGGCTTGAAGCTGCCCTGCCGGTGTGCTGGCTGGAGTGTGCTCCCCGGCGGGTGCGCGTTGCCAATGTGGCCGGGCGTGATGTCGAGAGCGCAATCGAAGCGCGCCTGCTGCGAGACCTGGGTGTTGTTGCAGAGTTCGCGCGGGTGTCTGCCGCGTGCGATGGTGTTCGCTGTGCCTATGCGCAGGTGGAAAAGCTGGGGGTTGACCGCTGGCTGGCGGTGCTTGCGGCTTACCGGCGCTCACCGGCACCGGCGCTGGTGGTGGACTGTGGCAGCGCGGTAACCCTGGATCTGCTGGGTGGCGGCGGCGAGCATCTGGGGGGGTATATCGTGCCCGGGCTCGGGTTGATGCGCCGGGCGCTCTACAGTGACACCGATGCGGTCAAGGTTGCCGAAAGCTTTGCGCCGGGCATGTCCCTTGCCCCGGGGACAAATACCCAGGATGCGGTCAATCGCGGCCTGCCGCTGATGGTCCTCGGCGCGGTGGACCAGGCATTCGGTTTTCTGCAGCAGCAATGCGCAGCCACCGGCGCTGCGGCGCCCCGGTTGCTGCTGACCGGGGGGGATGGCGCATTACTGGCATCCCTCAGTGAGCGGCCTTTTGTGTTGCTGGAGGACCTGGTGATGGAGGGGTTGGCGCTTACCAATCCCTGAGGGCCGTGATCGCCTGAAGTGGGCGGGCTGGCGACCTGTGCGCCAGTCACTGCCAGCTGAGGCGGAGTGAGGCTAGAATCCGCACTTCACGAAATTGTGGGGGCGAGTGGGCTGGCATCGTTGGTCAAACCCACCCGAACATACAAAGTCGATTCCGAACATTGATAGATAACAACTGACTGACGACTATGCGCTGGATATTTTTCTTGTTGGCGGCAGCGAATCTCGGCCTGCTTGCCTGGTTTGTCACCACGGACACCGCGCCTGCGGCCAGGGTTGCGCCACAGGTGGTAGAAGGGGATGCCGGCAGTATTGCTCTGGTGAGTGAAGCGGACTCCTCACAATTGAGCGCGCCGGCGCGGGAGGTGGCCCCCCCGGCCAGCGTTACGCGGCAAAAAGCGCCCGTGCGTGCGGCCAAATCCACTGCACAGCTGTGTAGTCTCGTGGGCCCGTTTGACGAGGCCTATCAGGGGGAGGAGGTGGCGCGTCGGCTGCAGGCGCTGCAGGTGCCGGCCGCGATGAAGGAAATCGAGATGCAGGGCCAGATGCGCTACTGGGTTTTCCTGGCCCCACTGAACTCCTCCCAGGAGGCGTTTCGCAAGTTGCGCGAGCTGCAGGCGGCCGGTATCGACAGCTACGTAATCCCCAAGGGGTCACTGGAAAATGGGATTTCCTTTGGCATCTTTTCCGAGGAAGAGCGCGCGCGCATCCTGACCAACGAGCTGCAGGGACGCGGATTCGCCGCGCAATATCGCGAGGAACCGCAGACCTATCTCGAGCGTTGGGTGGTGGTGGAAAACACTGGCAATGGCGAGATTGCCGATGGGTTTTGGCAGCAGCTCCAGCTGGATTACCCGGAAATCGACCGCCGGCAGAACCTGTGCAGTGAAATTCGCGAAAAGGAAATTGAGTGAGTGTGGAAGTGGCCTTGCAGATGAATTTCGGAAGTCCACATTCGAGGTGAAAAAAAGCGACAAGAGCCTGTTGCGTGTCGTGAACACTTCCCCTAGAATCCCGCCTCCACTTAAGGGGGAGTCAACAACCCCGGTGGAAGATTCGGCCTGAAAAGGTCGATCTGGAAGAAGCTGGCGTAGCTCAGTTGGTAGAGCAGCTGACTTGTAATCAGCCGGTCGGGGGTTCGACTCCTCTCGCCAGCTCCATTTCTTTCAGTCGCACGGTTCGTTGAAGAAATTCAGGTAAGTGTGTGAATTTGAAAGAAAAATTGTTGACAGCGGATAGGATGGTGTGGAGAATGCGCACCACCTTGAGGCAGGGGTTCCCGAGTGGCCAAAGGGATCAGACTGTAAATCTGACGCGCAAGCTTCGGTGGTTCGAATCCACCCCCCTGCACCATTATTCAGATGCCTGTGTGCTGGCATCGAAGGTAGAAGAAGTTGTTTGGTCTTCTATTTAAGGAGTAACGCACGCGGTAGCGCGGGCATAGTTCAATGGTAGAACCTCAGCCTTCCAAGCTGATGATGCGGGTTCGATTCCCGCTGCCCGCTCCAATTAGCAGTGCGGAGCTTGGTCGGTCTAAGTCGCTGAAATCTTTGATTTGGCGCATTGCAGGCGGCCCCGCCTGCGCCGGCACTAAGTGTTGGCAATCGGAGTAAGCTCATGTAGCTCAGGGGTAGAGCACACCCTTGGTAAGGGTGAGGTCGGCGGTTCAAATCCGCCCATGAGCTCCATTATTCGTGGCCGCGGTGACCTGTGTCTCCGCGGCTATTTGTATCCGGCTTATATGCTTTTGCGGGCCGGGTGCGGCGGTTCCCGAGTAAGCTCTTTTGTGAGTGCGCGGGAGCTGTTCTTAGGTAAGGTCGCTAGTTCGGCTCACGCTTATATTGGGAGGCCCGCAATGGGAAAAGAAAAGTTTGAACGTTCCAAGCCCCACGTAAACGTGGGCACCATCGGTCACGTTGACCACGGTAAAACCACTCTGACCGCTGCGCTGACCCGCGTATGTTCCGAAGTGTGGGGCGGCGCTGCCGTTGCTTTCGACGGTATCGACAAGGCTCCGGAAGAGCGTGAGCGTGGTATTACCATCTCTACCTCTCACGTAGAGTACGAGTCCCCGATTCGCCACTACGCGCACGTAGACTGCCCGGGACACGCCGACTACGTTAAGAACATGATCACCGGTGCTGCCCAGATGGACGGCGCGATCCTGGTATGTTCCGCTGCTGACGGCCCCATGCCGCAGACTCGTGAGCACATCCTGCTGTCCCGTCAGGTAGGTGTACCGTACATCGTGGTATTCCTGAACAAAGCCGACATGGTCGACGACGAAGAGCTGCTGGAACTGGTAGAGATGGAAGTTCGCGAACTTCTGGACCAGTACGAGTTCCCGGGCGACGACACCCCGATCGTGGTTGGTTCTGCTCTGATGGCGCTGAACGGCGAAGACGAGAATGGCCTGGGCACCACTGCTGTTAAGAAGCTGGTAGAAACCCTGGACTCTTACATTCCGGAGCCGGAGCGCGCTATCGACAAGCCGTTCCTGATGCCGATCGAAGACGTATTCTCCATCTCTGGTCGCGGTACCGTAGTAACCGGTCGTGTAGAGCGTGGCATCGTTAAGACTGGTGATGAAATTGCCATCGTTGGTCTGAAAGACACCACCACCACTACCTGTACCGGTGTGGAAATGTTCCGCAAGCTGCTGGACGAAGGCCGTGCTGGTGAGAACATCGGCGCCCTGCTGCGCGGCACCAAGCGTGACGAAGTAGAGCGTGGTCAGGTACTGGCCAAGCCGGGTTCCATCACTCCGCACACCAAGTTCGAAGCGGAAGTGTACGTACTGTCCAAGGACGAAGGTGGTCGTCACACCCCGTTCTTCAAAGGCTACCGTCCGCAGTTCTACTTCCGTACCACCGACGTGACTGGTGCGTGTGAGCTGCCGGAAGGCGTTGAGATGGTGATGCCGGGTGACAACATTCAGATGACTGTTACCCTGATCCACCCGATCGCCATGGAAGACGGTCTGCGCTTCGCGATTCGCGAAGGTGGTCGTACCGTTGGTGCTGGCGTTGTTGCCAAGATCATCGAGTAATCGGTGAATAGGTGTGACTTTCGAGTGAATCGGAAGTCACACTTGCAAATGCTGGGGCGGCTGGTATTATCCGCCCCTCATTTTTTCCGGAAGTGACGCAGTTTGCTTCCGGAAGTGTTCCAGGCCAGTAGTTCAATTGGTAGAGCACCGGTCTCCAAAACCGGGTGTTGGGGGTTCGAGTCCCTCCTGGCCTGCCAACTTTCAGATGCCCGCAAGGGGCCTGCAGTTGGGCTATCCTGTACTGCTGTCGCTCTTAGTGGTCGTTGGCAATAAAGGCGCCTTGCGGTATTGGGGCGCGCTAAAGGCTTCTTTGTATGAATGCTAAAGTAGAGGCGAAAACCTTTCGTCTTGACGGCCTGAAGTGGCTGCTGGTGGTGCTGCTTGTTGGTGCCGCTGTAGCGGGCAATTCCTACTACGCCGAAATCCCCCTGTTGTATCGTGTTCTGGCAATTGTTGCGCTCTGCCTTGTGGCGGCGTTTGTTGCTGTGCAAACCGAAAAAGGCAGCTCCTTCTGGAATCTTCTGCGGGAAGCGCAGAATGAAGTGCGTCGGGTAGTATGGCCGACCCGCCAGGAGGCAACCCAGACCACGCTGATCGTGGTGGTGTTTGTGCTGCTGATGGCGATCATTCTGTGGGCGCTGGATTCCGGCCTCGGTTGGCTCGCTTCCAAGATCATTGGCTAAAGGTTAATCCATGGCAAAGCATTGGTATGTGGTTCAGGCTTACTCCGGCTATGAGAAGCGCGTTGCGTCTTCCCTGAAGGAGCGCATTGAGCTGCACGAAATGGATCACCTGTTTGGTGAAGTGCTTGTCCCCACGGAAGAAGTGGTGGAAATGCGTGCCGGTCAGAAGCGCAAGAGTGAGCGCAAGTTTTTCCCCGGTTACGTACTGGTGGAAATGGAGCTCAATGACGACACCTGGCACCTGGTGAAGGAAACTCCCCGTGTGCTGGGCTTTATCGGTGGCAAGGCGGACAAGCCGGCACCGATTACCGACCGTGAGGCGCAGGCCATCCTGAATCGTATGGATGACGCTGCAGAGAAGCCCAAGCCCAAAACCCTGTTCGAACCGGGTGAAATGGTGCGGGTTATCGACGGTCCGTTTAACGACTTCAACGGTGTGGTGGAAGAGGTCAACTACGAGAAAAGTCGCCTGCGGGTGGCGGTGTTGATCTTCGGTCGCTCCACACCGGTAGAGCTGGAATTCAGTCAGGTAGAAAAAGGCTGATTTCGAGCTGAAAGGATTCGGCCCTCTTTCGCGACAAGCGGAAGAGGGCTTTCGCGTCCCTGAAAACCGCATTTGACGGGTTTGGGGGCACAAGCAGGGGAGCTGAGCGTTGCACGTTTGTAAGAGTGTACAGCGCAGGCGCTAATACCCAGTTAAAGAGGAAGCTGTAATGGCTAAGAAAGTAGAAGCTTACATCAAGCTGCAAGTTAAGGCCGGTCAGGCCAACCCGAGTCCGCCCGTCGGCCCCGCGCTGGGTCAGAAAGGTGTGAACATCATGGAATTCTGTAAGGCGTTCAACGCCCAGACTCAAGGCATTGAGCCGGGTCTGCCGATTCCTGTTGTGATCTCTGTATACGGCGATCGCTCCTTCACCTTCATCATGAAGTCCCCGCCCGCCGCGGTTCTGCTGCGCAAGGCTGCCAAGATCAAGAGCGGTTCCGGCCGTCCGAACACTGAGAAAGTGGGTAAAGTTACCCGCGCTCAGATCGAAGAGATCGTGGAAATGAAGAAGGCAGACCTGACTGCATCCGACCTGGAAGCAGCTGTGCGTACCATCGCTGGTTCCGCACGCAGTGCCGGTATCGAAGTGGAGGGCGTGTAAGTGGCCAAATTGACCAAGCGTCAGCGCGCTATCGCTGAAAAACTCCAGTCTGGCAAGGCTTACGGCATCGAAGAAGCTGTATCTCTGCTGAAAGAGTTCTCCAACGTCAAGTTCGCGGAAACCGTTGATGCCGCCATCAACCTGGGTATCGATCCGCGTAAATCCGACCAGGCTGTTCGCGGTGCGACCACTCTGCCCCACGGTAACGGTAAAGACGTGCGCGTAGCCGTATTTACCCAGGGTGCCAACGCTGAAGCTGCCAAGGCAGCCGGCGCTGAGCTGGTGGGTATGGACGAACTGGCTGCCGACATCAAAGCCGGCAACATGGACTTCGACGTAGTCATCGCCTCTCCGGACGCCATGCGCGTTGTCGGTCAGCTGGGTCAGATCCTCGGCCCGCGCGGCCTGATGCCGAACCCGAAAACCGGCACCGTAACCCCGGACGTGGTAACCGCGGTCAAGAATGCCAAGGCTGGTCAGGTGCGTTTCCGCGCTGACAAGGGCGGCATCATCCACGGTGGTATCGGCAAGGTTTCTTTCGAGCTGAGCGCGCTGAAAGAAAACCTGGAAGCTCTGGTTGCGGACCTGAAAAAGGTCAAGCCGGCTTCTGCCAAGGGTGTGTATCTGAAGAAGATCACCCTGAGCACCACCATGGGCCCGGGTCTGACCATCGACCAGGCTTCTCTGGACGTTAAATAATTAGCGTTCAGTAAAAAGAACTTTGGGGTCCGCCATTTTGCTTTGGCTGAATGGCGGGCCGTCAAAGACCGTAGGTGCGGCGGGTGTTTGAGGTTTAAACGCCCACCGCTTAATCCGACGCCAGGCCAGGTTGGCCACTAACGGCATCGAGCCTACGCAGACGGTGTGCCCAAACCAGTATTTTTTACTGGATTTGAGCTTTAAGCACCGGAACGGGTCGGGTGACATGTAGTTCCCGGCCTTCATTCAAATCCAGGAGTGACACTATGGCTATTGGACTCGTAGACAAGAAAGCGATTGTCGCGGAAGTCCAGCAGGCTGCTGTGGGCGCCCTGTCAGCGGTTGTTGCGGATTCCCGCGGCGTAACCGTAAATGACATGACCGCCCTGCGCAAAGAGGCTCGCGAACACGGCGTTTGGCTGAAAGTTGTTCGTAATACTCTGGCGCGTCGCGCTCTGGCCGGTACCGAATTCGAATGTCTCGTTGAGAAATTCGTCGGTCCCAGCATCATTGCTTTTTCCAAGGAACACCCGGGTGCCGGTGCGCGCATCCTGCGTGACTTCGCGAAGAAGAATGACAAGCTGGAACTGAAAGGTGCCGCCTTCGAAGGCGTAGCTACTGACGTCCAACTGTTGGCAAGCCTGCCGACTTACGACGAAGCTATCGCCCAGCTGATGAGCGTGTTGAAAGAAGCCTCTGCTGGCAAGCTGGTTCGCACTATTGCGGCCGTTCGCGACCAAAAAGAGCAGCAAGCTGCGTAATTGTTTCGCCTCGCGAAATCGCAGTTTTCAACGACTTTTTATTGAATTTACGAGCAGCTTGCTGCTCACACGAAATCAGGTACTAACTCATGTCTCTGACTAAAGAAGATATCATCAATGCGATCGCCGAGATGTCCGTTAAGGACGTTGTTGAGCTGATCACCGCTATGGAAGAGAAATTCGGCGTAACCGCAGCTGCTGCTGTAGTTGCTGCTGGTCCGGCTGCTGAAGCGGCTGAAGAGAAAGACTCTTTCGACATCGTTCTGACTTCCGCTGGCGACAAGAAAGTAAACGTGATCAAGGCTGTTCGCGGCATCACCGGTCTGGGCCTGAAAGAAGCCAAAGAACTGGTTGACGGCGCTCCGAGCACCCTGAAAGAAGGCGCTAACAAGGCTGAAGCCGAAGCTGCCAAGAAAGAGCTGGAAGAAGCTGGCGCTAGCGTAGAACTGAAGTAATTCGGATCTGCATAGCACCGCCAGTGGCTGCGTAATCAACCGCTGGCGGAAAGGCTGGTGGACTTTTGTCCGCCGGCCTTTTTGCCGTTTGCGACACCGGGGTTTTTCCCGCCAAGGGTAACTTAAATTTCCGGCCGCACGATTGAAGAAAATCCGAGACGTTTGTGTAGATTTCGGTGCGTTTTTTGAACAACTTCTTAAAGCGTAGCGCAATGTACAGAGACTTCTCGCCCGGATGGGCTGCGTATCGTCAGCGTGCTGACCGCAGTTCGACTGAAGTCTTGTCACCGATCAAGCTGGGGAATATGAATGGCTTACTCATACACTGAGAAAAAACGTATCCGCAAGGATTTTGGCAAACTGCCTAAGGTCATGGACGTGCCTTTCCTGCTTGCGATACAGCTGGACTCGTATCGCAAATTCACTCAGGCCGACACGCGCCCGGATGAGCGCCTGGATATGGGCCTGCAGGCGGCGTTCAAGTCTGTATTTCCGATTGTCAGCTACTCTGGCAACGCCGCGCTCGAGTACGTGAGCTACACCCTCGGCAAGCCGGTATTCGATGTCAAGGAATGTACCCTGCGCGGTGTAACTTATGCGTGCCCGCTGCGCGTGCGTGTGCGCCTGATTATTTACGATAAAGAATCTGCGAATAAGTCCATCAAGGACATCAAAGAGCAGGAAGTGTACATGGGCGAAATTCCGCTCATGACCGAAAACGGTACCTTCGTCATTAACGGTACCGAGCGCGTGATCGTGTCTCAGCTGCACCGTTCCCCGGGTGTGTTCTTCGATCACGACAAGGGCAAGACCCACTCTTCCGGTAAGCTGTTGTACGCCGCGCGCGTGATTCCTTACCGTGGCTCCTGGCTCGACTTCGAGTTTGATCCGAAAGACCTGGTATACGTGCGTATCGACCGTCGCCGCAAACTGCCGGCGACCATCCTGCTGCGCGCCCTGGGCTTCAGCTCCCAGGAAATGCTGGAAATGTTCTTCGAAACCAGCAAGTTCACCCTGAACAACGATACCGTCAGCCTAAAACTGATCCCGTCGCGCCTGCGCGGTGATGTTGCCTCCTTTGACATCCGTGATGGCAGCGGCAAGGTGATTGTTGAGGAAGGACGCCGTATCACTCCGCGTCACATTCGCCAGCTGGAAAAGGCCGGGGTGGAAACCCTGGAGGCGCCGGTTGCCTACGCGAACGGTCGCGTACTGGCCAACGACATCATCGACGAATCCACCGGTGAAGTGGCGATCGAGTGTAATACCGAAATTACCGATGAAGTCATCAACAAGCTGCGTGTCCTGAACATCAAACAGTTCGAGACCCTGTACACCAACGATCTGGACTGCGGTCCGTTCGTATCCGACACCCTGCGTGCCGATCCTTCCCGCACCCAGCTGGAAGCGCTGGTAGAAATCTACCGCATGATGCGCCCGGGCGAGCCGCCGACCAAGGAGTCTGCAGAGTCTCTGTTCGAGAACCTGTTCTTCTCCGACGAGCGCTACGATCTGTCCGCGGTTGGCCGCATGAAGTTCAACCGTCGCCTGGGCCGTGAAGACGAGACCGGCGAGGGCACCCTGAGCAAAGACGACATCGTTGATGTTCTGAAGACCCTGATCGAGATCCGCAACGGTCGCGGCATGGTGGACGATATCGACCACCTGGGTAACCGTCGTGTGCGTTCCGTGGGCGAGATGGCGGAAAACCAGTTCCGCGTCGGCCTGGTGCGTGTAGAGCGCGCGGTGAAAGAGCGTCTGTCCATGGCAGAGTCCGAAGGCCTGATGCCGCAGGATCTGATCAACGCCAAGCCGGTAGCGGCCGCGGTGAAGGAATTCTTTGGTTCCTCCCAGCTGTCCCAGTTTATGGACCAGAACAACCCGCTGTCCGAGGTTACTCACAAGCGCCGTGTATCCGCACTGGGCCCGGGTGGCCTGACCCGCGAGCGCGCGGGCTTCGAAGTGCGCGACGTACACCCGACCCACTACGGCCGCGTGTGTCCGATTGAAACGCCGGAAGGTCCGAACATCGGTCTGATCAACTCTCTGGCTACCTATGCCCGCGCCAACCACTACGGCTTCCTCGAGAGCCCGTACCGCAAAGTGGTGGACGGCCAGTTAACCGATCACATCGAGTATCTGTCTGCGATCAACGAAGCGAACTACGTGATTGCACA
The DNA here is from genome assembly GCF_033723955.1 of Microbulbifer pacificus. NCBI lineage: Bacteria > Pseudomonadati > Pseudomonadota > Gammaproteobacteria > Cellvibrionales > Microbulbiferaceae > Microbulbifer > Microbulbifer pacificus. The sequence continues at coordinate 1,434,431 of NZ_CP137555.1, read as the reverse complement.
GGCGTCCGCTGCGGTGGACGAGAACGGCCGCTTCACCGATGACCTGGTCAGCGTGCGTCACCAGAACGAGTTCACCCTGAAGAACCCGGACGAGATCCAGTACATGGACGTGTCCGCCCGTCAGGTAGTGTCCGTGGCAGCGGCGATGATCCCGTTCCTTGAGCACGATGACGCCAACCGCGCACTCATGGGTTCCAACATGCAGCGTCAGGCGGTTCCGACCCTGCGCGCTGAGAAGCCGCTTGTAGGTACTGGTATGGAGCGCACCGTTGCGCGCGACTCCGGCGTGTGCGTGGTGGCCAAGCGTGGCGGTGTAATCGAGCGCGTGGACGCGAGCCGTGTGGTTGTGCGTGTACACGACAGCGAAGTGGAAGCCGGTGACGCGGGTGTGGATCTGTACAACCTGACCAAGTACACCCGCTCCAACCAGAACACCTGCATCAACCAGCGCCCGATCGTGAAGACCGGCGACGTGGTTGAGCGCGGCGATATCCTGGCCGACGGCCCGTCCGTTGACCTGGGTGAGCTGGCCCTGGGCCAGAACATGCGCATCGCGTTCATGCCGTGGAACGGCTACAACTTCGAGGACTCCATCCTCGTATCCGAGCGCGTGGTGCAGGACGACCGCTTCACCACCATTCACATCCAGGAACTGACCTGTATTGCCCGCGACACCAAGCTGGGCAGTGAGGAAATCACCGCGGATATCCCCAACGTGGGCGAATCTGCGCTAAACAAGCTGGACGAGTCCGGCATCGTGTACATCGGTGCGGAAGTGGGCCCGGGCGACATCCTGGTAGGCAAGGTAACTCCGAAAGGCGAAGCCCAGCTGACCCCGGAAGAAAAACTGCTGCGCGCCATCTTTGGTGAGAAGGCGTCCGACGTTAAAGACACCTCCCTGCGCGCGCCCTCCGGCACCCGCGGTACCGTGATCGACGTCCAGGTGTTCACCCGCGACGGCCTGCAGAAAGACCAGCGCTCCATCGCCATCGAGAAGGCGCAGCTGGACGAAGTGCGCAAGGACCTGAACGAGGAATACCGCATTGTCGAAGGCGCCACCTTTGAGCGTCTGCAGGCAGCGCTGGAAGGCCAGAAGGTAGCCGGCGGCAAGGGCGTCAAGAAAGGTGACGAGCTGACCGCAGAAGTGCTGTCCGCACTGCCGCGTGAAGACTGGTTCAAGCTGCGCATGGCGGAAGACAGCCTGAACGAGCAGCTGGAAAAGGCCGAGGCCCAGCTGAAAGAGCGTCGCAAACTGCTCGACGAGAAGTTTGAAGACAAGAAGAAGAAACTGGAATCCGGCGACGACCTGGCGCCGGGCGTGCTGAAAATCGTCAAGGTTTACCTGGCGATCAAGCGTCGCATCCAGCCCGGTGACAAGATGGCCGGTCGTCACGGTAACAAGGGTGTTATCTCCGTGATCAAGCCGGTGGAAGACATGCCGTACGACGAAAACGGCATGCCGGTCGACGTGGTACTGAACCCGCTGGGTGTTCCGTCCCGTATGAACGTCGGTCAGGTACTGGAAATGCACCTCGGCATGGCGGCCAAGGGCCTCGGTGCCAAGATCGACCGCATGATCCAGGAGCAGCAGGAAGTAGCCAAAGTGCGCGGCTTCCTAGAAGAGGTGTACAACTCCACTGGCGGTAACAAGGAAGAGCTGGACCTGCTGTCTGATCAGGAAATCCTGGCGATGGCCGAGAACCTGCGCGGCGGTGTGCCGATGGCGACTCCGGTGTTCGACGGCGCCGCGGAATCCGAGATCAAGCAGCTGCTGCGTCTGGCGGATATCCCGGATTCCGGCCAGATCACCCTGCACGACGGCCGTACCGGTGATGCCTTCGAGCGTCCGGTAACCGTGGGTTACATGTACATGCTGAAGCTGAACCACCTGGTGGACGACAAGATGCACGCGCGTTCCACCGGTTCCTACAGCCTTGTTACCCAGCAGCCGCTGGGTGGTAAGGCGCAGTTCGGTGGTCAGCGTTTCGGTGAGATGGAGGTGTGGGCACTGGAAGCATACGGTGCCGCTTACACCCTGCAGGAAATGCTCACGGTCAAATCCGATGACGTGGAAGGTCGTACCAAGATGTACAAGAACATCGTGGATGGCGACCACCGCATGGAGCCGGGCATGCCCGAGTCCTTCAACGTACTGGTCAAGGAAATCCGCTCGCTGGGTATGAACTTCGAGCTGGAAAACGAGTAAGACCGGTAACTATCGGATTTAGTAGACAGAGGCCGGTGGTGGCTACCAGAAATTGACACCACCGGCGCTCCCGGCCCCAGAGGCAGTTGGCCGGGTTGACTACCCCCCAGTGGAGGAAAGGCCTTGAAAGATTTGTTAAACCTGGTGAAAGCCCAGGATCAGCTGGAAGAATTTGACGCGATCCGCATCGGTCTGGCATCCCCGGACATGATCCGCTCCTGGTCCTACGGCGAAGTGAAAAAGCCGGAGACCATCAACTACCGTACCTTCAAGCCGGAGCGTGAAGGCCTGTTCTGCGCCAAGATTTTTGGCCCGGTAAAGGACTACGAGTGTCTGTGCGGCAAGTACAAGCGCATGAAGCACCGCGGCATCATCTGTGAGAAGTGCGGTGTTGAAGTGACCAAGGCCAAGGTGCGTCGTGAGCGCATGGGCCACATCGAACTGGCAAGCCCGGTTGCACACATCTGGTTCCTGAAGTCCCTGCCGTCCCGTATCGGCCTGCTGCTGGACATGACCCTGCGTGACATCGAGCGCGTACTGTACTTCGAATCCTATGTGGTAACCGATCCGGGTATGACCACCCTGGAGCGCGGCCAGCTGCTGAACGATGAGCAGTACTTCGAAGCGATGGAAGAGTTCGCCGACGAGTTCGAAGCGAAAATGGGTGCGGAAGCCATCCAGGAGCTGATGAACGATATCGACCTGCCGTCTGAAATTCAGCGTCTGCGGGAAGAGATTCCGTCCACCAATTCCGAGACCAAGATCAAGAAGCTGTCCAAGCGCCTGAAGCTGCTGGAAGCCTTCTACAAGTCCGGCAACAAGCCGGAGTGGATGGTCATGCAGGCACTGCCAGTACTGCCGCCGGACCTGCGTCCGCTGGTACCGCTGGACGGCGGCCGTTTCGCGACCTCCGACCTGAACGATCTGTACCGTCGCGTGATCAACCGCAACAACCGTCTGAAGCGCCTGCTCGAGCTGAACGCGCCGGATATCATCGTGCGCAACGAAAAGCGCATGCTGCAGGAAGCAGTAGACGCACTGCTGGATAACGGTCGTCGCGGCCGTGCCATCACCGGTTCCAACAAGCGCCCGCTGAAATCCCTGGCCGACATGATCAAGGGTAAGCAGGGTCGTTTCCGTCAGAACCTGCTGGGCAAGCGCGTTGACTACTCCGGTCGTTCGGTGATCGTGGTAGGTCCGACCCTGCGTCTGCACCAGTGTGGTCTGCCGAAGAAAATGGCACTCGAGCTGTTCAAGCCGTTCATTTTCGGCAAGCTGGAAGCCCGCGGCCTCGCCACCACCATCAAGGCGGCGAAGAAAATGGTCGAGCGCGAAGAAGCGGTGGTGTGGGATATCCTCGATGAGGTGATCCGCGAGCACCCGGTACTGCTGAACCGCGCCCCGACCCTGCACCGTCTGGGTATCCAGGCGTTTGAGCCGGTGCTGATTGAAGGTAAAGCGATCCAGCTGCACCCGCTGGTGTGTGCGGCGTACAACGCCGACTTCGACGGTGACCAGATGGCGGTACACGTACCGCTGACCATCGAAGCGCAGCTGGAATCCCGCGCGCTGATGATGTCCACCAACAACATCCTGTCGCCCGCCAACGGTGAGCCGATCATCGTACCGTCCCAGGACGTGGTACTGGGTCTGTACTGGATGACCCGCGAGCGCGTGAACGATAAAGGCGAAGGCATGTTCTTCTCCGATATCAAGGAAGTGAGCCGCGCCTTCTACGCCAAGCAGGTTGGCCTGCAGGCGAAGGTAAAAGTGCGTATCGACGAAGTGGAAATCGGTGAAGACGGCGAGAAGCGCCAGACCCGCACCGTGTATGACACCACCGTTGGCCGCGCGCTGCTGTGGAACATCGTGCCGGACGGTATGCCCTTCGACATGGTCAACCAGCCCATGAAGAAGAAGGCGATCTCCCGCGTACTGAACGAGTGTTACCGCAAGGTAGGCCTGAAGGCGACCGTCATCTTTGCTGACCAGCTGATGTACACCGGTTTCGACTTCTCCACCAAGTCCGGTTCCTCCATCGGGGTGAACGACTTCGAGATCCCGTCGGCCAAGGCCGACCTGATCGCTTCCGCAGAAGAGGAAGTGAAAGAGATCGAGAGCCAGTTCGCTTCCGGTCTGGTCACCGCGGGCGAGAAATACAACAAGGTTATCGACGTTTGGTCCCGTACCAACGACAAGGTAACCCAGGCGATGATGGCCGGTATCCGTAAGGAAAAGGTCATCGACCGCGAAGGTAAAGAGACCGAGCAGGACTCCTTCAACTCCGTGTACATGTACGCCGACTCCGGCGCGCGGGGTTCCGAGGCCCAGATCCGTCAGCTGGCCGGTATGCGCGGCCTGATGGCGCGTCCGGACGGCTCCATTATTGAAAACGCCATTACCGCGAACTTCCGTGAAGGTCTGAGCGTACTGCAGTACTTCATCTCCACCCACGGTGCTCGTAAAGGTCTGGCGGATACCGCACTGAAAACCGCGAACTCCGGTTACCTGACCCGCCGTCTGGTGGACGTGGCCCAGGACGTGGTCATCACCGAGATCGACTGTGGCACCGATGAAGGTCTGACCATGGCGCCGGTGATCGAGGGTGGCGACGTGATCGAGTCCCTGGGTGACCGTATCCTCGGTCGCGTTGTGGCCCGCGATGTGCCCAAGCCCGGCAGCGACGAGATCGCGGTCCCGGCTGGCACCATGATCGACGAAGCGTGGGTAGAGCGCATCGAAGGCATGGGTATCGACGAAGTTATCGTGCGTTCTGCGATCACCTGTGAGACTGCGCACGGTATCTGTGCCCAGTGCTACGGCCGCGACCTGGCCCGTGGCCACCGCGCCAACCCGGGTGAGGCTGTGGGCGTTGTGGCTGCCCAGTCCATCGGTGAACCGGGTACCCAGCTGACCATGCGTACCTTCCACATCGGTGGTGCGGCGAGCCGTGCTTCTGCGGCGGACAGCATCCAGGTGAAGCTGGGCGGTACCGTACGTCTGCACAATGTGAAGACGGTGAAGGCCGCAAGCGGCAACCTGGTGGCGGTTTCCCGTTCCGGTGAGCTGGCGATTGCCGACAGCGCCGGTCGCGAGCGCGAGCGTTACAAGCTGCCCTACGGTGCACAGATCAGTGTTGACGAGGGTGCCGAGGTTGACGGTGGCAAGATTGTGGCCAAGTGGGACCCGCACACCCACCCGATCATCACCGAGGTTGCCGGTTGGGTGAAACTGTCCGGTATGGAAGATGGCCTGTCCATCCGCAAGCAGACCGACGAAATCACCGGCCTGTCCTCCATCGAGGTGATCGATCCGGCAGAGCGCCCGGCAGCGGGTAAAGACCTGCGCCCGGCTGTGACCCTGGTGGATGAGAACGGTGAGGAGCTGACCCTGGCCAGCTCCAGCGCACCGGCGCACTATGCGCTGCCGCCGCGCGCGATCCTGAGCCTGAAAGAGGGCGACAAGGTGAGCGTGGGTGATGTTATCGCGCGTATTCCGCAGGAATCCGGCAAAACCAAGGACATCACCGGTGGTCTGCCGCGCGTTGCCGACCTGTTCGAAGCGCGTAAGCCGAAAGAGCCGTCCATCCTGGCGGAGATCTCCGGTACTGTGTCTTTCGGTAAAGAGACCAAAGGCAAGGTACGTCTGCAGATCACCCCGAAAGACGGCAAGCCGCTGGCCAATGGCAAAGACTCCTACGAGGTTCTGATTCCGAAACACCGTCAGCTGACCGTGTTCGAGGGCGAAACCGTAGAGAAGGGCGAGGTTATTTCCGACGGTCCGTCCAACCCGCACGATATCCTGCGTCTGAAAGGCGTAGAGGAACTGGCGCGTTACATCACCAACGAGATCCAGGAGGTTTACCGCCTCCAGGGTGTGAAGATCAACGACAAGCACATCGAGACCATCGTGCGTCAGATGCTGCGCAAAGTTGAAATTCTGGAGATGGGCGACTCCGAGTTCATCAAGGGTGAACAGGTTGAGTACCAGGCGGTCATCGAGCAGAACGAGCGTCTGCGTGCCGAGAGCAAACAGCCGGCGCAGTACGAGCGTCTGCTGCTGGGTATCACCAAGGCCTCTCTGGCGACCGAATCCTTCCTGTCCGCGGCCTCCTTCCAGGAGACCACCCGCGTCCTGACCGAAGCGGCGGTAACCGGCAAGGAAGACAGCCTGCGCGGCCTGAAGGAAAACGTGGTAGTGGGTCGTCTGATCCCGGCCGGTACCGGTCTCGCCTACCACACCGAGCGCAAGCGCAAGCGCACTGCGCAGGTGAGCTTCGGTTATGCCGAAGGCCCGTCTGCGGAAGAGGTAGAAGCGGCGCTGACCGAAGCCCTGAAATCTTCCGGGGAATAAGTCGGCGGTATACCACCGACCAGGTAGTCCCAATCCTGGTCGGTGTCGAATCGCAGTCAGCGGGGACAGTGAGCAATTACTGTACACGGTGATTGACTAGGGGTGTCGCGGCTTATAGAATGCGGCCCCCGCTAATGGGGTGGAACCTTTCGCTCTCGTTGCGCTTCTGCGCATTGAGGTACGCGGATGGTTACGCACTGACGATAGGCCCTCACTGCAGTTGATGGTGGGGGCGTTTTATTTTTGGAGTGATTTTTAATGGCAACGATCAACCAGTTGGTTCGTAAGCCGAGAAAACGCAAAGTTGAAAAAAGCGATGTGCCTGCATTGCAAGCCAACCCGCAGCGTCGCGGAGTCTGCACTCGTGTGTACACCACTACACCGAAGAAGCCGAACTCTGCACTGCGTAAAGTTTGCCGTGTGCGCCTGACCAACGGTTTCGAAGTAACTTCGTACATCGGCGGTGAAGGCCACAACCTGCAGGAGCACAGCGTGGTGCTGATTCGCGGCGGTCGTGTAAAAGACTTGCCGGGTGTGCGCTACCACACTGTACGCGGCGCACTTGACTGTGCCGGCGTAAACAATCGCAAACAGGCCCGTTCCAAGTACGGTGTCAAGCGTCCTAAGGGTTAATTCCCTAGGTCACAATTTGCGTTTCGGTTTAACGAATAACCGGAGTAAGGCTGAGCTCGCCGAGTTGTAAGTGTTTACGGCGGCGTCTCGGAGTAACCCTGAAGAGAGGCAATCCCATGCCAAGAAGACGTGTAGTCGCCAAGCGCGAAGTGCTGCCCGATCCTAAGTTCGGGAACGTGACTCTGGCCAAGTTCATGAACCATGTCATGATCAGCGGCAAGAAGTCCGTGGCGGAAAGCATCGTATACGGTGCACTGGATCTGGTTTCAGAGAAGCTGAACAAAGATCCGATTGAAATTTTCGAAGAGTCCCTGGAAAACATCGCCCCGATGGTGGAAGTAAAATCCCGTCGTGTTGGTGGTGCTACCTACCAGGTGCCGGTAGAAGTGCGTCCAGCGCGTCGTACCGCTCTGGCAATGCGTTGGCTGGTAGATTTCTCCCGTAAGCGCGGCGAGAAGTCCATGGCTCAGCGCCTGGCCAATGAAATGATCGATGCATCCCAGAACAAGGGCGGCGCGGTCAAGAAGCGTGAAGATGTACACCGTATGGCGGAAGCCAACAAGGCGTTCTCTCACTATCGTTTCTAAGATAGTGGCGCTTCTAACTCTGATGATTATTACCATCGGAAATTAATACCGAAAGGCAGCAAGGGAATTTCCGCGCTGCCTTTTGCCGTTATATCGAGGATACAACTGTGGCACGTAAAACGCCTATCGCACGCTATCGTAATATCGGTATCTGCGCCCACGTAGACGCCGGTAAAACCACCACCACCGAACGCGTACTGTTCTACACCGGTCTGTCCCACAAAATTGGTGAGGTGCACGAGGGTGCGGCCACCATGGACTGGATGGCACAGGAGCAGGAGCGTGGTATTACCATTACTTCTGCAGCTACCACCTGTTTCTGGGCTGGTATGCGTCAGCAGTTCGACCAACACCGCGTCAACATTATCGACACCCCCGGACACGTTGACTTCACCATTGAAGTAGAGCGCTCCCTGCGTGTACTGGATGGCGCCGTTGTTGTGCTGTGCGGTTCCTCCGGTGTGCAGCCGCAGACCGAGACCGTTTGGCGTCAGGCCAACAAGTACGAAGTGCCGCGCATGGTCTTCGTCAACAAGATGGACCGTACCGGTGCCAACTTCCTGAACGTCGTAAAACAGCTGAAAACCCGTCTGAACGCAAACGCGGTTCCGCTGCAGATGACCATTGGCTCTGAAGATGAGTTCAAAGGCGTTGTCGACCTGGTCAAGATGAAAGCCATCATCTGGAACGAAGAAGACCAGGGTATGACCTTCACCTACGAAGACATCCCTGCAGACATGGTCGATCAGTGCAACGAAATGCGCGAATTCCTGATGGAAGCAGCGGCCGAAGCCAGCGAAGAGCTGATGGAGAAGTACCTGGAAGAAGGTGAGCTGTCCGAAGAGGAAATCAAGGCAGCTATCCGTCAGCGCACCCTGGCCAACGAAATCGTGCCGGTTCTGGGCGGCTCTGCGTTCAAGAACAAGGGCGTGCAGGCGGTACTGGACGCGGTTATCGAATACCTGCCGGCGCCGACCGAAGTTAAAGCGATCGAAGGTACCCTGGACGACGGTGAAACCGTTGCTACCCGTGAAGCCGACGACGATGCGCCGTTCGCTGCGCTGGCGTTCAAGATCGCCACCGACCCCTTCGTTGGTACCCTGACCTTCTTCCGCGTTTACTCCGGTAAGCTGGAGAGCGGCACCGGTGTATTCAACTCCGTGAAGAGCAAGCGTGAGCGTATCGGCCGTATGGTGCAGATGCACGCGAACAACCGCCAGGAAATCAAAGAAGTACTGGCTGGTGACATTGCTGCGGCGATCGGTCTGAAAGACACCACTACCGGTGACACCCTGTGTGACGAGGCCAACAAGATTGTTCTCGAGCGCATGGAGTTCCCGGAGCCGGTAATCTCCGTAGCAGTTGAGCCGAAGTCCAAGCCGGACCAGGAAAAAATGGGTATCGCTCTGGGAAAACTGGCTCAGGAAGACCCGTCGTTCCGCGTGAAGACCGACGAAGAGACCGGCCAGACCATCATCTCCGGTATGGGTGAGCTGCACCTGGACATCATCGTCGACCGTATGCGTCGCGAGTTCAACGTGGAAGCTAACATCGGTAAGCCGCAGGTAGCCTACCGCGAGCGCATCACCAACACCTGTGAGATCGAAGGTAAGTTCGTTCGCCAGTCCGGTGGTCGCGGTCAGTACGGTCACTGCTGGATTCGCTTCGAGCCGAACCTGGATCCGGAAGCAGAAGACGGTCTGGTATTCCAGAACGAGCTGGTCGGCGGTGTGGTTCCTAAGGAATACGTCCCGGCGATCCAGAAGGGTATTGCTGAGCAGATGCAGAACGGTGTTCTGGCGGGCTACCCGTTGCTGGGCCTGAAGGCTACTGTATTTGACGGTTCCTACCACGATGTGGACTCCAACGAAATGGCGTTCAAGATCGCTGCTTCCATGGCGACCAAGCAGCTGGCCCAGAAGGGTGGTGCCGTACTGCTTGAGCCGGTCATGAAGGTAGAGGTAGTTACTCCGGAAGAAAACATGGGTGACGTGGTCGGTGACCTGAACCGTCGTCGTGGTCTGATCCAGGGTATGGATGAGAACTCCTCCGGCAAGGTGATCAACGCGGAAGTGCCGCTGGCCGAAATGTTCGGTTACGCCACCGACCTGCGTTCTGCGACCCAGGGCCGTGCTACCTACACCATGGAATTCGAAAAGTACGCTGAAGCGCCGCGCAACGTGGCTGATGAAATCATCGCCAAAAACAAGGCTTAAGCTTTAATCCCTTTGAAACTTTTAGTTAGAGGATCCTGAAAATGGGAAAAGAAAAGTTTGAACGTTCCAAGCCCCACGTAAACGTGGGCACCATCGGTCACGTTGACCACGGTAAAACCACTCTGACCGCTGCGCTGACCCGCGTATGTTCCGAAGTGTGGGGCGGCGCTGCCGTTGCTTTCGACGGTATCGACAAGGCTCCGGAAGAGCGTGAGCGTGGTATTACCATCTCTACCTCTCACGTAGAGTACGAGTCCCCGATTCGCCACTACGCGCACGTAGACTGCCCGGGACACGCCGACTACGTTAAGAACATGATCACCGGTGCTGCCCAGATGGACGGCGCGATCCTGGTATGTTCCGCTGCTGACGGCCCCATGCCGCAGACTCGTGAGCACATCCTGCTGTCCCGTCAGGTAGGTGTACCGTACATCGTGGTATTCCTGAACAAAGCCGACATGGTCGACGACGAAGAGCTGCTGGAACTGGTAGAGATGGAAGTTCGCGAACTTCTGGACCAGTACGAGTTCCCGGGCGACGACACCCCGATCGTGGTTGGTTCTGCTCTGATGGCGCTGAATGGCGAAGACGAGAATGGCCTGGGCACCACCGCTGTTAAGAAGCTGGTAGAAACCCTGGACTCCTACATTCCGGAGCCGGAGCGCGCTATCGACAAGCCGTTCCTGATGCCGATCGAAGACGTGTTCTCCATCTCTGGTCGCGGTACCGTAGTAACCGGTCGTGTGGAGCGTGGCATCGTTAAGACTGGTGATGAAATCGCCATCGTTGGTCTGAAAGACACCACCACCACTACCTGTACCGGTGTGGAAATGTTCCGCAAGCTGCTGGATGAAGGCCGTGCTGGTGAGAACATCGGCGCCCTGCTGCGCGGCACCAAGCGTGACGAAGTAGAGCGTGGTCAGGTACTGGCCAAGCCGGGTTCCATCACTCCGCACACCAAGTTCGAAGCGGAAGTGTACGTACTGTCCAAGGACGAAGGTGGTCGTCACACCCCGTTCTTCAAAGGCTACCGTCCGCAGTTCTACTTCCGTACCACCGACGTGACTGGTGCGTGTGAGCTGCCGGAAGGCGTTGAGATGGTGATGCCGGGTGACAACATTCAGATGACTGTTACCCTGATCCACCCGATCGCCATGGAAGACGGTCTGCGCTTCGCGATTCGCGAAGGTGGCCGTACCGTTGGTGCTGGCGTTGTTGCCAAGATCATCGAGTAATCCTTACTCCTGATCTGAACGACAAAAAAAGGCCGCAGCGGCAACGCTGCGGCCTTTTTTTGTCTGTACTGTTTAGAACCAGTCGCGGCTAAGGTCGCAGTGTCTGCAGTGAGACATCAGCTGTTCGAAATCCCTTCCGTCGATTGCGACCAGTGATTCATGGTCGCCGGACTCCAGATAAATGGTGTCCCACTTGTTCAGGCTGCTGTCGACCAGGGTGGTGATTCCATAGGCCGGTCCGAGTGGGGGTAGGGCGCCGAGTTCGCAGTCAGTGAAGATGTTGCCAAATTCGCCCTCCTGCATCATTTCCAGGTGATTGCGTCCGGTTTCGTCGTGAACGGCGCGCATGTCGAGGCTGCTGCTGGCGGGAATGATGGCCATCACCATGCCATGGTCATCCTTCAGCATGATGGCTTTGGCAACCGAGTCCTCACGCAAGCCTGTTTTGTGGGCGCTTTCGCGGCTGGTGGCGCTGTGGTCATGGGGGATAACTCGGTAGTGTACCGAGTGGTCATTCAGGTACTGACTGACCGTGCTTGCAATGGTCATGAGCTGGCCCTCCTGAAGGTGGATCTCGTTGGCTTGCTCTAGTGTAGGTTCGCATCGGCGCAGCTCGAAATTGCGCCGCTGCGGTTTGTTTCTTGAACTGTGTTGACAGATCAAATAATCGCCCGTAGACTTCGCGCTCCTTTTCGCCCGCCCTCGGGGCTGTGTAAAAGGACGTTCTTTGGTTTAAATGATTGGAGTTTGATTCCATGCAGGGTCAACGCATCCGAATTCGCCTGAAGGCTTTCGATCACAAGCTGATCGATACCTCTACTCAGGAGATTGTAGAGACGGCCAAGCGCACTGGCGCTCAAGTACGCGGTCCCATTCCGCTGCCGACTCGTAAAGAGAAGTACACCGTACTGATTTCTCCGCACGTCAACAAAGACGCGCGTGACCAGTACGAGATTCGTACTCACAAGCGTTTGCTGGACATTGTCGAGCCTACCGAGAAAACCGTCGACGCGCTGATGAAGCTCGATCTGGCGGCCGGTGTTGAGGTTCAGATCAGTCTCGGCTAACACTTCAAATTAACTACCGAATCCCAGGCGAAAAAGGTCTGGGTAGTGTAACGCTCTGAAATTGGGCGGCCGCAGTGGGTTAAAGCCCCGTGCACTGAGAGGTTGAAAAGATGACTATAGGTATTGTCGGCCGCAAGAGCGGCATGACTCGCATCTTCACTGAAGATGGCGCGTCTATCCCGGTAACTGTTATCGAGGTAGCTCCGAATCGCGTCACTCAGGTGAAAACTCTGGAAACTGATGGCTACACCGCAGTTCAGGTAACTGTGGGTTCCCGTAAGGCTTCCCGTGTCTCCAAGCCCCTCGCGGGCCACTTCGCCAAAGCCAACACTGAGGCTGGCTCTGCACTCTTCGAACTGCGCACTGACGGTTCTGACGAGTCCTTCGAAATCGGTTCTGAAATCACTGTTGCTAGCTTTGAAGCTGGCCAGAAGATTGACGTAACCGGCACTTCCAAAGGTAAAGGTTTCCAAGGCGGTATCAAGCGCTGGAACTTCCGTACCCAGGACGCTACTCACGGTAACTCTCTGTCTCACCGCGCACCCGGCTCTATCGGTCAGTGCCAGACTCCTGGCCGCGTGTGGAAAGGCAAGAAAATGGCCGGTCACATGGGTGCTGAGCGTGTTACCACGCAAAACCTGGAAGTGGTTCGTGTAGACGTCGAGCGTAACTTGCTGCTGGTGAAAGGCGCCGTTCCTGGTGCGCCCGGTGGCGACGTAATCGTTCGTCCGGCAGTAAAAGCCTAAGGCTGAGGGTAAATAGATATGGAACTGAATATCGCTACTCCCGAAGGCGCTAAAGGCACTGTTGCAGTTTCTGAAGTGACTTTCGGTCGTGAATTCAATCAGGACCTGGTGCACCAGGCAGTGGTTGCCTACATGGCAGGCGCTCGTCAGGGTACCAAGGCTCAAAAAAGTCGCTCCGATGTATCCGGTGGCGGCAAGAAGCCGTGGCGTCAGAAGGGCACTGGTCGTGCTCGTGCTGGTACCACTCGCAGCCCGCTGTGGCGTACTGGTGGCGTAACCTTCGCCGCTGTGCCGCGTGATCACAGTGTAAAGCTGAACAAGAAAATGTACCGCGCTGCACTGCGCTGCATTCTCTCCGAGCTGGCTCGTCAGGAGCGTCTGGTTGTAGTTGAGTCTTTCGACGTTGACGCGCCAAAGACCAAACAACTGGTAACCAAACTGGCTCAGTACGATCTGACTGACGCGTTGATCGTGACCGAAGAGGTTAACGAAAACCTCTACCTGGCCGCGCGCAACCTGCACAAGATCGATGTCCGCGATGTACAGGGTATCGATCCGGTAAGCCTGATTCGCTTTGACAAGGTCGTGGTTACCGTTTCTGCACTCAAGAAAATTGATGAGGTGCTGGGATGATCCAAGAGCGACTCTACAAAGTACTGCTGGGCCCGGTAATTTCCGAGAAGGCTGCTGTGCTGGCGGATTCCGCCAACCAGGTAGTTTTCAAAGTTACCACCGACGCTTCCAAAGCCGATATCAAGGCCGCGGTCGAAAAACTGTTCAATGTTTCTGTTGAGCAGGTTCGCACCGTGAACGTAAAAGGCAAAACCAAGCGCACTCGCTACGGCGTTGGTCAGCGCAACGATTGGAAAAAAGCCTACGTTCGTCTGGCCGAAGGCAGCGACATCAACTTCGAAGCTGCTGAGTAAAGGGGAAAGTTGCAATGGCTATTGTAAAAACAAAACCGACCTCAGCCGGCCGTCGTCACCTGGTCAAGATCGTCAACTCTGAGCTGCACAAGGGCGCGCCCTATGCACCGCTGGTAGAGAAGAAGTCCAAGACTGGTGGTCGTAACAACAACGGTCGCATTACCACTCGTCATATCGGTGGTGGTCACAAGCAACACTACCGCATGGTGGATTTCAAGCGTAACAAAGATGGCATTACTGCCACTGTTGAGCGCCTGGAATACGACCCGAACCGCAGCGCACACATCGCTCTGGTGTGCTACGCCGACGGCGAGCGTCGTTACATCATTGCACCGAAAGGCCTGCAGGCCGGTGCAAAAATCCAGTCTGGTGACGCTGCGCCGATCGCTGTGGGTAACACCCTGCCGCTGCGCAACATCCCGGTTGGTTCCGTAATTCACGGTATCGAGCTGAAGCCTGGTAAAGGCGCTCAGCTGGCCCGCTCTGCCGGTGCCTCTGTTCAGCTGGTTGCCCGTGATGGTCAGTACGCGACTGTACGTCTGCGTTCTGGCGAAATGCGTAAGGTTCTGACCGAGTGCCGCGCCACCCTGGGTGAAGTGAGCAACTCCGAGCACAGCCTGCGCAAGCTGGGTAAAGCCGGTGCAAAACGCTGGCGCGGTGTTCGCCCGACCGTTCGCGGTGTGGCGATGAACCCGGTAGACCACCCGCATGGTGGTGGTGAGGGTCGTACCTCCGGTGGTCGTCACCCAGTGACGCCATGGGGTGTTCCGACCAAGGGTAAGAAAACGCGTAAGAACAAGCGCACCGACAACATGATTGTACGTCGTCGCGGCAAATAAGCCGCGCGATGTCTGAGCTGCTAGAGAGGAATCGACAGTGCCACGCTCATTAAAGAAAGGTCCCTTCATTGATCTGCATCTGATCAAGAAGGTGGAGGCGGCGATTGAATCCAATGATCGTCGACCGATTAAAACCTGGTCCCGCCGTTCCATGATTATGCCGGAAATGGTTGGACTGACGATTGCCGTGCACAACGGTCGTCAACACGTGCCTGTGCTGGTCAACGAAGAAATGGTTGGCCACAAGCTGGGCGAGTTTGCTGCTACCCGCACTTACCGTGGCCACGCCGCGGATAAGAAAGCGAAGAAGCGCTAAGCCGAGGTTATAAAGATGGAAGTACAAGCAAAATTACGCGGTGCTCGTCTGTCGGCACAGAAAGCGCGTCTGGTAGCAGATCAGATTCGCGGTAAAGGTGTCGAGGAAGCCCTGGATATCCTGGCTTTCAGCCACAAGAAGGGTGCCGAGATCATCAAGAAGGTTCTGGAATCTGCCATCGCCAACGCCGAGCACAATGAAGGTGCTGACGTAGACGAGCTGAAGGTTTCCACCGTCTTCGTAGATGAAGGTATGACCATGAAGCGCATTAAACCGCGCGCCAAGGGTCGTGCTGACCGCATTTTCAAGCGTACTTGTCACATCACTGTGAAAGTAGCCGAGAAATAACAGAGCAGGCGATAAAACCATGGGACAAAAAGTACATCCTACCGGCATTCGTCTGGGTATCGTTAAAAAGCATACCTCTGTGTGGTATGCCGGCAGTGACGAGTACGCAGACAAGCTGTACACGGACCTGAAAGTTCGCGAATACATTCGCAAGAAGCTGGCCCACGCTTCCGTGAGCCGCATCGAGATCGAACGTCCGGCCAACACCGCTCGTGTGATTATTCACACTGCGCGTCCGGGCATCGTGATCGGTAAGAAAGGTGAAGACGTAGAGCGTCTGCGCAACGACCTGACCGCTCAGATGGGCGTGCCGGTGCACATCGACATCGAAGAAGTGCGCAAGCCGGATCTGGACGCCACTCTGGTAGCCCAGAACGTTGCCCAGCAGCTGGAGCGTCGCGTTATGTTCCGTCGCGCCATGAAGCGCGCCGTACAGAACGCCATGCGTCAGGGCGCAGAAGGTATCAAGATCCAGGTGAGCGGCCGTCTGGGCGGCGCCGAGATCGCGCGTACCGAATGGTACCGTGAAGGTCGTGTACCGCTGCACACTCTGCGTGCCAACATCGACTACGGCACTTATGAAGCCAGTACTACCTACGGCATCATCGGTGTGAAAGTTTGGATCTTCAAAGGCGAAGTCATCGGTGACGAAATCCCCGAAGAGAAGCCAGCGAAGACTCGCAAGAAAGCTGCTAATTAAGGGGTGCGCAGATGCTACAACCGAAGCGTACAAAATTCCGCAAGGTACAGAAGGGTCGCAACCGCGGTCTTTCCCAGCGCGGCTCCAAAGTGAGCTTTGGCGAGTTCGGCCTTAAGGCCATCGGTCGCGGTCGCATTACTGCGCGCCAGATCGAAGCGGCTCGTCGCGCAATGACTCGTCACGTTAAGCGTGGCGGCAAGATCTGGATTCGTGTGTTTCCAGACAAACCCATCACCAACAAGCCTCTTGAAGTGCGGATGGGTAAAGGTAAGGGTGGCGTTGAGTACTGGGTTGCCCAGATTCAACCGGGCAAAGTCCTCTATGAAATGGAGGGTGTTTCCGAAGAACTGGCTCGTGAGGCATTTGATCTCGCTGCAGCCAAGCTGCCTGTAAAGACAACTTTCGTTAAGCGTTCGGTGATGTGATGAAGACTGCAGATCTACGCTCAAAGTCAGTTGAAGAACTGAACCAGGAACTGCTGAGCCAGCTTGAAGCTCAATTCAAGCTGCGTATGCAGAAGTCCACCGGTCAGCTGACTCAGACCCATCTGCTGAAGCAGACTCGTCGCGACATTGCTCGCATTAAGACTGTTTTGACTGAGAAGGCAGGTAACTGATCATGGCTGAAGCAAAACTGAAGCGTACTCTGACCGGCAAGGTCGTGAGTGACAAGATGGATAAAACCATCACCGTTTTGATCGAGCGCCGTGTGAAGCACCCGATCTACGGCAAAATCGTGAGCAAGTCCACCAAGCTCAAGGCACATGACGAAAACAATGAATGCGGCATCGGCGATGTCGTAATCATTGAAGAATCTCGTCCGCTGTCCAAGAGCAAGTCCTGGTCCTTGCAGCAAATTGTAGAGCGTGCGGCGAAGGTTTAACCCCTAGCGCATTGAAGAGTTTCGGAGAGGAACGATGATTCAAGCCGAATCCTACTTAGAAGTAGCCGATAACAGTGGGGCTCGCCGCGTCATGTGCATCAAGGTGCTGGGCGGCTCCCACCGTCGCTACGCCAGCGTGGGCGACATCATTAAAGTGACCGTTAAGGAAGCAATTCCACGCGGTAAAGTGAAAAAGGGTCAGGTAATGAACGCAGTTGTGGTTCGCACCAGAAAAGGTGTGCGTCGCGCTGATGGTTCCCTGATCAAGTTTGACGACAACGCTGCGGTGTTGCTGAACAACAACTTGGCGCCGGTCGGCACCCGTATTTTTGGCCCGGTAACTCGCGAGCTGCGCGGTGAGAAGTTCATGAAGATCATCTCACTGGCTCCCGAAGTTATCTAAGCCACGAGTGGAGAAAAGACATGCGCAAGATCAAGCGTGACGACGAAGTGATCGTTATCGCCGGTCGCGACAAAGGCAAGCGCGGCACCGTACGCAAGGTGCTGAATGACGGTCGCCTGATCGTATCCGGTGTTCAGATGATCAAAAAACACCAGAAGCCGAATCCACAACTGGGTGTTGCTGGTGGCATCGTTGAGAAAGAGGCCGCTATCCAGGCCTCCAACGTGGCCATTTTCAACCCGAGCACCCAGAAAGCTGACCGGGTAGGCTTTAAAGTACTGGAAGACGGTACTAAGATCCGCGTCTTCAAATCCAGCGGCGATGCCGTTGACGCATAAGTCAGGTGGAAAAAATGGCAAGGCTTAAAGAGCTCTATACCAAAGAACTCGCGCCCAAGCTGAAAGAAGAGCTGGGTATCGAGAATGTGATGGCAGTGCCTCGCATCACCAAAATCACCATCAACATGGGTGTTGGTGAAGCGGTTGGTGACAAAAAGGTGCTGGAACACGCAGTCAGTGACATGACTGCCATCACTGGTCAAAAACCCATCATCACCAATGCTCGCAAGTCAATTGCGGGCTTCAAGATCCGTGATGGCTGGCCGATCGGCTGTAAGGTAACTCTGCGCGGCGAGCGTATGTACGAGTTCCTGGAGCGTCTGATCGGTATCGCGATTCCGCGTATTCGCGACTTCCGTGGCATCAGCCCGAAGCAGTTCGACGGTCGTGGTAACTTCTCGATGGGTGTAACCGAACAAATCATCTTCCCGGAAATTGACTACGACAAAGTAGACAAGATCCGCGGTCTGGATATTTGTATCACTACTACAGCGGCCAACGACGACCAAGGTCGTGCACTGCTGAAAGCATTCAACTTCCCTTTCAAGGGTTAAGAGGATTCCATGGCGAAGAAATCCATGATTGCGCGTGAAGTAAAGCGCGCTCGAACCGCAGCTAAGTACGCCGAAAAGCGTCAAGAGCTGAAGGCGATCATCGCCAGTGCCAGCGCTTCTGATGAAGAGCGCTGGGAGGCTCAACTCAAGCTGCAACAATTGCCGCGCGATGCAAGCCCGACTCGTCAGCAACGTCGCTGTCGGATCACTGGTCGCCCCCACGCTGTCTACCGCAAATTCGGCCTGTGCCGTAACAAATTGCGTGAAGCCGCCATGCGTGGTGATGTCCCCGGTCTGGTTAAGTCCAGCTGGTAAAAGGCAGACTTGAGGAGTCTTAAGTAATGAGTATGCAAGATCCGTTGGCAGATATGCTGACCCGCGTCCGCAACGCCCTGGCGCGCGGAAAGGGCAGTGTTTCTATGCCTTCTTCAAAACTGAAAGTAGCCGTAGCCAACGTTCTGAAGAACGAAGGTTATGTTTCTGACGTTGCTGTGAGCGAAGGCGCCAAGCCCGAGCTGACCATCGAACTGAAATACTTCCAGGGTAAGCCGGTAATCGCGGAGCTGGATCGGGTTTCCCGTCCTGGCCTGCGCGCTTACACCGGTAAAAAAGCACTGCCTTCCGTTCGCGGTGGCCTGGGTATCGCTATCGTCTCCACCTCCAAGGGTGTGATGACCGATCGTGCGGCCCGTCAGGCTGGTGTCGGCGGCGAAGTGCTCTGCACCGTATTCTAAGCGGGGGTTGATATGTCTCGAGTAGCTAATAGTCCCGTAAGCATCCCCGCTGGCGTTTCCGTAGACCTGAAAGGTCAGGACATCGTAATTAAAGGCGGAAATGGCAACCTGAACCTCTCTGCCCACAGCGATGTGGAAGTGAAGCAGGAAGAAAACCAGCTGACCTTTGCTGCACGCAATGGTTCCAAGCAGGCACGTGCCCTCGCCGGTACTACCCGCGCGCTGGTTAGCAATATGGTGGTCGGTGTCAGTCAGGGTTTCGAAAAGAAACTGCAACTGGTCGGCGTGGGTTACCGTGCGAAAGCCGCCGGTAAGTCCGTTAACCTGAGCCTCGGCTTCTCCCACCCGGTCGATTACGATCTGCCGGAAGGCGTGACCGCCGAAACTCCGACTCAGACTGAGATCGTACTGAAGAGCAGCGACAAGCAGCTGTTAGGTCAAGTGGCCGCTGAGATCCGCGCGTTCCGTCCGCCGGAGCCCTACAAAGGTAAGGGTGTCCGTTACGCTGACGAGCGTGTGTATCGCAAAGAGGCCAAGAAGAAGTAAGGCATAGATATGAACGTTAAAAAGCAATCTCGCTTGCGTCGTGCACGTCGTGCCCGCGCCAAAATGCGTGAGCTGGGCGCCGTTCGCCTGACAGTGAACCGCACGCCCCGCCACATTTACGCACAGATCCTGTCTGCCGACGGCGACAAGGTATTGGCCTCAGCCTCTACTCTGGACAAGGACCTGCGTGAAAGCAAAACCGGTAACGTCGACGCTGCTACAGCCGTTGGTACCCTGATCGCTGAGCGCGCGAAAGCCGCCGGCGTTGAAGCGGTAGCCTTCGATCGTAGCGGGTTCAAATACCACGGCCGTGTTAAGGCCCTGGCAGACGCTGCCCGTGAAGCCGGTCTGAAATTCTAAGGGTTGAGTTATGGCTAGAGAAAAAGTCGA
Organism: Microbulbifer pacificus; assembly: GCF_033723955.1. Classification (NCBI taxonomy): domain Bacteria; kingdom Pseudomonadati; phylum Pseudomonadota; class Gammaproteobacteria; order Cellvibrionales; family Microbulbiferaceae; genus Microbulbifer; species Microbulbifer pacificus. The sequence continues at coordinate 1,414,412 of NZ_CP137555.1, read as the reverse complement.
GAAAGGCAACGACGAAGGCCTCCAGGAGAAACTGGTCCAGGTCAACCGTGTTGCCAAAACCGTAAAGGGTGGTCGTATTTTCGCGTTCACCGCTCTGACCGTAGTTGGCGACGGCAATGGCCGTGTCGGTTTCGGTCGTGGCAAGGCGCGTGAAGTGCCGGTTGCCATCCAGAAGGCAATGGAAGCTGCGCGTCGCAATATGATCCAGGTAGACCTGAACGGTGACACCATTCAGTACGCTACCAACGGTCGTCACGGCGGTTCCAAGGTTTACATGCAGCCCGCTTCCCAGGGTACCGGTGTTATTGCCGGCGGTGCCATGCGCTCCGTACTGGAAATGGCTGGTGTCCACAACGTACTGGCCAAGTGCTACGGCTCTACCAATCCGGTAAACGTCGTTCGCGCCACCTTCAGTGCGCTGGGCAAAATGAGTAGCCCAGAAGACGTTGCTGCCAAGCGCGGCAAGTCTGTGGAAGAAATCCTGAACTGATTCGGTTCCGGGTCACAGCAGCAGAATCGCTGTGGCCCGATCTGAACTTGCTTTGAGTGAATGAGTCATGGCTAAGAAGACCATCAAAGTCACCCAGGTCAAGAGCGTCGCCGGTCGTCTGAAAAATCATCAGGCGTGCGTCGCTGGTCTGGGTCTGCGTCGCATCGGTCACACTGTGGAAGTGGAAGACACTCCCTCTGTGCGCGGCATGATCAACAAGGTGAATTACCTCGTAAAAGTGGAGGAGGCATAACATGCGTTTGAATGAGTTGTCTCCAGCTGAAGGCCACAAGCACGCTCCCAAGCGTGTTGGTCGTGGTATCGGTAGCGGCCTGGGTAAAACCGGTGGCCGTGGCCACAAGGGTCAAAAATCCCGTTCCGGCGGACGTGTACGTCCGGGCTTCGAAGGCGGTCAGATGCCTTTGCAGAAGCGCCTGCCGAAGTACGGTTTCACCTCTCGCGTTGGCCGCTTTGTAGCGGAAGTGCGTCTGGCGGAGCTGGCGAAGGTAGACGGTGACACTATTGATTTGGCAGCGCTGAAAAATGCCGATATTATCGGCGGCCACATTAAACGCGCCAAAGTGTTCCTGTCTGGTGAACTGACCAAAGCGGTTACCGTGAAAGGTCTGAGCGTCACCAAAGGTGCTAAAGCAGCCATCGAAGCTGCTGGCGGAAAAGTAGAAGACTAAATCGAGGCCCCAATGGCACGACCAGGATCTGGTGTTAACTCCCTGGGTAACGGCAAGGGATTAGGCGAGCTCTGGGCTCGCCTTCGTTTTCTGTTTCTCGCGATACTTGTTTATCGTTTGGGAACTCATATTCCGGTGCCCGGTATTGATCCGGAAAAGCTGGCGAACCTGTTTAACCAGAACCAGGGAACCATCCTTGGTCTGTTCAACATGTTCTCCGGTGGCGCACTGGAGCGGATGAGTATTCTGGCCCTCGGCATCATGCCGTACATCTCCGCGTCCATCATCATGCAGTTGATGACCGCGGTAACGCCTTCGCTGGAGGCGTTGAAGAAGGAAGGCGATGCAGGGCGCCGTAAGATCAACCAGTACACCCGTTACCTGACGGTGTTGCTGGCACTGGTTCAAGGCATCGGTATGACCTTTGGTCTCGCCGGTCAGAACCTGGCTTATTCCGCTGAACCGGCCTTCGGTTTCTACTTTGTGGCCGTTGTGTCACTGGTGACCGGTGCGGTGTTCATGATGTGGCTGGGTGAGCAGATTACGGAGCGCGGTGTTGGCAACGGCATTTCCATGCTGATTTTTGCCGGTATCGTCGCTGGTCTGCCCAGTGCCATTGGCCAGGCTTTCGAGCAGGCGCGCCAGGGTGAGCTGCACATCCTGATGCTGCTGGCGATTGGTTTCGTAGCGATTGCTGTTGTGTACTTCGTCGTGGTAATGGAGCGCGGCCAACGCCGTATCACCATCAACCACGCACGTCGTCAGGCTGGTCGTTACTCCCAGGCGCCGGCGGCTCAGTCCAGCCACCTGCCGCTGAAGGTCAATATGGCCGGTGTGATTCCGGTGATCTTTGCCAGCAGTATCCTGCTGTTCCCTGCGACTCTTGCGCAGTGGTTCGGTCAGGGTGGCGAGGGTATCGGTGCCCAGATCCTGCAGTGGATGGCACTGCAGTTGGGTCCCGGTCAGCCGCTGAACATTATTCTGTTCGCACTGTTGATTGGCTTCTTCTGCTTCTTCTATACGGCGTTGATGTTCAACCCGAATGAAGTAGCGGACAACCTGAAAAAATCCGGTGCCTATGTGCCCGGTATCCGCCCCGGCGAACAGACCGCGCGTTATATCGACACCGTTCTGACTCGTCTGACTCTGGTGGGTGCTGTTTACATCGCGCTGGTCTCCCTGCTGCCGCAGTTCCTGGTGGTCGGGCTGAACATTCCCTTCTATTTGGGAGGTACTTCGCTGCTGATCGTTGTGGTCGTAGTGATGGACTTCATGGCACAGGTTCAATCGCACCTGCTGTCTCACCAGTACGAGGGGTTGATGAAAAAGGCGAATCTGCAAGGCTACGGCCGCCGTTAATCGGCAGTCGCTGCAGCAGGAGTGAATTGAGGTAAGGTCATGAAAGTACGCGCTTCTATCAAAAAGATCTGCCGTAACTGCAAAATCGTACGTCGCAAAGGCGTTCTGCGGGTAATCTGCAGCGCCGAGCCGCGTCATAAGCAGCGGCAGGGCTAAGCAGTGACCGGAATGCCGTTGGCATTCCGCAGCATTGCTTAGCGACCGGCCATGGAAGGCCGGGTCGGCGTCCGCCCCAGGGAGGGCTGCTAGCGACGTCGATCTATGCAAAGCCGGACCTAGCGCCGGTTTTGCATAGAGTGATCAAGAATTTGCCTTTCTGCACAGCCCCGTGTAAAAAGGCGCACCGCAAACCTCCCGGTCTGCGGCGAGACCGAAAAGTCACTTTATTGTTGTCTTGAAGGTCTCAAAAGGGGGCGTTGACTGTCGTCCGCTTTCCCCGGGTTAGGGCCCTGGGAGGGTGGGCTATTGCAATTTGGTGTATGAAAAGCTATTCTTGCGCGCCTTTTTGGTGGTGTTGATGGCTTTTTATTCGCTGTCAGCGCCGAATTGAGAATTGAACCGCGCCATTACCAAGTAGCGCCGGTTCACAATACGTGGAGTATGCCTCTATGGCACGTATTGCTGGTGTAAACGTACCAGACCACAAGCACGCCGTGATCTCCCTGACCCATATCTATGGTGTCGGTCGCACTACGGCCAAGTCTATTCTGGCAGCGGTAGGTATCGCTGAATCCACCAAACTTCGTGATCTGTCCGAAGAGCAGATTGAAACCATCCGCGGTGAAGTTGCGAAACTGACCGTTGAAGGCGATCTGCGTCGTGAAGTGTCCATGAACATCAAACGTCTGATGGACCTGGGTTGCTTCCGCGGTCTGCGTCACCGTCGCAGCCTGCCGCTTCGCGGTCAGCGCACCAAGACTAACGCCCGTACCCGTAAGGGTCCGCGCAAGCCGATCCGCAAGTAAGCGTTTCGCGCAAGTCTTCACAAGTACAGGATTTAGGATACAGGTATGGCTAAGCCAAAAACTACTGTTCGCAAAAAGGTCAAAAAGACCGTTGTCGACGGTGTTGCCCACATCCACGCATCGTTCAATAACACGATCGTGACGATCACTGACCGTCAGGGCAACACTCTGAGCTGGGCTACCGCTGGTGGTTCCGGTTTCCGCGGTTCTCGTAAGAGCACCCCTTTCGCAGCCCAGGTTGCCGCTGAGCGCGCAGGTACTGCCGCCCAGGAATACGGCCTGAAAAACCTTGATGTCGAAGTTAAGGGCCCAGGCCCGGGTCGCGAATCTGCCGTTCGCGCTCTGAACAACTGCGGCTACAAGATCACCAACATCACCGACGTGACGCCTATCCCGCATAACGGATGTCGTCCGCCCAAGAAACGTCGCGTGTAAGAGGGGGTTGACGAAATGGCACGTTATATTGGACCAAAATGTAAGCTTTCCCGTCGGGAAGGTACCGATCTTCAGCTGAAAAGTGGCGTTCGCCCGCACGAGTCAAAGTGTCGCGCGGAAACCAAGCCTGGCGTTCATGGCGCTGGTCGCGGTCGCCTGTCCGACTACGGTGTTCAGCTGCGTGAAAAGCAAAAAGTTCGTCGTATCTACGGCGTGCTGGAAAAGCAGTTCGCAAACTACTATAAGGAAGCGGCGCGCCTGAAAGGTGCAACCGGTGAAAACCTGCTGCAACTTCTGGAAAAACGCCTCGACAACGTGGTTTACCGCATGGGCTTCGGCTCTACTCGCTCCGAAGCGCGTCAGCTGGTTGCCCACAAGGCGATCCTGGTGAATGGTACTACCGTGAACATCCCTTCCTACCAAGTTAAGGAAGGCGACGTCATCTCCATTCGCGAGAAGGCCAAAAAGCAGATGCGTATCCAGAACTCCGTTGCTCTCGCTGCACAGCGCGGTGACGTTGAGTGGGTAGACGTGAACGCGAGCAAGCTGGAAGGTACCTTCAAGCGTGTTCCTGACCGCGTTGATCTGCCGGCAGAAATCAATGAAAACCTTATCGTGGAACTCTACTCCAAGTAAGGCTCTGTTCCATTTAAGGAATAAAACTGTAATACAGGTATGGCTATGCAGACTGCTGTCAACGAGTTTTTGACACCTCGTCGTATTGACGTCACCGAGTACAACCAGAACCACGCCAAAGTGGTTCTGGAACCGCTGGAGCGTGGTTTCGGCCACACTCTCGGCAACGCACTGCGCCGCATCCTGCTGTCCTCCATGCCCGGCTGCGCCGTCACCGAAGTGGAAATCGACGGTGTCGAGCACGAGTACAGTGCAATTGAAGGCGTGCAGGAAGATGTGATTGAAATCCTGCTCAATCTCAAGGAAATTGCGGTGGTGATGCACGGCAAGGACCAGGCAGTGCTGAGTCTGAGCAAGAAGGGCCCGGGCCCGGTTACCGCTGGCGACATCCAGGTGGATCACGACATCGAAATCGTGAACCCCGGGCATGTCATCGCCAACATTACCGGTGACGTGCAGCTCAACCTGCGTCTGACCGTTGTGCGCGGCCGTGGCTACCAGCCCGCCGACGCCCGTCGCGAAGACGAGGATGAGACTCGCTCCATCGGCCGCCTGCAGCTGGATGCCTCCTTTGGCCCGGTTCGTCGCGTCTCCTACAGCGTGGAATCCGCGCGTGTAGAGCAGCGCACCGACCTGGACAAGCTGGTTCTGGATCTGGAGACCAACGGTACTCTGGACCCGGAAGAAGCGATCCGTCGCGCCGCCACCATCCTGCAGCAACAGCTGGCAGTGTTTGTGGACCTGGAAGGTGAGAAAGACTCCCTGCCAGAAGCGAAGGAAGAGGAAGTTGATCCGGTACTGCTGCGTCCGGTTGACGACCTGGAACTGACCGTACGTTCGGCGAACTGTCTGAAAGCGGAAAACATCTACTACATCGGCGACCTGATTCAGCGTACCGAAGTAGAGCTGCTGAAGACCCCGAACCTGGGCAAGAAGTCCCTGACCGAGATCAAGGACGTTCTGGCTTCCCGCGGTCTGTCCCTGGGTATGCGCCTCGAGAACTGGCCGCCGGCCAGCCTCAAGGGCGACAGCAAGCTGAGCTCCCTGTAAAGCATTTGTGGCGCGGGTTCTGCCCGCCCTTGTGAAGAAAACCGAGTGGTGTGTACCTTTGGTAAATACCACTCCCAGACGACTTGCTGAGAAAGCAATTGAAGTCGTGAGGAATTGAGTTATGCGTCATCGCTATAGTGGCCGTAAATTCAGTCGTACCAGCTCTCACCGCAAGGCCATGTTCAAAAACATGACCGCTTCTCTGGTAGAGCACGAACTGATCAAAACCACACTGCCGAAAGCCAAGGAGCTGCGTCGCGTTGCCGAGCCGCTGATCACCCTGGCCAAGAAAGACAGTGTTGCCAATCGCCGTCTGGCTTTCGCCCGTATCCGTGACAAGGATGCTGTGCGCAAGCTGTTCGACGAGCTGGGTCCTCGTTACGAAGCCCGTCCGGGCGGTTACATCCGCATTCTGAAATGCGGTTTCCGTGCCGGCGACAAGGCTCCGATGGCTTACGTAGAGCTGGTGGATCGTCCGGTAGCGGGCGAAGCCGTAGAGGCTGCGGAAGCCTGAGGCCCTGCGCTTTAGGTTGATCGGTACATACCTGTGCCGAGCGAAGGAAAGCCGGTCCCAGACCGGCTTTCTTTTTTTCTGATAGTGTAATTTCGACGGTAGAGTCTCGATGTTCCAGTCTCTGGATGAATTGCTGCAGATCCTCAATCCGCAAATTGTAGGCAGCCTAAAAAGGGCAATTGAGCTGGGTAAGTGGCCAAACGGTGTTGTGCTGTCCCCGCAACAGAAAATGCTGTGTGCGGAGGCTGTGGCCTACTGGGAGCAAAAGCACGCGGCGCCTGTGGAGCGCGTGGGCTACGTCCCACCGAAGGCGACGCCCTGTGCCGATAAGCACGACCATGACCATGACCATGACCATGAGGAAGAGGCGGTCACCTGGGTGGCTTCCTGAAATCCATAACGTGCGCACATTTATTCAATAAGTCTGCTTAGCTCCGCCGTCTTGTCGCGCAGAATGCGGATGGCGGTATCCAGGTCAACCCGAAAGAAATCTATCCGGTCATGCGGTTTGAGCTGGCCGAGCAGATGCTGGTCAGCCGAGATCACGTGGGCGAGGCGGGGGTAGCCCCCAATTGTCTGACCCTCTACAAATGAAATGATCGGACTTCCATCCGGTGGGATCTGTACGCTACCCGGGCAGAGTCCTGATGACGTCATTTGCGGCAAGCCGGCAGTATCCAAACCGTTTCCCGCCAGTCTTATCCCCATACGATTACTTTGCGCTGAAACGCTGTAGGTCGTGCGGTAAAACAGTTCCCGTGCAGTGTCGGCGAACATCTCTGCCTCGGCCCCGTCGATTACCCGTATCTGTGGCCTGGCTGAATATCTCAGTTGGTAATCATTCGATAATTGCCGGGGCGGTTCCCGGCGGCAATTACGTAGCCGAATTTCATCCCCCGCGCGCAGTGCGCGACCGCAATAGCCGCCGAATTCGGTTTGTATGTGCGTGGACAAGCTGCCAAAGGCCGCTGGTAACACCGTTTCTGCGGAGAGCGCGAGGTAAGCGCGCGCGCCGCTTTGCAGTGGACCGAAGGCGAGATGATCACCCTTTTTGACCGCGATTCCCTGGTCATTATCGATGCTTTGCCCGTTTAGCGTTAAATCAAATTGCGCACCGCAAATGGCGATGGAAAGGTCACAGCCAAACTCGATATCGGGGCCGGTGAGTGTAATTTCCAGGCACGGGTGATGCGGTGGATTGCCCAGCAGACTGTTGGCGAGCTGCATCGCCACCGGATCGGCCGCGCCGCCTTTTGCAATGCCGTACTGCATCCAGCCGCTGCGCCCGCCGTCTTGGATACTTGTCTGCAATCCTGCCTTCAGAATGCGCAGCATCAGGTGGTCTCTTTCACTGGATTTGAGGTATTCGCGGCGCTTTGTTTCATGGCTTCGAATTCCTGTGAGGTGATCGACACAAAACGTATACGGTCCAGCGGGCGGGCGATAAAAGGATATTCCCGGTAGGGAGCAAATAGCGAGAGAGGGGTGCGGCCGATAATCTGCCAGCCGCCCGGGGTGGATTGTGGATAAATACCGGTCTGAGCCCCACCGATACCGACAGAGCCAGCAGCCACGCGCAGCTCAGGCTTTGCCTTGCGGGGACACTGGAGTTCGCGAGCGAGGCCGCCCAGGTACAGGAACCCCGGGGTGAAGCCGAGCATATGCACCAGATAATCCGGCTGGCAGTGCAGTTCGATGACACGGCTTTGACTCAGGCCGGTATGTGCGCAGACTGCACTCATGTCCGGCGCGTAGGGGGCGTCGTAGCACACAGGGATTACCACTATCTGTGAACCCTGTGATTGATCCGCCGCGTCCGGGAAGCTTGTCGAGACAATGGTCTCAGCCACAAATTCCCGAATGCGCTGTTGCAGTGAAACATTCACCGGCTCTTGTGCCGCTAACGGGTCATAGCAGACAGTTAGGCATTGATAGGCCGGGATCAGCTCCCTCAACTCCGGCCAATCTCCCCGTTGTACAGCGCGCTCCAGCGTATTTTTCAGGCTGATGACGACCCGGCTCAGGGATTCACCCGGAGTAGCGTCGAAGCATATATCCAGTGCCGCATCGCCATTCTGGCGCAGTGTGAATGGCGGGATCATGCGCAAATGCGGATATCCGCCTCATGCAACGCCTGTTGAAGTCGGGACGCTATGTGCAGGGCTTGTGGGTTGTCGCTGTGCAGGCAAATGCTGTCTACGGTGAAGGCCAGAGGTTTGCCTTCGATGGAAGAAAATGTTTCGCCTTTGATCAGGCACATTGTCTGTTGCCGGCACAGGACGAAATCGTCTATTACCGCACCGGCCTGGGAGCGTGGGGCGAGCTGGTGATCATTCAGATAGCGGCGATCCATGAATCCTTCGCGTAAAAAAGGCTGCCCCAGGTCCCGCGCGGCCTTTTCCATCGCTGCATTGGCCAAGCCGAGAACCGTCAGTTGAGGGAAGCGCTTATGAAACAAGGCGACTATCGCGTGCGCCAGTTTCGGGTCGCCTTCCGCGTCGTTATAGAGTGCACCGTGCAGTTTGACGTGACTGAGGTCGGCGTTGGCTCGTGCGGTAATGTCGTACAGGCTCTCGATCTGCTTGGCGATACTTTGCAGTAACACGCTTTCCGGCAGCGTAAGTGACTTCCGCCCGAAGTTGTCCCGGTCCGGATAGCCGGGGTGCGCACCTATGGCGATCTGTTGCTTCAAGGCATTTTCCACTGTAAGCGCCATGGTGGTGTCATCGCCGGCATGTCCGCCGCAGGCAATATTACAGCGGGAGATGAAGCCCATTAATACCGCATCGCGAGCGCAGTCATCGATGTTGACACCCTCACCGAGATCGCAGTTAATATCAATTTGCACAGGCTGTAATCCGGTTATCCAAAGGCTGATTTTCAGGCACGGAAAAAACCGCTGCCAGATGGTCGCGGGTGTAATTGCCGAAGCGACTTATTCTCTTACCGGCTAGCTATTTACTCGTGCGGGAAACTTGTTGGAATTGAGCCCGCTTCGGTGTGCGGCGTGAAAGCCGGCTACGCAATTTTTCCCTGAGCAATAGCCATGCAAAGGCGCTGTTGGTAAAAAGGTACCTGCGCCACATGCGTCCGGGCTCTTGCAGCATCCGGAACATCCACTCGAGACCGGCCCGTTGCACCCACAGCGGTGCTCGCTGGACCTTTCCTGCGACCACATCGAAGGTGCCACCGACACCCATCACGAAATCGACACCCAGGGTATCGCGCCAGCGGTGGATGAAATTTTCCTTGCGAGGTGAAGTGATGGCGACAAAAAGCAATCGCGCACCGGATTGGCGGATTTTCTCCACCACGGCCTCCTCCTCGTCCCAGAAATAGCCATGATGCCAGCCTGCAACGTTTAGCTGGGGGAAACGCGATTTTAGCTTTAAAACCGCATCCTGCACCACCTGCTCCCGGGCGCCGAGAAAATATACCGGAAATTCATGTTCTGAACTCATGTGGAGCAGTGAGTAAAACAGGTCTATTCCCGCTACCCGCTCGGGTATGTCATGGCCGAGAAAACGTGCCCCCCAAACGACACCCATTCCGTCAATATTGATGATGTCACAGGACTTAACCGACGCAGATAGCTCCGCATCGCGCTGCATATGAATCAACTTGGCCACGTTCACAACCACGTGCTGGGTGAACACTCCGCTGCGTATTCTTTCTGCAATAGATGCCACGGTATCGGGCATGGAGGCCACATCCATCGGTACGCCTAGTAGTTCGATTCTGTGCATTATGGCTATATCTCCAATTTATGAGTTCAAATCGCCGCGGAAAAGGAGTGCGTTATCCCATGGGGCTTGCAGGGAAAACCGATAGGCGCGAGATAAACAACGAATAGCGCTTACCCATCCGCGAGTGCAGGGGCCGGTGCATGTGTGTTGATTTTCGGTTGTGGATAACCTTCGAGTTGTCCGCCGTTACTGTAGACTTCGTCGAGCCACGAGCTGAGGTGTTCAAGTCCAAAGGGAGTAAGGGATTTCGGGTGGCCCATGGCGACGAAATGTGTGTGTTGATGCTTTTTGGCCTGTTGAAAGGCCCGGCGCAGTAGCGTTGCCTTGTAGCCGTCAATCGACACTGCCATATGGGAGTAGTGCGTCAGCAAGTGCAATAAATCCCGGCGCCCATTTTCTATCGGAGAGCCGTCACCAAACCTTGTGTGTCGATTTGCCTGGCCAAACAGCCGGACAAGCGCAAACCGCCAGTAGAAGAGCGGCGAAACATACTGGGACGATATCGCCATTTCGGTGAAAGCGCCGTTAGGCTCCGGTTGACAAGGGTCGGTATCAAATCTCCAGCAGCAACGCCGGGGTGCTGAGCGGAAGTCGAACCGGTGCACTTCGGACTCGGCGGCACCACCATGGAATACGGAGCTGTCCACTCGAATACCATTTGTGCAGAGTGCATCGGCGATGGAGGAAAATGGCTGCACACACCAGCCGCCCGCGCGAAAAACGAAAACTTTGCGCGTGAGATGGGAGTTGAGTTCCCGTACACATCGGGTGACCAGGCTTGCGATATCTTGGCGCGACCACTGTGCAAGCCGGTAGCGGTCGGTAACCATGTGCCAACGGCCGCCATCGTGCCAAGAATCGAACCAGTGCGGATGTATGTGAAGTTGTATCTGGTGGCCACACGCTTCGAGCTGGCGTATGTGCGAAACTACATCCGAATAGTCGCGCGCAAGTTTGACGGAGCGGCGACTGTATTCTCGCAGTCGTACCAGGTAACTGGCGTCGACAAAAAAGACGGCGGACGCTGAATGGTTTTCCAGTACTTTCAGCAACGCATCGCAGCCCTTGATCATACAGGCCTGCGGTGTACCGGTTTGCTTGCCAAAAAATAGCTCGTAATCGAGCGTCAGCATAACCCGCATGTTCAGACACTGTCCCGGATCAGGCCGGGAACTCTCGCGTTTTGGCGAAAGACATCCGCGTTATTGGTCAGTCGTGATACCAGGCCCCGTGTGTCGATTACCGCCTTACCAGAAAGCTGCTTTGCATCGATATCCAGAAACTCTTTGTGATCAACCAGGATCACGGCAATATCGGCGCGGGCCAAGGCAGCGTCGAGCGGGGAAAGCGTAACCCCGAGAGAGTTGAGCTCAGCGGGGAGTGCGGCGATATTCGGTTCTACGGCCAACAGCGTGCCGCAGTGCTTGCTTGCCAGTTGCTTCACCACCTGCATTGCAGGGCTCTCCCGCAAGTCGTCAATGTCCGGCTTGAACGCGAGGCCCAGGCAGGCAATCACTGGGTTGTCGATTGCGCGGGCTGCTTGTTCTACCTGGGCGACCACATAGGGTGGCCGACTGTCATTTACGGCTCGTGCCTGCGCAATCAACTTGGCCTGTTGCGGTGCGCTACTCACAATAAACCAGGGGTCAACGGCAATACAGTGACCGCCAACGCCGGGACCGGGATTCAGAATGCGTACGCGTGGATGGCGATTCGCCAGTCGGATGAGCTCCCAGACATCAATATCCAGGCGGTCGCAGATAAGCGCCATTTCATTGGCAAAGGCAATATTGACATCCCGATAGGCATTTTCCGTAAGTTTGGTCAGTTCCGCAGTGCGGGCATCGGTAACGATGCAGTCGCCCTCCACAAACAAGTGGTACAGTCCCATTGCGGCGGCACTACAGGCATCGCTCAGTCCGCCAATTATGCGGTCGTTGGTAACCAGCTCCTCCAGTACACGCCCAGGTAGTACCCGTTCCGGGCAGTACGCGATGTGTATATCTGCAGCGACTGTGCCACCGGGGTGTGGAACCCTAAGATCCGGACGCGCGGCCTGAATCCATTGGGACATTTTTTCGGTGGTGCCAACCGGTGATGTCGACTCAAGTATGATCAGGTCACCGGATTTGAGTACCGGTGCGATGGACTCAGTGGCAGCACGAATAAAGCTCAAGTCTGGCTCGGGGGTAAGCTGTTCTGGTCCTTCCGAAAATGGCGTGGGTACCGCGATAACAAAGGCATCTGCGGGTTCTGGTGTAGTAACGGCGCGCAGCAAGCCCGCATCGACCACCCTCTTGACCAGAAAATCCAGTCCCGGTTCATAGATGTGAATGCGTCCCGCATTGATGGCGGCTACTGCGGACTGACGAATATCGACGCCGATTACTTCAACACCAGTGGAAGCCAGAATCGCTGCGGTGGGTAAGCCGATATATCCGAGTCCGACAACGGATACACGATTAAACGGCAAGTTCCTGGGTAGCATGCAAAATTCCTTTTATGATTTTTTCACAGGCGAATCCATCGCCATAGGGGTTCTGGGCTGCGCTCATTGCTTCGTAGGCAAAGTCGTCATTGAGTAGTGCGGTGACACCAGCCACAATTTTTTTACTGTCGGTGCCCACCAGCTTGACGGTACCTGCGCGCACGCCCTCAGGACGTTCGGTGATGTCGCGCATTACCAGTACCGGCTTACCCAGCGAAGGGGCCTCTTCCTGGATGCCACCGGAATCGGTCAGAATCAGGTGGGCGCGGTGCATCAGGTAGACAAACGGAAGGTAGGTGAGCGGGCTGATCAAGTGCACGTTGTCGAGCCCTGCGAGCATTCTGTTGACCGGTTCCCGTACCCGTGGATTCATATGTACCGGGTAGACAAACTGAATATCGTCGCGCGTCGCGAGCTCACGAATGGCGTGACAGATGTTCTCCATGCCTGCACCAAAATTTTCTCTTCTATGGCCGGTAACCAGGATGATCTTCTTGTCCGGATTCAGGAAAGGGAATTGAGATTCAAGCTCTGAGCTCAGGGTGTCGTCTGTCTCGATACGGCGGACCACATCAATGAGCGCATCAATGATGGTATTTCCCGTCACCGTAATTCTTTCGTCAGAAATGGACTCGTTCAGCAGGTTCTGCCGAGATAGCGCGGTTGGTGCAAAATGGAATTCAGCGATTGCCCCGGTAAGCTTTCGATTCATCTCTTCTGGCCAGGGACTGTAGATGTCACCGGTGCGCAACCCCGCCTCTATATGGGCCACAGGGATTTTGCAGTAATAGGCAGAAAGCGCTGCCGCCAGTGTAGTGGTGGTATCTCCGTGCACAAACACCCGATCCGGCTTGGAGTCGTTTAGCACATCGCGCATGCCCAACAAAATACGCGAAGTAACCTGAAAAAGATCCTGATTGGCTTCCATGACGTTCAGGTCGTAGTCCGGAACAATGTCAAACAGCGACAGGACCTGATCCAGCATTTCTCTGTGTTGGCCGGTAACACAAACTTTGGTTTCAAATCTCGAGTCCTGACGCAGCAGGTTGACAAGAGGGGCCATTTTTATCGCTTCGGGACGGGTCCCGAATACCAGCAACACTCGCATAACTCGTCGCTTCCAACCTTGAAAATTTTATTTCGAGGGCGTCGGCAACCGTTGCCTGGGCCCCCCGGAACCAGCGGGCACTGATCTCAAACAGGTCAGCACATACTCTTTATAGTCGCGTGCTCATTGTTTATCCCACTTGAGACTATGGTTTCAGTTGGAATATATGCCCATTTTTTTCCACAAAATAAATTTTATTTCTTCCAGTTATGTGCTGGATCGGAATGTATGGGCGAAAGAAGCGAGAGACAGGTTCTGGAGTGCCTTTTTTACGATGGGGACGAATACGGGTGGGCTGTAAAAAGAGTCGCGGGCTTGTCAGGCCCGCGCGAGTCGTTAGGGGGGTGAACGATTTTAAAAAATTATAGATCTCAGATGAGTCTTCTATCCTGATTTCCAATCAGGTAGTTTGGAGCTTTCTTGCCCGTTTGCGTCTTCTCTTGTTTTTTGATGTTTTTACATCAGCCTCTGTATCAGAGGCGTCTTGTGTAATTTCTTCAAAAGCTTCTTCTGTAGAAGCCTCTAAAATTTCCTCTGGAATTTCCTCTGGAATTTCCTCGGAAACAATTTCTTCATCATTCTCTATGGCTTCTGCGAAGGGTTCCTCTGTAGTATCTTCTGGAGTTTCCTCGGATATGTTCAAACACGATTCTTCTGAGGACTCTTCGCTGATATATTCTGTAATTGTTTCAGCTAAGTTGTCCTCGACTTCTGTGGAGCTTTCTTCGCAAATATCGCCGGAATCGGTATTCGGATTTTTTTCAATGTTATCGGTTTCTAGCGAATTTTCTTCCTGAGGCTTGTCTTGCAATTCCAGTTCTTCGGATTCAAGCATTGCAAGGTTGGATTCATCAGGGTTTATTTCTTCTTTAAACTCAGGTAGGTCATGCTCCTCATTGGACATCCGCGGCTCTTCATCAATATTAACTGGCGAGAGCTGCTCCGGATTCGCTTGCGTGTGCTCTGTTGAGCCATACGCAGGCAACCCTTTGCCATAATTGTAGTCGTAGTATTCATCTGCGTAGATGGCATCTTTACTTGTGTCTACGTGTGTTAGTACTACGCCATCAATTTTTGAACCAACTTGCGTAAGCCGACCGATAGCCCGGTTTACAGTGCGTTTGTTGGTTGAGTCATATTTCACAACATAAAGAATGGCGTCTGCCAGGTGTGAAATAATCAGAGCATCGCTGACAGCCTGGATCGGAGGTGTATCAATAATAATTCGGTCGTAGTTCTCGGCTAGTTGCTTGATGACATCACTAAATTGATGCGCAACGATAAGTCTTTGCGGGTCTGGCAAGTAGGTCCCTGCTGACATCACGCTGAGGCCGCTGCTGCTATATGCATGCACACACTCATCAACCGAACAGGTGCCCTGTATTAGGTTTGTTAACCCTGGGCTTTCACGAACGATACCGAAATCCGTGCCAATTGTAGGTTTTCGTAAATCTGCATCGATGAGAAGAACCCGTTCGACTTGGCTCATCGCAAAGGCAAGATTTTCTGCGACAGTCGATTTACCTTCATCAGGTACGGACGATGTCACCATGATTACACGCATCGTCTTCCCAAGACCGGTAAGCACCACCCCCGTCCGCAAAGTGCGCACCGCTTCACTGAAAGTGTGTTGATCTGGGTCGAAATATGTGCCTAATTTAAGGCCTCCATCTTTTCCATTGGTGACTTTTGGCAAAAGTCCAATCAGGCGTTGCCCAAGGTAGACTTCCACGTCTTCAGGACTGCGAACACCCAGGTGCAGGAAATCGAGTAGCAGCGCTAGTGCGGTCGAAAACACCAGGCTTACAATTAGAGCCATACCAGCAAGTAATTTCTTATTGGGTTTGTTGGCTTGCCGGGGTGCTACCGCAGAATCGACCAGTCTTGCCGGGGAGATTTCGAATCCGGAGGCTTCCCGAGTCTCATTTACTCGCGTAAAGAAAGTGTCATAGAGCTGCCTATTCACTTCCACTTCCCTGACCAATTCCTGATAACGGAATTCCTTCTGGGATACGTTCTGGTAATTTTCCTTAGCGCGCTCCACTTCAAGCTCTTGTGCCTGTACGCGCGCGAGAGCGGTGTTATATTGACTTTCGATTGCCTTGGCGATAATGCGTACTTCGTTGGCCAGTTGGCTGCGAACCATTTTCAATTCATTACTGGCGGCGACCATCGCTGGGTGTTTTGACTTATAGCGGCGGGCCAATTCAGCTACGTTTCTTTCTGCGACAGCCTCATTGCGTTTTATTTCCTGAATCAGGGGATTGCTGATGACCTCGGGCAGATTGGCAAGAGCTATCTCGTTACCCTGATTTCTTTTGAATTGCGCAAATACGCTGTCGATTTGCTTGAGTTCACGCCGCATGTCCTGAAGTTGTGCTGTTGCCGTATTCAGGTCCCTCTCGGAAAGGCCGTTTACACCGCTGATATCAAGCAGGTCTTCACTTTCGCGGAAGGCCTGGAGGTTTTTCTCTGATGTGTCCAGCTTTTGGTGGAGCTTCTCCAGTCGTTCATTGAGCCAGGAAGTGGCTCGACTGGTGAATTGGTTTTTTGCTTCTGATTGCAAAGCAATAAACTCTTCAACCGTAGCATTGGCAACCTGCGCTGCGAGTTTTGCAGATTTCGCTTCGAATTTTACCCGTACCAGGTTGGTATTCCTTGATGGCTCGATAGTTAGCCGTTTGAGGAACGCGGTAGCGATATCGTCAAGATCCAAGGGGGGGAGGCTATCGCTGGTTGAAGTGCTATCACTTTTGAATAACCCCGTGATCGCGTCCAGCGGTTTTTTGCTGGAGCTCCGACCAGAAAACTCGGGGTTGTCCATCAAGTTCAGGCGCAGAATGACCCTCTCGGCCACCTGTCGAGACTGTAGCATTTCTGTTTGCGTAAGAAGGTAGTCCCGGCGTTGAGAGCCAAGATCGTAGATTTCTTCTACAGAAATTGGGTTTGATTGATCGACTTCAAAAACGAGAGAAGCCGTTGCCTGATAACGCGATGGTAGTGCGAGAATGATCGCAACGGAAATCGCGGTGATCGCCACCGTCAGGCCGATAATCATCCAACGCTTGGCGAAAATAATTTTCCAATAGCGTAGCAGATCGATTCCCTGTTCCTGATTCAGTTCATCGACGTCATTGCCATTTGCATGGTTCATATCGTTTCTCTATTAAAAAAAGCTTTGTTTAACGGTAATGATGTCGCCCGGATACAGCTTTGTATCCAGATCTGCGTCAATTATTTCCTGATCTTCTCCCTGGCCTCGCTTGATTACGATGTTTCTCTGGGAGGCGCGGGGCGTAAAGCCGCTGGCCATTGCAACCGCCTTGTTGATGGTGAGGCCAGGAAGGAAGGCATAACTACCTGGTGTGTTTACCTCTCCATCAACAAAAAAATAGCGATATTGCTTGATGGTTACTTCCACGCTCGGATTAACCAGATACCCGTTTAACAGTCCGGCAGCAATTTTCTTTTCGACCAGTGATGCGCTGAGTCCGGCAATCTTTACTTCCCCCAGAAATGGGTAGTTGATTACTCCGCTGTCACTCAAGCGCACTTCCACGGATAAGTCTTCTTCGCCATAAACGCGGATGGTTATGATGTCGCCGGCACCTAATTGGTACTGATCCTCAAGTACCGATGCCGGAATTTCAGCGGTCGTTAGGTTAGCTGCGCCAGTCAGCAACCAAAGTGCCACCAAGATTTTGGGCCAGCGGAAATTATTCTTGTACATAGAAAGCTCCTTGCATCTTCAGTAGGATGCATCAAAACCGAGAAAAACCTGATTGCGCTCATAGGAAAGAATTTCATCGCTGGCGTTCTTCGCAAGTGCGGAAACACCGGTGCGGAAGTCCAGCCAGGGTCGAAACTGGTAACGCAGCGTCATTCCCCATCGACGTATATTTTCCGTTAACTCGGCACCGGCGTACTCGGCATCGGTGTAACGGAAAAACGCGTTGCTGCTTATTTTTTCACTCCAGGAATGTTGCCATTCAACGAGTCCGGAAGTGGCATCGACGAAGTTTGCTATACCCGCAGCGGAGTCAATAGGGCGCCGCTCTGCGGTGAGGGTAAGCCTGCTTGTTTCCAATGGGCTCCAGGCGAAAGAAGCGATCCAACGTGGCCGTTGGTAGTCGGGTGTGCCATCATTTAGAAACTGCTTTCTTACCATTCCTCCCATCAATAGTGCGGTTAACTGTTCCGTATTGCGCTCGATGCCGAGCATCAGGGTGGCTTCATCATTATCACGGTCGGGAATGGTCAGGAGGTTGTCTTCGTAGCGTATGTTGCGACCCTCCAGGCGGGTGAGCAGTGCAGTTTTCCCACCCAGGTTTAACGAAAGGAGTGCGCTTCCATAGGGGGTACGACGATCGCGCGCGACAATTTCATCAACGTAGTTACGGTCGGTGGCACCGAGCGTGAGTTCGAGGTGACCGCGTGCACCTTCGGCACCATAGCCGTAGGTAATGAACAGATCAGACTGGTGATAGCGGTCACGTTCAAAGATCAGGCTATCGAGGTCCTCCGTGACCTGATCATTGAATTCCTGGTTAATATTCAGATAGGCCGCGCCGGCGGATAGGCTATGGCGGTTGCTGATTTCCCAGTCGGCACTGGCAGTCACCGAATGGTCTGTGAAGGAGTCGCGCTCGCTGTCCAGGTAATCGCCATAGGATAGCGAGTATTGTAGGGAGTAAAGGATTGTGCCGCGATCATATTCCAGACCGATGCGCGGGTTGGTCAGGAGAAGGAAACTGTCGATGCCATCCTCAGGTGCGTTAGTGATATTGTCATCATAACGCGTATCCATACTGATGGCGGGCGACAGTAAAAATCCGGAGCCCAGTTTTATGGGCTCGGCCACCGCGGGTAACCAAAGTGCACTGAATGCAACACAAGATAATTTGGCTGCGGTAGAGAAGGGTTTTTTTAGCATGTTTTGCCTTCCTGCTTGCGATATCGCTTTCAGGCGGGGACTGCTATAACCCGTCCGTAAAATCTCGGCTACATGGCCGTTCGAGAATTGAGTTTAGAAGTACTCAGAAAGAGTGCACGCCTTTGCATGAAAAATTTTCTGCAATAGGCGCACGCTTGTTTCAATATGCATTTTTTCCAACGAAGCCGCGCACCACTGTCAGGCATAGGATGTATATATCGAGGAGAATTGACCAGTTGCGAATGTAGTCCAGGTCGTGTTCGATCCGCTTGTGCATTTTTTCGAGGGTATCGGTCTCTCCACGCCAGCCGTTGATTTGCGCCCAGCCGGTAATGCCCGGTTTGACCTTGTGACGCAACATGTAGCCGCTGACAATGGACCGGTATTGTTCGTTGTGGGCAATGGCATGTGGTCTGGGTCCGACAATTGACATGCTGCCGCCGAGCACATTGAATAGCTGTGGTAGTTCGTCCAGCGATGTGCAGCGCAGGAAGCGGCCGAACGGAGTAACCCTGGCATCATCGCGGCTGGCTTGGCGAATATTGGTTCCATCTTCGGTGCATGTCATGGAACGAAATTTCCAGACATCGATGGTGAGGCCGTTCAGCCCATAGCGCCGCTGTTTGAAGAATATCGGACCGGGACTGGTAATTTTTACGCCAAGAGCAATCAGTAGCATCAAAGGGCTTAGCAGTACCAGAGCAAGCGTCGACACCGCCAGATCTTCCAGCCTTTTTAGCCAGCTGTTGATTCCCTGAATCGGGCTGTCGTAAATACTCAATACGACACTGCCACCGATATGTTGCCAGCGTGTGCGCAACAGGTTACTGCCAAAAATGTCCGGTAATAAAAATACCGTGGCGGTGGTGTCCGCAAGCGCCGATAGCAATTGTCCGATGTGCTTGGCTTCACTGATCGGCAGCGCAATATAGATCAAATCGAGTTTGCCGCGACGCGCCGCCTCGAGTGCCTGTTCCAGCTCGCCTGCCAATAGAGCGTTGTGCTTGAGGGAAATCCCGTCAGCATTACTATCGTCACCTGGCAGGCGATAAATCCCGTTCAGTCGAATGCCGAGCTGCGGGTTCTGTTGGAGTTCCCGGGCCAGTTTCAGAGCCGCTTCATTGAAGCCAAGGATAGCCGCGGCGCGGGTATTGTGATCGTGAATTCGTAAATAGGTCAGTGCACGGCGCAGGGCATAACGCCAGAGTGCCAGGCAGATTAGCGTCAGGCAAAACCAGCTGCCAACTATCAGGCGGGAGTAGGTTGAACCCCGGGCGGCAAAGTAGGCCATCAGTAACAGTAAGAGGCACACCAGAGACCATGCGAGTGCGGTGGTCGAAAGCATATTCCGGAAGCTGTCGGTGCGCCATGAGCGGTACAGCTCTAACGACTCTCCAATAAATGCAAACAGCACTACCGCGGTGAGGCCCGCGATCAACCAATCTTTACTGAGCTCCTGACCTGCACAGAAAGTGCAGATCATCAGTGCCCCCAAAATCAACGCGCCATCCAAAAGTCGATAAACCGCCGCCAGATCACTTTGATGCGTGCGAATCCATCCCTGCTGCACAACCATACCTCCAGGATTCCTACTTAAACCTCAACATCGATGCTTTATTCGGGGTGGTTTCAAAACAACCTTATTGAGCATCTTTTGCTCATAAGGTGGGCTGTGTATCACAACAGCGCAAGTCGTTTGATCAAATATTGTCACCAATGCTTTCGGATACGCTGGATGCGCCAATTTTTTTCTTTGCACCAGCGGCGCAGGTGGCGCCGTACCCAGCGTGCGAGCAGCCAGCCCAATGGGATACCCGAAACACCGGCGAAAAAATCAGCCATTGAAGCGGACCGGCGTGTCAGGAAAGCCCCCTGAGCCAGCTCCAGTACGATGGCCGCGAGAAGCAGGGCGGCCATTACGTATTTGCGTGAGGGGGGTTGAAAGGCGAATACCGATATATAGGCGATCACGAGGCAGGCGCTGAAGTGCAGCACCAGGTCGAAATGAAGAAATGGTTGCGGTAGCGGGGTGGGTCGGAGGCCGGCATACAAGCAGGCGAGCAGGATACCGCTTAGTAGCAAGCGCCATTTGCCCGCATGACGTTCCGAACTGGCAATGATTGGTATTCTCCGGTCCATGAAATCACCCCGAGCAACAGCACGGAGTCATGGGCGTATGGCGTAATCCAGACCACATGAAAACGAATGAATTGAGAGGGGCCGACATTGTTGTCTCAGGAGTTGCAGTACACCGACAAGTGTATATTTTTTGGTCAGGGAGAACGAAAAATTTTCGTGTTACCTGCTACCTTTTGGCACCTTTCCATTTATCGATAAAACCAGAAAATTTTGCGACAGAGTAGGATTTTCCCTCCTCAATGCCACTGGTATTTTGCGCGCCAATAACCTTGCCTTCATTATTGACGATAACAAAATACGGATAACCCTTTGGTTCGGGAAGGTGGCTCAGGAAATCCGCATTGTTGTTTTCCCCGCTGACATTTATTTTCATGACAACAAAGGTTTCCTCTAAATCCATTTTTAACGATTCGTTCTTCTTGATGAATGCGCTTAATCGATGGCACCAGCCGCACCAGTTTCCTCCAAGTATGATTAGTATTAATTTCCCATCTTCTTGCGCGTCTTGTTGTGCCATTCTGAAATCGTCAAACGGGTCTCTTTTGGGGTCGTAGTTCTGGTTGTAGGGTTTGTCATTGAAAGCCGACGCGCTCAGGCTGATAAAAAAGGCGAAAACCAAAACCAAGCTCCTCATACATTCCTCCTGAATGTGTTCAAGCTCTTGCCAACTCTACTGCACCGCCAATACCTGGGTTCCTGGGCGCTGTGTAAGTAGCGATTTGGGTGGAAAACCTGCGTGTGGATATCTTTATGTATCATTGCCTGCCAGTGACTGGTTGCGCTCGGCGGCGTTAAACCGGCGCAATAGATTCCGGCATTCTTCGCGCAGTTGGGCATCTGTCAGGGCGAGCAGGCCTGCGAGGATCAGTGCGCCGCCTGCACCGTACAATAGTTGTAGTAGTACACCGACAGTAGTGGTCGGTTGCTGTGCGTCACCAGCGAGCAAGGTGACTGCTATGGCGGCGCCCGCAGCAGTGCCGAACAGCAATAGCAGGCGGCCAACAAACGCGCGTTTACCGTGGGCGAGTGGGGTGATAATTACCGATACCGCGAGCGCGACTAGCTCACCGGCTATCCCACAGGCCGCGATAACCTGAACGGAATAACCGGCTGTCGCAAAATACACCGCGAGCGGCAGGGAAAAACTGCGAAAGATATTCGCGATCATCGCGTTTTCCGTATGTCCCTGGCTATTGGCAATGATCGAGGGGGCGATACGTAAAACGCGCAATGCCTGCATGACACTCAGTAGGCCGATCACGCTGGTTGCCTGCATAAATTCACTACCATAGCTTAACTGGAGCAGCGCTGGCCCCGCCAGCGTGAAACCGCAAACCATCAGTAGCCCAAAGGAGGCGCAGGCAGTGAGCGCCATAGACGAACAGCGCCCGAATAGCTCGAAATTTTCCCGATTGCGCGACAGTATTGGCATCAGCAATATCGCGCTGAGTTTCGCAAAAATCATCGTCGGCAGCATGCAAAGGGAGAAAGCCACGCTGTACCAGCCGAGGGTGTGCTTATCAAAGAGCGAGGCGATGATCACCCTGTCTCCCTGAAAAATACCAAACATCAGAAATCCGTTGATGAGCAATGGCCAACCAAAATGCAGTTTGCGTCGTGCCAGATCCTTGTTGACCGTCCAGCGGTAGGGTCGGCGCGCCAAAATGTGTGATGCCGACACAGCTAGTATCGTCTGCAGAATAATAACCGTCAGCATCAGCCGGTAGTCGTCGAACAGCAGTGAGGCCAGGAATGCCGCCAGCAGCGTCAGCAATTCCGGCAAGATGTCAAACAATGCGGTTGGCAAAAAATCCAGCTGTCGCTGGCGCACCACCAGATCAAAATGCATCAAACCGTGCAACAGGGGAACCAGTGCCATCAACTGAAAACCGTGGACCAGATGCGGTAGGTCGAAGAGGTTTGCTACCGGCGCGGCTGTCAGCAGCAGTATGAGTGCCAGGATGACTCCCTTGAAGAATTGCATCAGGTGGGCCGATGCGAGCATGGCATCACTGCCACCTTCATCGTCCTGTACCAGAACACGATCGAGCGCCAGGTTACTGGTCATTTCCACCAGCGTAATCGTCAGAGCAAACGTGGTGCCAATACCAGTTTCTTCGCTACCTATATGGCGGGCAATGATGATGTTTCGCAGCAATGAACACAGGGCTACAAGTACCTGGCTCGCAGCGAGTACGGAAGCGCCTTTTACGATTTTATTTCGGACAGACAAGCCAACCCCCTGTTCATCGCACTGCGAGTGCTGAGTGCGCCGCTTAATTATGATGCGTTCGCTTCGGCAGGGCGCCGTGACGCGCTCAACGACAAGCCATCACAGTGTAGTAAGTTCCGCTAGGAGCGGGTTACAAATTGTTCCGTTCGCGCATAAAAGCTTATTAGTGTTTATGAAAAAATAAGCGCCATTTCCTGTGAAATAGGAACAGGTTCAGCACCCATATACTACCTTTCCCTTCAGTAGAAGCCACGGCGTTGCAGCGTGCATGAGGATCCAGATCCTGTGCCACTGCAAAATTCATCGGCTACCTCGCATGAATAAAATGTACGTATAAATCGAGGAGAAAGAATAGTGACGTCCATTTCTCTGCTAGGTGCGGCTCCCGATACAGGAAATCTGGGCGTCAGCGCGCTTTCGCATTCGGTCGCTTTTGCGCTTCGGGAGCGGATCCCGAATGCAGATTTGTGCATCTTTGACAACGGCCGTGGGCTGCGTCGCAGTAAATTGCGGATCGGTGATGACGAGTGGTTCGTTCGACTTTGCGGCTTGAGTAACAGTCGGCGCGTTTACCGCCGTGAAAGCCTTGCACACATGCGGCTAAGCCAGGTTTTTCCACAGCTTTTGAATAACGGCGTGCGCACGATTGCACAATCGCGCGCTGTACTCGATATCAGTGGTGGCGACAGTTTTACGGACCTGTATGGTTCCCGGCGCTTTGAATTGATCAGCAGGCCAAAGCAGATTGTCATGCGTGAAAATCGTCCTCTGATTTTGCTGCCGCAGACATACGGTCCCTTTCGCGAGAAAAAAAATCGTGCGCGTGCGGCGGATATCGTGCGGGGGTGCGATTCAGCATGGGCACGCGATTCACGCAGTTTCGAAATTCTGGTGGATCTTCTCGGCTCTGACTTTGACGCTGCCCGCCATCGCTGCGGCGTTGACGTCGCCTTTCTGCTGCCGAAGACCCGCCCGGAATATATTGAAAGTCCCCTGCAAAGCTGGCTGGAAGGTACCTGTGGTGAAGTCGTGGGCCTGAATGTAAGTGGCCTTATTTACAATGGCGGACAAGATGCCGCACGCCAATATGGCATTTCTGCAGACTATGCAAAATCCGTTTTGCAATTGATAGAGCGTTTGCTGGCAACTTCTGATGTAAATATTTTACTGGTTCCCCATGTAAAAGCTCCGCCAACAAAATGTGAGTCCGACTTGCGCGCTTGTCGTCAGCTGCTTGAACGGCTCGGTCCGCACGCTGGTAGTCGTGTGCGTGTGCTTGCGGGCGAATACAACGAAATGGAAATCAAATGGATTATCGGACAGTTGCAGTGGTTCTGCGGTACGCGTATGCACTCAACGATTGCCGCGCTCTCATCGGGTGTGCCGTGTGCATCGATAGCCTACAGTGACAAGACCCTAGGGGTGTTTGCAAGTTGTGGACAACAGGCACAGGTGTTTGATCCGCGCCAAATGGACACCGCGGATCTGGTGGATTGTGTCTATCAGTCATTTCTTGAACGCTCAGATTTGCGGTATCCGCTGCAACAGAAATTGCCCGCTGTCATCGCCAGGGCGAACTCCCAGATGGATGAAATTGCCAAGATGTGTCTCAACACATGATTCGATAGCTTCGTTCGCTGGTTGTTAGTTGCGAGATAGATGTCTAAATCGGGCCGATAGGAATCACGGAATTTGATAATTTAAAAAATTGTTGAATCTCTTGCCCTTCATCAGCGTTTCGAATTATCGCGCTGAGTTTTTCTGGCCGGGCTTAGAAACAGATATGCCTCGCCACGTAGTCCGCATTGGGGAATCGTGGTGCCAAGCTTCAGATTTTTTCGGGAGTGATTTCAGATGTATGAACGCGTCATGCCGGTCTTTTTTGGCGGCGGCCTATGGGCGGACCAAACCGTGGCGCATCCGGTGGGTATTGCGGCGCTTTTGATGGCGCTTGGCACGCTGCTGATTTTGCCTAGACGCTTCCAACTTTTCCCCCTCGTCGTCATTGCACTCGCGTTGCCGGGGGCGCAGCGCATAGTGATCCTGGGGCTGGATTTTACCTTTGTGCGTATCATGATTCTCGCGACTCTCGCGGTGGCGGCGCTGCGCGGACAGCTGCGCACAATACGTTGGGGATTGCCGGATACGCTGATCCTTACTGCGGTATTGTGGAACGTGCTGGTATCGGGTGCTGTCCGGGACGGACTAGATGGCTTCACTAACAGCGCCGGCGGTTCCATCAATACGTTTGGAGCTTATCTCCTGGGGCGGGTCTATTTACGTTCATTGGCGGACTTTCGCCGACTACTGCTTTGTTTTGCGTTCCTGTCGCTGCCGATGCTCGTATTTTTCATGTTGGAACAGTTTAGCGGACACAATATTTTCTCGGTATTTGGCAGCGTCCCGGAGCAGACGATTGCACGTAATGGCCGGTTGCGCGCCCAGGGCCCGTTTGCGCACCCGATCCTGGCAGGAATCTGCTGGGCAACGATTCTGCCGTGTTTGATTGCACTGTGGCAGGCCAGGACCGGTGCACGAGTGTTAGTCGCCGCGGGCATTGTTGCCATGCCACTGATCGTTATCGCATCCGCCTCCAGTACTCCAGTGGTGGCATTGATGTGCGGCTTTGTTGGCCTTGCGTGCTATAGGTGGCGTCACTACATGCGGTCCGCGGCGTTAGCCCTGGTGGCGCTGCTGTTTGCTCTGCATCTGGCGATGAATATGCCGGTATGGCATCTGCTCGCTCGCATCGATATCACCGGAGGCTCTACCGGTTGGCACCGCTACAACCTGATCCAGCAGGCGATAAATCACTTTGGAGAATGGTGGGCGCTC
Source organism: Microbulbifer pacificus (assembly GCF_033723955.1). NCBI lineage: Bacteria > Pseudomonadati > Pseudomonadota > Gammaproteobacteria > Cellvibrionales > Microbulbiferaceae > Microbulbifer > Microbulbifer pacificus. The sequence continues at coordinate 1,388,792 of NZ_CP137555.1, read as the reverse complement.
GGAACTTCCGCCACGGCACACTGGGGCTGGGGTATGCAGGATATCACCAACCAGTACGTTCGCGAGGGCGTGGCTGGCGGCATCGTGCAATTGTTGCTGTTCGTTACCTTTCTGTTGGTTTTGTTCATTCGTCTCGGGCGAGCACAGCGGCTGACCCGTTCCGTGGCCGAGAGCCGCTTGTTGTGGGGAATGGCGGTTGCGCTGTTTGTGCACTGCACGAGCTTCCTCGCGGTGTCTTACTTTGGACAGATGGTTAGCGTGTTTTACATATTCGTCGGCGCCGTCGCCGCGGTAACCGAATATCGCCAACCCGCTCGCGCCTTGGTGCGAGCTGGACGGCGGGCACCAGTAGCTACGGTCGGCGCTTGAAGTTTATTTTCAAAAATCCAGGGTTTACGTATGTCGAATTCAACCCAGCTCAACATTGTGATTGTTTGCTACAACTGCGGTGGGGAGATACTTCGGTTACTAGACGATATTGTCGACGGCGATCTTGCCCTCGATACGATTGAGTTCTTTGTTGTGGATAACGCCTCACAAGACGACTCGCGTGCACAGTTGCGAGGGCTGTCATTGCCGAAGATTAACCTGATCGAATCTGAGAAAAATCTCGGATTTGCCGCCGGATGTAACCTGGGAGTGAAGGCGATCGCCAATTCCGCGCCGATTCTCTTCCTCAACCCGGATGTGCGATTGCAGCACGATAGCCTGAGTAACCTTTTGGAATTTTCCAGAGAAAATCCACACTGTGGCATCTGGGGCGGCGCTACCTGTAACGCGCTCGGTGAGTTTGACGGAAAGTCAGCCTGGCGTGAGCCATCACTGGTGGATCTGCTGTGCTGGAGTTTGGGTGGCGATATTTTGCTCAGAAAACTGCTAGGACGCACCAGTGGTGGTTATTCCCCGGGATCACTGAGTAAATCTGGTGATGTGGACGCGGTGTCGGGATGCTTCCTGTTGATCGACCAGACCCTATTTCATCAGCTCGACGGTTTTGATGAAGACTTCTTTCTGTATTCCGAGGAAATCGATCTATGTCGTCGCGGGCGTTTGTTGGGGGCGCGACCGAGGGTGACGGAGCGCGCACTGATTATGCATGCCGGCAGCCAGACCCTGTCGGGTATCAACAAGCTGAACCATCTCTATCGCTCCAAGTTGCGCTATTTCCGCAAACACGGCGCCGAACAGCAGGTTGTGGTGGCCCGGGCGTTGATCGCACTGGGAAGCTGGTTGCGCTTTCTGGCATTCTCTACGCTTGCTCTGGCCGGCAAACAGTATGAAACACAGAGGGAGTTGTGGGGGGAATTTCTGATCAGTCAGCGGCAGTGGACGAACTGATATGCGAGAGGAAGCACTACCGGCGGTGATCATCCCCGCGCACAATGAAGCAAAGACTATCCGCAAGTTACTGCAGGCGATATATCCTGGTGTAGTTCTTGGAAACTATACGGTATCCGTTGTCTGCAACGGATGTACAGACCATACCGCGGCGGTGGTTCGGGACGAATTTCCTCAGGTGCGATGTCTGGATATTGTGCGTGCCGGAAAGACAAATGCACTCAATGAAGCCGAGGCTCTGGGGCTTGGCTTCCCGAGGATTTATGTAGATGCCGACGTCCTTATCAGTGAATCTTCATTACAACTTTTGATTGAACGCTGCAAGGGGACAAAAGAACCTTTGGTGGTGGCTCCGCGCGGCACTTTGGATGCCGCGCAGAGTGATTTCCTGGTTAGGACCTATTATCAGGCGTGGAAGAAAACCCGTTTTTACACCGAATTTGGCTACGGTTCCGGGGTCTATGGGCTTAACCGCGCCGCGCGCGAAACGTTTACAAAGTTTCCAGATATTATTTCCGACGACGGTTATATTCGTGCGTTGTTCTCTTATCGGAATATTGCGGTGTGCGAACAGGCGCGCAGTCGCGTCAGTACACCGGGAAATATTTGGGATTTACTGAAAATAAAAACCCGCAGCAAGTTAGGCAAGCTGCAGTTATCTCGCCAGCGCGAATGTCACACTCCGAAAGAGCGTGGAACTTCGGCATTTACCCGCAAACTCTCACTGAGCGAGTTGCTGGTGTATTACGCGATAAACGCGTTTGCTTACTTCAATGCACTGCGCTTCCAGCGCCGGGTTTCCAGCTATCGCTGGCACAGGGACGAGTCCAGTCGCCAGGCGTCGTGAAAGCGCTTTGCTATTGATATTCAGTTATTGTTTGACCCGCTCGAGTGCGCGCCGCCATAGTCTCCGGGCTCTATCCAGCATATTGGTACTGGTCAGGATTTTGCGCAACCCACGATTTGCCCCTTGCACCACTCCGTCCAGGCGTCGCGCGATCCATGCGGCGCGCGATTTTCCATAGAGGTAGTACGTAGCCTCTTTCCTGCACAGGCTGCCGGTTCGCTCCTTGTAGGTGGCATTACCAAAGCCGAAGTCGAACCAGCAAACTCCTTCATCCGGCATTCTCTCCATGATTCGTCGCATCAGATAAGCACCTGGTGCGAGTTCGCGGTACTCTGGCAAAAAAGAAGTGGCGAGGTAATTAAAGGTGTTGCGGCACGTGCCCCCAACAGCGTAAGCGACGATGACATCGTCGGCTTGCAGCAGGTAACCGCGCAACTGGCCGTTTGCGGCGAGGATGTTGAGGTTTGTGTGCCAGCGTTTATCGTTGCGTACGCCTATCCCCAAACTACCCTGGTAAGTATGCTGGCTGATCGCTGTGGCGGCGACAATGAACGGAATGACATCTTTTTCTGTGTTCATTTCGCGGATTTGGAGTTTTCCCTCAAACACTGCCTCGAATTTTCGATCCTGACGACGAAAATTGCGCAGATTCTTGGCGGTATTCGTTACTACGGGTTTGCCACTGGCGTCGGTAAGCTCGGTAAACCAGTGGTCGGTAATGACTGGGGTGCAACCACCAGGTCCGGAAAATGTAGCGGAAATCAGTTTTCCGGTTTCACTTTCACATGGTAGGTGGTGGATGGATACGGCATCGACATCGCCACTGGCGAGGAAGTCGCGAATATAGTCGAGCTGTAACAATGCGGTCATCTCGTCATTGGCTTCAAGTCCGCCGTGGATGACTTCCAGTGTTTTCAGTTGCGGCATTGGCACCGACAGCGGACCTATTGTGCGCTTGGGGCGCGCGATCGCCATGCGCGCGATAAGGATACCGGTGGGTTCCCCGGCGGACTCCCACAGTGCAACGTGTGGCGACAGGTAGCAGTCGTTGGCCGCGATATATGGCAGGAAAAAGTCGTGGGATGCATTGGCTGGCCGGGGCGCATGGGTGCGCCTGTCCTCACTCTGCTCCCATAGTTGCATCAGGTCGCGCGCTCCTTCCGGGGTGACCGCGATCCGCGGGGTCGTGGTCGCAGCAGTGGATCTGCGGTGTTCTTTGCTAATGGCCGCAGTGCTGCTGGATGGTTCCAGTTCGGTACTGACATCCGATTCCATTCCGGTATCCAATTCCGAGTTCATTTACAGATCCTTGTTAATTTTTTACGGTTTTTATTCTAGATGTCCGGGATTCAGCGAATTCGCTCACCTTCCACTGGTTTCAGGAACTCGCGCCTGCCGCGGTGCAGTTCATTGGGTGACATTTTCCACCACTGGAGATCGAGTAGTTTGGCGATGGTTTCCTGGGAGAAGCGGTAGCGCACCACCCGCGCGGGATATCCCGCAACCACGGCGTAGGGGGGGACATCTTCAATGACGATAGCACCGGCAGCGATCACGGCACCGTCGCCGATTTTGCTCGTTGGGTAGAGGATTTTGGCTCCATCGCCGATCCATACGTCGTTGCCCACCTCGATGCGCACCCGGTCCAGGGCATACCCGGCGCTAAAGCCCATGCCCGCATAGTAAAAGATGCCGTGCGTCGACAAGGTATTGCGCGGGTGATCCGCAGTCTGAAAGCGCACCGTGCGATAAATTGTGCAGTACTTGCCAACGCGGGTGTTGGCCCGCAGTTTTAACTTGTCAAAGGTAACGCTGGTGAAATCGCCCACCTCGATATTGAAGTGCTTGCGATAGAGTTCGCGCATGGTGAGGCTGAATGTGGAGCCTCCTTCGAGCTTGAGGATGAGCTTTTGCACCCGCTCGCGCACGAAATGACGGGGAATGGCGAACAGCGGCGCGAGTACACGTGACGCCAGCCAAGAGCGGCGCATCTTCATGCCATGGGGGAAGTTGGGCAGGTCATCGGCGTGCTTAAGGTGCTGCAATTTGTTCAGAATCGCATTGACCTGTTGCTCCGTTTTTTCATCCACACTGGCGGAGGCCAGTACCTGTTGTTCCGATTGTCCGTTGCGGAACTGTTGTACCGCCTGGGCGAGCGCTTTCACGCTCGGGAAATCGAACAGCAGGGTGGGCGGCAGCTCGATACCAAACAGTGTATTTAGCCTCGCAATGACATTCAGTGCGGATAGTGAATGTCCGCCGAGGTCAAAAAAGCTGGTGTCCAAAGAGGAAACCTGGATTTTCAGCAGGGCCTCGAAAACACCGCGGATCGTCGCGGTAATATCGTCGGGAATTTCGCTGATCGTCGTTGCGCTAGGTGGCGCAAACGCCTTGCGATCCACTTTGCCATTGGGCGTAAGCGGAAACTCCGTTAGGCTGACAAATGCTGAGGGCACCATGTACTCCGGTAGCGAATGCCGCAGGTGTCGACGCAGTAATTCACTATCGGGCACGCGACACTCTTCACCACTGTCGTTTGCAATCAGGTAGGCCACCAGGTATTTGCTGCCGCTGTCGTCGTCGTGGGCAATGACCACACTCTGGCGCACGGCGGGTATTTCCGTAAGCAGTGCTTCAATTTCACCCACCTCGACACGAAAGCCGCGGATTTTTACCTGGTGGTCCATGCGCCCCAGATACTCAATACGGCCATCGCGGTGGCGCACGACCAGGTCTCCGGTGCGATACAGCCGTTTGCCGTCGAGCGCTGCGCAATCAAAGAATTTTTCGCGGGTGAGCTCTTCGCGGTTGAGGTAGCCCTGCGCCAGTCCTTCGCCGCCGATACACAGCTCGCCGGGAACGCCTATGGGCAACAGCTGCGCCGCCGGGTCCAGGACGTACAGGCTGGTATTGGCGATCGGCTCGCCGATAAATGCGGCATCTTCCGGGGCAAGGATGGGGCTGATGGACGACCAGATGGTGGTTTCTGTGGGGCCGTAGAGGTTCCAGATCTCCAGGCGGCGCTCCAGCAGGCGTGCGGCCAGGTCGCGCCCCATGGCCTCGCCGCCGCACAAGACGCGCACAGCGGGGTCGCCCTGCCAGCCGTGGTCAAGCAGCATTCTCCAGGTTGAGGGGGTCGCCTGCATAACGGTCACGTTCTCGCGGCGCAGGCTCTCCTGTAGTGCCAGCGGATCACGGGACTGCTTCCAGTCCTGAATGACCAGACGCCCACCGCTGAGCAGGGGTACGAACAGCTCCAGCATGGCGATATCGAAGCAGACGGTGGTGACCGCCAGCAGGGTGTCGTCTGCGCTGAAACCGGGCTTGGCCTGCATTGAACAGAGAAAATTGACCAGGCTGCGCTGTGAAATCTGCACGCCTTTGGGCTTGCCGGTGGACCCGGAGGTATAGATTACATAGGCGGTATTGCTGGAGTCCGCACCTGGCAGTGGCGTGCCGGGATCCGATAGCTCCGCGTCGTCACGGGCTTCAAAGTGGCGGCTGTCGTCCAGCAGCACGACTTCTCCAGCAAAGTTCGCAAGCTTGCCGCTACTTGCCGTATCGGTGATCAGAAAACCTGCAGCGCTGTCTTCCAGTATGTGGGCAAGGCGATCCTCCGGGAACATCGGGTCCAGCGGCACATAGGCGCCGCCGGCTTTCCATACCGCGAGCAGTGCGACGATGAGGTTTGCCGAGCGCTCCATGCATACCGCAACCAGTCCGCCGGTGTGCAGGCCGCGCGCGTGCAGTTGTCGCGCCAGACCATCGGCTCGCAGATTCAACTGGCGGTAACTCAGGCGCTCGCCCTGGCTTACCAGCGCGGTGCGCTCTCCACACGCCTGCGCCTGTCGCTCGAACAGTTGCGCGGCGGTCGACTGCAGCGGCAATTCCGCTTCACTGTGGTTCCACTCTTCGCACAGCAGCTTGCGTTCAGCGGCCGCCACCAGAGGCAGTTGCGGCAGTGGGCATTCCGGCATTTCCACAATACTCGTCAGCAGTTGTTCAAAGTTACGACACAGGCTGACGGCAGTTTCGCGATCGAACATGGCGGAACGATATTCGAGCGTGCCGGAAATCCCTTTGTCGCCCTCGAGAACGGAGAGGGTGAGATCGAATTTCGCCCCACCGCTGTGGGTATGCAGCGGGGTGACATTCAATCCCGGGATTTTCCAGTGATCGGCGCGCTCATTACGGTGAATAAACAGGTGGCGGAAGAAAGGTGATTCGCCCGCTCCGCGGGGGGGATTCAGTTCCGCCACCAGGTTTTCAAACGGCACCCGGTCATTGGCAAAGGCGTCAATGGTGGTCGCGCGCACGCGCTGTAGCAATGTGCGGAAATCCAGTTCCCCGGAAAAATCGGTGCGCAGTACCAACGTGTTGATGAACAGCCCGATCATCGACTCGGTCTGCGTATACTGACGGCGGCCGCTGGGCGTGCCGACAACAATGTCCGTCTGCTGGGTATAGCGGTGCAGGAACAGTTGCCAGGCGGCAAGCAGTAGCATGAAGCTGGTCACGGACTCTTGCCGCGCGAGGGTGCGCACTGCCGCCGACAGTGCCGCCGGCAACTTGAACGTGATCATCCCACCGCTGAAGTCTGGTGTTTGTGGTCGTAGGCGATCTGCCGGGAAATCCAGCGGTGCAGGCAAATCGGCGAGCTGGTTTCGCCAGTAAGCCAGCTGCTGCTGATACTCTGGGCTCTCGAGCTGCCGCTGCTCCCAGTAGGAATAGTCGGCGAACTGCAGTGGCAGCGGTGCCAGTGACACAGGCTGGTTGTGGGCAAATGCCTGATAGCACAAACCCAGCTCGCGAAAGAAAATTCCGCTGGACCAGATATTGTCGTAGATGATGTGGTGGAAGCTCAGGGCGAGCACGGCCGCCGAATCGTCGATGCGAACTAACAGTGCGCGAAACAGGGGGCCCTGCGCCAAAGACTCCGGCTCGTTCAGAAGTTTGCGGCAATAGGCCAGGGCGCGGCTGGCACGACTGGCGCGCCCGCGCTGCGGTTGCGTGCGCAGGTCAATTACCGGCAGGTGGAATTCTCCCGCAGCTACGACTTGCTGATACGGACCCTCGGCGTCTTCTGGGAAGCGGGTACGCAGTATGTCGTGGCGTGCCAGGATTGTGGCGAGGGCCTGCTCCAGCGCGGAAAATTCCAGCTTGCCCCGCAGCAGCACGGTGTTGGAAATCTTATAGGCGTGGCTGTTGCCCCACAGTTTTTCCGCGAGCCACATGCGCTTCTGGGCGGAGCTGAGTGGGATACGGGCGCCCGCGGGCGCATGCTCGAGTGGTGCTCTGTGACCGTCCTGCGATATCGCGGGTGCCGCGGCGTCGATACGTTGGGCCAGGGCGCGCAGATCCACTGCCTCGAAAATACTGCGCATATCCAGATTCACATGAAACTGTTCGTTGATGCGGGCCAGCAGTTGCGCGGCGCTCAGGGAGTGGCCACCGAGGGCAAAAAAATTCTCACGGACGCTGATATCGTCCCTTGCCAACAAATCCCGGCAGAAGCCCACCAGGGATTCCTCGATGTGCCCGTTCGGCGCTACCAGTGGGGCTCCCGCCAGCAAGTTGTCACTTTCCGGTGATGGCAGCGCGTTGCGATCGACCTTGTTGTTGGGTGTTTTCGGCAGTTGATCCAGGCGTACGTATACGGTGGGGATCATGTAGTAAGTGAGCTGTTCACCGAGAAAATCGCGCAGTTGCTGCACACTGGGCGCAGCACCCTCCAGTGGCACCAGGTAGGCCACCAGCTGGGTTTCTCCGCGGAAATCGCGAGCGACCACCACCGCTTCGGCAATGTCAGGGTGTGCAAGCAGGCGAGCTTCCACTTCGCTGACCTCAACGCGGAAGCCGCGGATTTTCACCTGGAAATCCTTGCGTCCGCGGTGGTGCAGCAGCCCATCGGCATCCATCTGGCCGAGGTCGCCCGTATGGTAGATGGTGATAGAGGGATCTTCGTGATCTCGGCTGAAGGCGCTGGCGCTCGCCTGCGGGTTTTTCCAGTAACCCAGGGCCAGATAGCGACTGCGCACAGTAATCTCGCCGATCTCACCCTGCGCCACTTCGCGGCCGTCATCACCCAGCAGTACTACCTCAACCCCTTCCACCGGGTACCCGATCGGGACCACGTCGCCCTCGAGGCGGGTGTCGGGGCCTATGTGGAAGTAGCGGATGGTGCCGGTCTCGGTGGAACCGAGCCCGGTATAGAACTCGATAAACGGGGAGAAGACCAGACGCGCCAGTTCCACATCGCTGGTGAGAACCCGCTCGCCGCCAAATGTCACCAGGCGGATACTGAAGTGGTCATCGGGTTGACGACGATAGTGTGCGGCAAATTCGCGGAACAGGGACGCGACCGAATGATAAATGGTAATGCGCCGGGACTTGAGCCAGTCCGCGAGTTTTTCCACGCCGTCGCGGTGAAAGTCGTAGGGAAAGAGCGCGGCGCCATTCAACAGCGCGCCGAAAATACAGTAGACCGACGCGATGACGCTGCAGGAGTAGAACAGGGTCATGCGATCCTGCGGAACCACGTTCTGCAGGTTGCTGCGACGCATACAGCCGTGCAACAGGTTGCGGTTGTTCTGCACTACACCTTTGGGCCGGCCGGTGGAGCCGGAAGTGTAGATTATGTAGGCCAGTGCGTCGGGGCTTATCTCGAGATCAAGATTGTCGCTGGAGGTGCGGTCGGAAATGGTGTCAAGATTGAGAATGTGAGCATCGCTATCGGCGAGCGCGTGGGCATCGGCGTAGTTGGCGTTATTGCTCAGGATCAGCGCCGCTCCGGACTCGCGGCATATGTAGCTGTTGCGCTCGGCGGGAAACGCCGGGTCGATGGGAACATAGGCGTGGCCGCATTTCAGCACGGCGAGTATCGCCGCGATCTGGGGGATACCCTTTTCCAGATACAGGGCAATGCGCACCGGCTCTTGAGCCGGTGCCAGCGCGAGAATTTCCCGCGCCATGCGGTTGGCCAACTGGTTGAGTGCACTGTAACTGACCGATGCGTTGGCATCGGTGATCGCCAGCCGGTCGCCGTAGATGGCGACAAGTTTTTCAAATCGTTGGGCGACGGACTTTTCTGTTTCCTCGAGGGTGAAGTCGCTAAAAATCAGCAGGGATTCTTCCACAGTGTTCATACGCTGGCCTTACGGTAAATGGTGCAATGCTCGCGAATCCATTCGCGGGAACGACGGCTGAAAGGCTTTCTGCCCCAGTAAGCGCTGGCCCAGGCATCGCCGCGATCCTGGCGGGCATCGTTGTGAATTTCCTCGATCAGGTATTCTTCCGGCTGGAGATGGAATTTTTTGGTGAGGTGCACGCGCATGCCCATGTCCATGCCATTCACGAACAGCGCGGCGCCCGGGTGCAACAGCCGCTGCAAATTGGCAAAGGCGCGGCGTGCATTTGGTGCCGGTAGGTGGAACAGGACGTTTTGTGCAAATACCAGGTCGGCTTGTCCGAGCTTGGTAATGAAATTGGTATCCAGCATGTCGCCGACCTTGAACGTAATCGGCTGCAATATCTCCGGTTTTACGCGGTAGACGTCGCCGGCGAGGTCAAAGGTTTCGCTGACAAACTGTTCGGTAACGAAGGGCCCCTGGTAAACCTCCTCGCGGCTGTAACGCGGATCCTGTGCGCGCTCGATGACTTCCGGAACGATGTCATATGCCTCGATGCGGTAGTCCAGTTTCGGGAAGTGATGGCGCAGAACCGCAGACAGCGAAATGGGTTCGGCACCACTGCAGCAGCCGAATACCAGAATGCGCAGTGGCGGTGCCGTATTGCCGATCATCTGTGGTAACACCTGTTCCACCAGTGCGCGGTACTGGTGAGGGAAGCGATAGAACTGGGTGTAAACACGGTTGGTACGGGGTGTGGTTTTTACGACGAGCCAATGTTTCATGTGCCGCAAATAATTCTTGAAACGAGATGGGCTATCCATTTCGGGGAACTTCCTTGTTCTGGTAATACTGGAGCAATGCCTTTCTGAGCCGGAAATTACTTTTATTTGGCTGCAGTAAGAAATAAAGGTCTAAAGCGTATGGTTTGTTCCGGAATTTGATCTTGCTGCTGGTTCGGAAGCTGCGGGAAAACCTATTCCTGCATCCGATCGAGATCCGGTCTACCGCGGAAATTATAGGTATTGGTCGAGGATTCACCGGACTTCTCGATGAATAACCGGACAATTAATTGAGCGGGAGGGAAATGGGAACTGGCCCATCGAATCAGCCCAACAGGGTTGGGCCGCTATGCGATGGCGAGGTGCGCAGTGTAAAAACATTGCGCACCGGAAGGGAATTGTCGGAATCTCGGGTTTATTTGCGCGCAGTCGCGAGCATCGATTTCAGGAAACGCCCGGTGTGGGATGCCTTTATTTTTGCGACTTGCTCGGGAGTACCCGTGGCAATGATCTCACCGCCGCCGGAGCCGCCCTCGGGGCCGAGGTCCACAATCCAGTCGGCGGTCTTGATGACGTCCAGGTTGTGCTCGATCACCACGATGGTGTTGCCGTGGTCCCGCAGGCGGTGCAGTACATCCAGCAGCAACTGGATATCCGCAAAATGCAGGCCGGTGGTGGGCTCGTCGAGAATGTACAGGGTCTGGCCGGTATCCCGCTTGGACAGTTCGCGAGACAGTTTCACCCGCTGTGCTTCACCACCGGACAGGGTGGTGGCCGCCTGGCCGAGCTTGATGTAAGAGAGTCCCACATCCATCAGCGTCTGCAGTTTCTTGGCGATCGCCGGCACTGGATCGAAAAATTCCCGCGCGTCTTCCACGGTCATTTCCAGCACTTCGTGAATGCTCTTGCCCTTGTACTGCACCTCCAGCGTTTCGCGGTTGTAGCGCTTGCCCTTACAGGTGTCACAGGGCACGTAGATGTCCGGCAGGAAGTGCATTTCCACCTTGATCACGCCGTCGCCCTGGCAGGCCTCGCAGCGGCCGCCCTTGACGTTAAAGCTGAAGCGCCCGGGTTTGTAGCCGCGGGAGCGCGCTTCCTGGGTGCCGGAGAACAGCTCGCGGATCGGCGTGAAAATACCGGTGTAGGTGGCAGGGTTGGAGCGCGGGGTGCGGCCGATAGGGCTCTGGTCGATATCCACACATTTGTCGAAATGATCGAGGCCCTTGATTGCCTTGTGCGGCGACGCTTTCAGCGTCGTTGCCTTGTTGAGTGCGGTGGCGGCGAGTGGGTACAGGGTGGTGTTGATCAGGGTGGATTTGCCGGAACCGGACACGCCAGTGATACAGGTGAACAGCCCCACCGGGATTTCCAGATCGACATTCTTCAGGTTGTTGCCGGTGGCACCCTCGATACGCAGCAGCTTGTCGCCGGCGGCGATACGTTTATCCGGTACCGCGATCTGCTTCTTGCCCGACAGGTATTGGCCGGTAAGTGAGCGCTCGCAACTGGCCACCTGCTCGTGGGTACCGGCGGCGACGACTTCACCGCCGTGTACGCCGGCACCGGGGCCGATATCGATCAGGAAATCCGCAGCGCGGATCGCATCCTCGTCGTGTTCCACCACGATCACGGTGTTGCCGATATCCCGCAGGTGGGTGAGGGTGGCGAGCAGGCGCTCGTTGTCGCGCTGGTGCAGGCCGATGGAAGGCTCGTCGAGGATGTACATCACGCCCACAAGGCCGGCGCCGATCTGGCTCGCCAGGCGGATACGCTGGGCTTCGCCGCCAGACAGGGTTTCGGCACTGCGGTTCAGGGTCAGGTAGTTGAGGCCCACATCCACCAGGAAGCGGAAGCGGTCGCGCAGCTCCTTGAGAATCTTGTCGGCAATCTCTTTCTGCGCGCCCTGGAACTTCAGCTGGTTGGCAAAGTAGTCAAACGCGTCGCCCACCGGCAGTTCGGTGATCTGTGACAGGGTGCGGTTGTCCACGAATACATTGCGCGCCTCGCGGCGCAGGCGGGTGCCCTCGCAATCCGGGCATCGCTGGGTGCTCAGGTATTTCGCCAGCTCCTCGCGCACGGACTGGGATTCGGTGTCCCGGTAGCGGCGCTGGAAGTTGGGGATGATGCCCTCGAAGGTGTGGCGGCGGATGGTGACGTCGCCGCGGTCGTTCACGTAGCTGAAGTCGACCGGGGTATCGCCGCTGCCATGCAGGATGACTTCGCGATATTTTTTCGCGAGCTTCTGCCATGGCTTGTCGATATCGAAGCCGTAGTGCTCCGCCAGTGAGGTGAGCATGTGGTAGTAGTAGATATTGCGTCTGTCCCAGCCGCGGATGGCGCCCTCGGAGATGCTGCTCTCCGGATCCAGGATCACCTTGTCCTCGTCAAAGAACTGCTTCACGCCCAGACCGTCACAACTGGGGCAGGCACCGGCGGGGTTGTTGAACGAGAACAGGCGCGGTTCCAGTTCGTCTAGTGAGTAATCACACACCGGGCAGGCGTGGCGGGCGGAGAACATCTGGTCGTCGCGGTCGCCGTCCATATAGCTGATGGCGGCGATGCCGTCGGTCAGGTTGAGTGCGGTCTCGAAGGATTCGGCGAGGCGCAGCTGCAGGTCGTCGCGCACCTTGAAGCGGTCCACCACCACTTCCACCGTGTGTTTCTTGCGCTTGTCCAGCTTGGGGGTGTCGTCGAGATCGCACACGGTGCCGTCGATGCGCGCGCGCACAAAACCGTCGCGGCGCAGCTGTTCGAACACGTGCAAATGCTCGCCTTTGCGGTCGCGAACCACCGGTGCCAGCAGCATGATCTTGGTGCCCTCGGGCAGCGCCAGCACCTGGTCCACCATCTGGCTGATGGTCTGCGCCTGCAGCGGCTCGTGGTGCTCGGGGCACCGCGGCTCACCGACGCGGGCAAACAGCAGGCGCAGGTAGTCGTAAATCTCGGTGATGGTGCCCACGGTGGAGCGGGGGTTGTGGGAGGTAGACTTCTGTTCAATGGAGATGGCCGGTGACAGCCCCTCCACCGTATCCACATCCGGCTTTTCCATCATCGACAGGAACTGGCGCGCGTAGGTGGAGAGCGACTCCACGTAGCGGCGCTGGCCCTCGGCATACAGGGTGTCGAAGGCGAGTGAGGACTTACCAGAGCCGGACAGCCCGGTAATCACGATCAGCTTGTCGCGGGGAATATCCAGGTCGATATTCTTCAGGTTGTGGGTGCGTGCACCTCTGACGTAAATCGTGTCCACTCGGCGTCCTGTTCTGCTGTGGTTTTACCCGGCGGAAAGACCGGGCGGAAGAAAACGGTCAAGTATAATCCGGTGGGCGATTGTGCCAAAATGCCGGCAACCCAATTCCATTGAATAACCCAGTGTGGATAAGGAAAGCATGATTCCCGTCATTCTCTGCGGTGGCACCGGCTCGCGCCTGTGGCCGCTGTCCCGCGAAGCCTACCCCAAGCAGTTCCTCTCTCTCGCCGGCAACCAGACCATGCTCCAGGCCACGGCCCTGCGGCTTGACGGCCTGCCGGAAGTGGAAGCGCCAATTCTGGTCTGCAATGAGGCCCATCGCTTTGCCGCGGCCGAGCAGTTGCAGGAAGTGGGGCGCGCTGCCCAGTCCATTCTGCTGGAACCCTGTGCCCGCAACACCGCCCCGGCCATCGCGCTGGCGGCGCTCTGTGCCATGGAGCAGGGGCAGGATCCGCTGCTGCTGGTGCTGCCGGCGGATCACGTGGTGGCCGACACCGCGGCGTTCCAGCAGTCCGTGAGTGCGGCAAAGAAACTGGCGGAAGATGGCCTCTTGGTCACTTTCGGAATCGTGCCCACCTGCGCCGAGACCGGCTACGGCTACATCCGCAGTGGTGATGCGCTGGAGTGCGGCTGGAAGGTGGCGGAGTTCGTGGAGAAGCCCGATCTCGCCACCGCCGAGCAGTATCTCGCCAGCGGCGACTACAACTGGAACAGTGGCATGTTCCTGTTCCGCGCTTCGCGCTACCTGGAAGAGCTGGCGCAACACAACCCGGCGATGCTCGACGCCTGCCGCGCCGCGCTGACCGGCGCTGCGCGCGACCTGGATTTCACCCGTATCGACGCCGCTGCCTTCGGCCGCTGCCCCTCGGTCTCGGTTGACTACGCGGTGATGGAGAAAACCGAATCCGCCGCCGTGGTACCGATGCAGGCGGGCTGGAGCGATGTGGGTTCCTGGTCCGCGCTGTGGGAACTGGCGGAGCGGGATGAGAATGACAACCTGCTGCGCGGCGATGTACTGGCGGAAGATGCCAGCGGCTGCCTGGTGCACGGCGGCGATCGTCTTGTAGGTATTCTCGGGGTGCAGGACCTGGTGGTGGTAGACACCGACGACGCCCTGATGGTCGCCCACAAGGGCCGGGTGCAGGACGTGAAAAAACTGGTGCAACGCCTGAAGCAGAGCGCGCGCAGCGAAGCGGAAAATCACCGCAAGGTGTTCCGCCCCTGGGGTTACTACGACTCCATTGACGCCGGCCCGCGCTTCCAGGTGAAGCGTATTGTGGTCAAGCCCGGCTGCCAGCTGTCCCTGCAGATGCACCATCACCGCGCCGAGCACTGGATTGTGGTGCGCGGCACCGCCAAGGTGACCCGCGGGGACGACCAGCTGCTGCTGACCGAAAACGAGTCCACCTTCATTCCCCTCGGTGTGGTTCACCGCCTGGAAAACCCGGGCGCGATTCCCCTGGAGCTGATCGAGGTGCAGTCCGGCAGTTATCTCGGCGAGGACGATATCGTCCGCTTCGAGGACAAATACGGGCGCAATTGATGGGAAAAATCGACATTGATGTGTCGATAAATCTGCGCTATATGGTCGTTAGGCGACGGGGGATCTAACTCCGTCGCTTCCGCTGCTACAATGCGCCCCGTTTTATGCCGTCTCCGGATCCTCCTGCATGAATTCCACTGAACGCCGCGCACTTGCCGGTCTCGCATCCCTCTATGTATTCCGCATGCTGGGCCTGTTTATGGTGCTGCCGGTGCTGTCCCTGTACGGCGCCGATTACAGCGGCAGCACGCCGGCGCTGCTGGGGTTGGCGCTGGGCGCTTACGGCCTGAGCCAGGCGCTGCTGCAGATTCCGCTGGGAATACTGAGCGATCGCTGGGGGCGCAAGCCGGTGATCTTTCTCGGGCTGTCGGTCTTTGCCATCGGCAGCGTGGTGGCGGCGCTGACGGATACCGTCTTCGGCCTGATTGCCGGGCGCATGCTGCAGGGTGCCGGTGCCATTGCCGCGGCCACCATGGCGCTGGCGGCGGACCTGACCCGGGATGAAAATCGCGGCAAGGCGATGGCCGTGATCGGCGCCTCCATCGGGGTCGCCTTTGTGCTCGCAGTGGTGCTGGGTCCGCTGGTGGCGGGCCTCGGCGGCCTGTCCGCCATCTTCTGGTTGACCGCTTTGCTGGCGCTGGTGGGGATGTTACTGGTGTGGCGCCTGGTACCGAATCCACAGCACTCGGCGAGGCGCGGCCCGGGGCAGGGGGACTTCACCCGCCTTCTGCGCCAGGGGGATGTATGGCGGCTGGTGAGTGGAGTATTTTTCCTGCATCTGCTGCTGACCATGATGTTTGTGCCGCTGCCACACTTGCTGGTGGATCAGTTGCATATGCCCAGTGAACAGCACTGGAAACTCTACGGCCCGCTGATGCTGGGCGCCTTTGTGCTGATGCTGCCGCTGATGCGAGCGGCGGAGAAGCGCCAGCGGGTTCCCGCGGCCATGCGCCTGGCGTTGCTCGGGCTGGTCTTCGGTGGGGTGGCGTTGATGCCGCAGGTGCATGGGCGCTGGATTGTCGCCTGTCTGGGAGTGTTCTTCCTCGCGTTCAACCTGCTGGAAGCACTGCTGCCCGCCCAGCTCACCCGCGTGGCGCCGGCGGAGTGCCGCGGCGCCGCCACCGGCCTCTATGCGACCCTACAGTTCCTCGGCGCCTTCGCCGGCGGCAGCCTCGGTGGTCTGGTATACGGCCAGGGTGGCGCCGGTGCCGTGGCGACGCTGGCGCTGGGAATTCTGCTGGTGTGGTCCATTGCCTGGTGGCAGATGCGCGGTACTCGTGTACCGCTTGCAAGCCTCTGAAGGGGATCTTTTTGCGCAGGCGCCGGGCGATACGGAGCGGCGGTGACGGCTCCCGCCCGAGTGTTGTATGCTGCTGGATAAAAATACACTGCTGGCGATGCAGGCGCCCCGGCGAATGACCGGTCGCGATGTCGCTTTACCGAATTTGAACTATTGACCATTTAACGGGCCCGTCGACGGGCCGCGAGAGGAGAGGCGTATGGCCAGGGGCGTTAACAAAGTAATTCTGATTGGCAATCTGGGCGGCGACCCGGAAACCCGCTACCTGCCCAGCGGCGGTGCCGTCACCAATGTGACCCTGGCGACCTCCGAGACCTGGAAAGACAAGCAGACCGGTCAAAACCAGGAGCGCACCGAGTGGCACCGCGTGGTGTTCTTCAACCGTCTGGCGGAAATTGCCGGCGAGTACCTGCGCAAGGGTAGCAAGGTCTATCTGGAAGGCTCCCTGCGCACCCGCAAGTGGCAGGACAAGCAATCTGGCCAGGACCGCTACACCACCGAGATCGTCGCCAGTGAAATGCAGATGCTGGACGGTCGTGGCGAGCAGGGCGGCGGTTACCAGCAGGGCGGCCAGGGCGGCGGCTACCAGCAGCAGGATGGCGGTTACAACCAGGGTGGCTATCAGGACGAATACGCCCAGGGCCGCTCTGCGCCTTCTCCCATGGCGCCCTCCAACCATTCCAATCAGTCCCAGGGCCAGCCGCAGAATCGCCCGGCGAACAATCCGGCGCCTATGGGCGGGTTCGATAACAGCTTCGACGACGATATCCCCTTCTGATTCTGGCTGGCTCCTCCATGCAACACACGGGTTATCAACCCGACACCGTGGTCCTGATCGGTGCCGGCAATGCCATCGACGCTCCCCTGCAGAAGGGGTTGCAGAAGGTGGGCTTCCGGGTGCAGTTGCTGGGGCTTGAGCAGCTCGCGGCGGCCTCCTTTACGGCGCGCACGGGTACCCTCGTGATCAACGCCGCCAGCTGTGCTGGCAGCGTGCATATGAGCGAGGCCCGTGCGGTGTGCGAGGCCCTGCGGGGGCAGCCGTATACTGCGCTGCTGCACCTCTCCTCTTACGGTGTGTTCGGGCGTGCCCGCAGCAAGAAAATCGACGAGGAAACCGTACCCGCGCCCAGTTCGGAAATCGGACGGCACTGGCTGGCCTGCGAGCAGATTCTGGCCGGCGAGAGCGTTGAGGAAAGCCTTGCTGAAAACAATGTCAGCATCCTGCGTCTCGGCTGGCAGGTGGACCGCAGTGAGCGTGCACTGCTGGCGCGGGTCATCCGCGGCCTGCTCAACGGCAAGCCGGTTACCCTGGATGATGTGAGCCGCGGCAACCCGGTAACCGTCGCCGACCTGGTGCGGGTCGTGGTGGCCATGGCCCAGCAGCTGGCCAGTGGTGCACCGAAATCCGGTATTTACCACTACGGTTCGGCGGATAACTGCAGCGCCATGGAGTTCGGTCGCGAAGTGGTAGACCGGGTGCGCTCCCTCTACGGTGAGGATTACGCAGCGGACCTGCGGCCTGTGGATCCCGCGCCGGAAGACCGCTCTTCAGTGCTGAGTTGCGCGCGGTTGCGGGACGTATTCGGTATCCAGCAGCGCAGCTGGCGCCAGGGGCTGACGCGTCAGGTAGAGCTGTGGCTGGAACGACTGCAGAAGGCAGAGACCTGATCGCATGTGAGATCCAGGCGGGTCAAAAACAAAAAGGGCGAGTCGCAGTGCGACTCGCCCTTTTTGTTTGGCGGAAAGCCAGAGCGATCAGATCTTGTCGAAGATCAGGCTGGCGTTGGTGCCACCAAAACCGAAGCTATTGGACAGCGCCCGGCGAACTTCTGTCTCCCGCAGCTCGGTCACCAGGTCGAGGCCCACGGCCGCTTCGTCGATGGTCTCCACGTTGGCCGAGGCGGCGATAAAGCCGTTCTGCATCATCAGCAGGGTGTAGATGGCTTCCTGCACGCCGGCGGCACCCAGGGAGTGGCCGGTGAGGGACTTGGTGGAGGCGAATGCCGGTACCTTGTCGCCAAACACTTCTTTCATCGCGCGCAGTTCGGCCACGTCGCCCACCGGGGTGGAGGTGCCGTGGGTATTGATGTAATCGACCTTGCCTTCCAGGCCCTTGCCGTCCATGCCCGCCAGTGCCTGCTGCATGCAGCGCGCCGCGCCTTCGCCGCTCGGGGCCACCATGTCATAGCCGTCGGAGGTGGCGCCATAGCCCACCAGCTCGGCGATGATGTTGGCGCCGCGGGCCTTGGCATGTTCGTACTCTTCGAGTACCACACAGCCGCCGCCGCCGGCGATCACGAAACCGTCGCGGTTGGCGTCGTAGGGGCGGGAGGCCTTGGTGGGGGTGTCGTTGTACTTGGAGGACAGCGCGCCCATGGCGTCGAACAGGTGGGTCAGACTCCAGGCCAGTTCCTCGCCGCCGCCGGCAAACACGATGTCCTGCTTGCCCATCTGGATCAGCTCGGCACCGTTGCCAATACAGTGCGCGGAGGTGGCGCAGGCGGAGGAAATGGAGTAGTTCACGCCCTTGATCTTGAACGGGGTGGCGAGACACGCAGATACGGTGCTGCCCATCACCTGGGGCACGCGGAAGGCCCCGACCTTGCGCACACCGCGGGTCTTGGTGATCTCGGCGGACTCGATGATGGCCGCGGTGGAAGTGCCGCCGGAGCCCATCACCAGGCCGGTGCGGGGATTGGAAATATCCGACTCTTCCAGGCCTGCCATGGCAATGGCCTCGGCCATGGCAATGTACGCGTAGGCGGCGGAGTCGCCCATAAAGCGCAGATGCTTGCGGTCGATGTGTTCCTTGAAGTCGATATCGACGACACCGGCGACCTGGCTGCGCAGGCCCAGCTCGGCGTATTCGTCCATAAAGCGGATGCCGCTGCGGCCGGCCTTCAGGGAGGCCAGCACTTCCTGCGTGTTGTTGCCGATGCAGGAAGTGATGCCCATTCCGGTAATGACTACCCGGCGCATAGTGATCTCCAATAAAACTTGTTGGTGAATTGTTATTTTTTTATGTGACAGACGGTCGGATCAAAAGTTGTCTGTGCGCGTAAACAGGCCGACACGCAGGTCTTTGGCGGTGTAGATTTCGCGACCGTCTACGGATACGGAACCATTGCCGATACCCATGACGAGCTTGCGCTCCACCAGGCGGCTCATCTCGATATGGTAAGTAACCTTCTTGTTGGTCGGTAGGATCTGGCCGGTGAACTTCACTTCGCCACAGCCCAGCGCGCGACCGCGACCGGGATTACCTTTCCATGCCAGGAAGAAGCCCAGCAGCTGCCACATGGCGTCGAGGCCGAGGCAGCCAGGCATCACCGGGTCGCCGGGGAAGTGGCAGTCGAAGAACCACAGGTCGGGGGTGATATCCAGCTCGGCAATCAGCTCGCCTTTACCGAACTCACCGCCGTCTTTAGCGATGTGGGTGATGCGGTCCAGCATCAGCATGTTGGGGGTGGGCAGCTGGGCATTGCCCGGGCCGAACATCTCTCCACGGCCACAGGCCAGGAGTTCTTCGCGGGTGTAGCTGCTTTTTTGAACGAAATTACTCATTGGGTCCCCGATTTTGGGCATTCTTTACACGAGCCGGCATTCTAAAGTCTGGGGATAGCTTGTCCAGTCGGTCATTCCCCTTTTTGTGACCGAAACTGTCTCAATTGGCCCTTGACCCTCGGCTTGTGGCGCGAAACTCCGTACATCTTGCCAGTTTGCCCGGTCCGGCGAGGTCGACCGATTATTGCCTGAATCTTGCAATAGAATTGTGATAAGTTGCGGCCGGACCGCAATGATGGGCGTTGCTGCGGAATTCTAGTGAGGGAGGTGTAATGCTCAAAAAATGTCTTTTCCCGGTGGCGGGCTACGGCACCCGCTTCCTGCCCGCGACCAAAGCCATGCCCAAGGAAATGCTGCCACTGGTCAACAAGCCATTGGTGCAGTACGGGGTGGAAGAGGCCATCGAGGCCGGCCTGACCGAGATCGGCTTTGTCACCGGTCGCGGCAAGCGCGCCATCGAGGACCATTTCGATACCAATTTTGAGCTCGAACACCAGATTGCCGGTACCGGCAAAGAGCGTTACCTCGACAGCGTGCGCAAGGTCATCGACAGCGCCAGTTTTTCCTACACCCGCCAGGGAGAAATGCGCGGACTGGGTGATGCCATCCTACAGGGGCAGCGCCTGATCGGCGATGAGCCTTTTGGCGTGGTCCTTGCAGACGACCTCTGTCTCAATGACGAGCTCGGGGTTCTCGGGCAGATGGTTCAACTCTTCAACCAGTTCCGCTGCAGCATTGTCGCGGTAGAAGAAGTGCCACAGGACCAGATCCACAAGTTTGGGGTCATTGCCGGCAACGAAATCAAACCGGGCCTGTTTCAGGTCACCGACATGGTGGAAAAGCCGGCGGCAGAGGACGCGCCGAGCAATATGGCCATTATCGGTCGCTATATTCTCACGCCAGATATTTTTGAATTGATTCGCGAAACGCCACCGGGGAAGAACGGTGAGGTGCAGATCACCGATGCGCTCCTGACGCAGGCGCAGAGAGGTTGTGTTCTCGCGTATAAATTCAAAGGTCGCCGTTTCGACTGCGGTTCAGTCGACGGCTTTATCGAAGCCACCAATCACGTATACAAAACAATTTATTTACCTGGGGGAAAAGGTTGATATGACAGAGTTGACCTGCTTTAAAGCTTACGATCTGCGCGGCCGTGTGCCGGATGAACTGAATACCGACGTGGCCTATCGTGTAGGCCGCGCCTTCGCGCAGTTCCTGGGCGCGCGCCGCGTGGTGGTGGGACACGATATTCGCCTCACCAGCGGCGAACTGACCGACGCCCTGGCCAACGGCCTGCGCGACGCCGGCGCCGATGTGTACCATATCGGCGAGTGCGGTACCGAGGAAATCTATTTCTCCACATTCCATGGCGATTTCGACGGCGGCATCTGCGTGACTGCAAGCCACAATCCCATGGATTACAACGGCATGAAGTTCGTGCGCTCGGGCTCTCGTCCTATCAGCGGTGACACCGGCCTGCTCGACATCAAAAAACTCGCGGAAGACAACAATTTCGCCGCGGTGGAAAAACGCGGTGAATTGCACAGCTTCGCGCACCGCGACGACTTCGTTAAACACCTGCTGGGCTATGTGGATGTGCCCGCTCTGAAACCGCTGAAACTGGTGGTGAATGCCGGTAACGGCGGCGCCGGCGCGGTTGTTGACGCCCTGGCCCCGCACCTACCATTTGAGTTCGTGCGCGTAAACCACGAGCCAGACGGCAACTTCCCCAACGGTATCCCCAACCCGATCCTGCCGGAAAACCGTGAATCCACCGCAGTTGCGGTGCGTGAAAGCGGCGCGGACTTCGGTATCGCCTGGGACGGCGACTTTGACCGCTGTTTCTTCTTCGATGAGAGCGGTGAATTTATCGAGGGCTACTACGTGGTCGGCCTGCTGGCGGAAGCCTTCCTGGCCAAACACCCGGGTGCCAAGGTGGTACACGACCCGCGCCTGACATGGAATACCGAAGATATCGTCAAAGCCGCGGGCGGCGAGCCGGTACAGAGCAAAACTGGCCATGCGTTTATCAAGGAGCGCATGCGCAAGGAAGACGCCATCTACGGCGGCGAAATGAGCGCGCACCACTACTTCCGCGATTTCGCCTACTGTGACAGCGGCATGATTCCGTGGCTGCTGGTGGCGGAGCTGGTGAGCCACAGCGGCAAGTCCCTGTCTCAGCTGGTGGGTGAGCGCATGAAAGCCTTCCCGTGCAGTGGCGAGATCAACTCCAAGGTCGCAGACCCGAAAGCACTGCTGCAGGCGGCGGAAGAAAAATACGCGGCCGGCGCCAACAGCGTTGAGCATGTGGATGGCCTGAGCATCGCGTTTGACGACTGGCGCTTCAACCTGCGTATGTCCAACACCGAGCCGGTTGTACGCTTGAACGTCGAGTCCCGTGGGGATGAGGCGTTGATGAAGGCCAAGACCGAAGAGTTGCTGGCGCTGATTCGCGGTTAAGTGGTTTTTTGGTTGGGACTTCGTAGTTGAGAATGGTGGCGACCCTGCTATCGGGTACTGCCTCGCGAGACACGCCGTGAACCCATCCATGGGGGCTCTTCTAAAACATCCCTGTTTTAGAAGGTCTCGCGAGGCAGTCCCCGATATCAGGGCCTTCGCTTCGAGCTTTCGCACTTCGTTTATGGCAATAGCGTCGAAGTACCAAAGTGCGATGTGAAGGCGGGGTGCCGGGTGCGGGTTTTCAGGAGCGTCGCAAACAGGATGTTTGCGCCGCAGCGCCCAGGGATGGGTTCACAGCGGTCCTGAAAACCCGCACCCGGTACCCAGCCGCCACAGGACCTGCTTCAGAACCACAAACAATCAGAACCACAAACAAAAAGCCCCGGAATTTTCCGGGGCTTTTCATTAAGTGGTCCGCTGGATCGAAAATTCCGCCAACTGCCGAAGCGCAGTCTTGTGCTCCCCATCTGGCAAAAATTCCAGTTTTTCCAACGCAAGTTCTACTTCTTTCCTGGCGCGGTCAAAGGTGTAATCGAGCGCACCACAAGCCTCGATAGCCGTAACAATCTCGGCGAGCTTATCCGCCGATTTCTGCTCGATCGCCTCCCGCACCAGCGCCGCTTGTTCTTCGGTGCCATTCGCCATAGCGTAAATCAGCGGCAGGGTGGGTTTGCCCTCGGCGAGGTCGTCGCCCACATTCTTGCCCAGCTCTTCCGAATTGCCGCGGTAATCCAGCGCATCGTCCACCAGCTGGAACGCAGAGCCCAGATGGCGACCGTAGAGTTTCAGGGATTCGCGCTCGTCCGCGCTGCAGCCGGCGAGTACCGCCGCGGTTTCACAGGCCGCTTCGAACAGCGCGCCGGTCTTCTTGTGGATAACATTGAGGTAGTTGGCCTCCGTGACCGCGGGATCTCCGGCGTTCACCAGCTGCTGCACCTCGCCCTCGGCAATGGTGTTGGTGGTGTCAGACAGGATCGCCATGATGTCCATGTCTTTCAGTGCCACCATCATCTGGAACGCGCGCGAGTACAGGAAGTCACCAACGAGCACCGCCGGCGCATTGCCCCACTGGGCATTGGCGGTGATACGGCCGCGGCGCATGTCAGAGGTGTCCACCACATCGTCGTGCAGCAGGGTCGCGGTGTGGATAAACTCAATGATCGCCGCCAGACTGATATGATCGCCGCCCTGGTATCCCGCCGCGCGGGCACACAGCAGCACCAGTAGTGGGCGCAGGCGCTTGCCGCCGGCCTCGACCAGATAGTGACCAATGTTCTCCACCAGGGGAACGTCCGAGTGCAGTTGGTCGATGATGGTCTGATTGACCGCCGCAAAATCGTCGGCGGCTACCTGGTGGAAAGGCAACATGCAGGATTCCTTATACTGCGCTTTGGTTTTCTGTCGGCGGCAAGACTAGCGGTTTTGGCCCCGGGCGGAAAGGCGCGAGGCAAAGGTTGTCCGAAAAACGCGCTATTGTGCCAGACGGCCGAATTGATTAGAATCTGCGCCCCGCTCAATCCGGGCTTACCTGCCATGCTCGATCATGGGGTAGTCCACGGGCCGGGAAGACGTTTTAACCAAACGGCGCAAGCTCCCAAAATGCTGGCCAGGTGGTCACCAATTACTGGTGATTGGGCCCGGCCGCTGCTTCGTGTCGTCCATTTTGTTGGAGCATAGAAATATGTACGCTGTTTTTGAGAGCGGTGGCAAGCAACACCGTGTAGTAGAAGGCGAAGTTCTGCGCCTGGAAAAAATTGAAGTAGCTACCGGCGAATCTGTCGATTTCGATAAGGTTCTGATGGTAGTTAACGGCGAAACCATCAGCATCGGTGCGCCGGTTGTTGAAGGCGCCAAGGTGACTGCAGAAGTTCTGGGCCACGGCCGCGGTGACAAGGTGAAAATCATCAAGTTCCGTCGTCGTAAGCACTCCCTGAAGCGTCAGGGTCACCGTCAGTGGTACACCGAAGTTAAGATCACTGGCATCAAGGCATAAGAGAGGAGTAACGACTCATGGCACACAAGAAAGCTGGCGGTAGTACGCGCAACGGTCGCGATTCCGAAAGTAAACGCCTGGGCGTGAAGCGCTTTGGCGGCCAGGCTGTCTCTGCAGGCAGCATCATCGTGCGTCAGCGCGGTACCAAGTTCCACGCTGGTGTGAACGTTGGTATGGGCAAAGATCACACCCTGTTCGCTACCGCCGACGGCGTAGTGAAGTTTGAGGTGAAAGGCGTGAATAACCGCAAGTTTGTTTCTATCGAAACTGCCTAAGCGGTCACAGCGTCCGATAAAAAGCCCCGCAATTGCGGGGCTTTTTTGTATCTTGCCCGTTTTTTTGGATTGATCCCGGGCAAATTACACTGAAGACCGGGTAACCGGTAAGTAGAGTCATGAAATTTGTAGATGAGGCACCGATCAAGGTGCAGGCCGGCAACGGCGGTAAAGGGTGTTGCAGCTTCTGGCGCGAGAAATTCATTGCCAAGGGTGGCCCCGATGGCGGTGACGGCGGCGACGGCGGCTCCGTGTATCTGTTGGCCGACGATTCCCTGAATACCTTGGTGGATTATCGCTTCCAGCCCAACCACCAGGCCCAGAGCGGCGAGGCCGGGCGCGGCCGCAACTGCACCGGTGCCAAAGGTGAAGACCTGATCCTGAAAGTACCGGTGGGTACCACCGCCATTGATGTGGATACCGGGGAGACCCTCGGCGATCTGCTGGAGCCGGGTCAGAAGCTGCTGGTGGCCCAGGGTGGTTTCCACGGCATCGGTAACACCCGTTTCAAATCCAGTACCAACCGCGCGCCGCGCCAGACTACCCCGGGTTATCCCGGCGAGTTTCGCAATCTCAAGCTGGAGCTCAAGGTGCTGGCGGATGTGGGTATGCTCGGTCTGCCGAATGCGGGCAAGTCCACCTTTATCCGTGCGGTATCCGCGGCCAAGCCGAAGGTGGCTAACTACCCGTTTACTACGCTGGTGCCGAACCTGGGCGTGGTGAAGGTGCAGAAATATCGCAGCTTCGTGATTGCCGATATTCCCGGCCTTATCGAAGGTGCCTCAGAGGGTGCGGGTCTGGGAATCCGTTTCCTCAAGCATTTGACCCGCTGTCGCGTGCTGTTGCACCTGGTGGACCTGGCGCCGTTTGACGGCTCCGATCCGGTGCAGAATGCACTCGCCATCGAGCGCGAGCTGGAATCCTTCAGTCCTACCCTGGCGGGGCGCGAGCGCTGGCTGGTACTGAACAAGACCGATCTGGTGCCGGCGGCCGAGCTGGAAGAGCGCTGCCAGTCGATTGTCAGTGCGCTCGGCTGGCAGGGGCCGGTTTTCCGCGTCGCCGCCATCCGTGGCGAAGGAACCGATGTGTTGAGCGGCCAGCTGATGGAGTACCTCGAAGATGTGAAGCATCGCGAAGAGGTGGATGCCGATCTGTTCGAGGCGGAGCAGGAGGCCCAGCGGCAGATGCAGCGCGAGGCGCGTGAGCGTATCGAGGAAGTGCGTCTGGCCCAGCGCGCCAGACGCAAGGGCGAGGAAGAAGACGAGGATGATGAAGATTGGGACGACGATGACTACGACGTCGATGTAGAATATCGTCGTTAAGTTTTCCGCCCTTACAGAGGATTGTCCTGGCACAGGTACGACCCGCAGGGGTGCGTCCTGATATGAGGAAGAAATGGATTCCATCTCGTCGCGTCAGCAACTCTCCACCAGCAAGCGCTGGGTGATCAAAATCGGCAGTGCTCTGCTCACTGACAACGGTCGCGGCGTCAATCGCGCCGCGATCCACAACTGGGCGGGGCAGATCGGCACCCTGCGCCGGCAGGGCATCGAAGTGCTGCTGGTTTCTTCCGGTGCGGTGGCTGCGGGCATGGACCGCCTGGGCTGGCGCAAGCGCCCGGAGTCCATCCACCAGCTGCAGGCTGCCGCCGCCGTCGGCCAGAGCCATCTGGTGCAGGTGTACGAGCACGCCTTTGGCCAGTATGACTGCCGCACCGCGCAGATCCTGCTGGACCACGACGACCTCTCCAATCGCACCCGCTATCTCAATGCCCGCAGTACCCTGCGTACGCTGCTGTCGCTGGGGGCGGTGCCGATCATCAATGAAAACGACACGGTGGTAACCGACGAGATCCGCTTCGGCGACAACGATACCCTGGGAGCCCTGGTGGCCAACCTGGTGGAGGCCGACGTGCTGTTGATTCTCACCGATGCGGACGGCCTGTTTACCGAAGATCCTCGGGACAATCCCAATGCCGAGCTGGTGCGCGAGGCGGTGGCCACGGATCCGCGGCTGGTGGCGATGGCCGGCGGCTCCCGCAGTGGCCTCGGTCGCGGCGGTATGTCCACCAAGGTGCGCGCGGCGCAGCTGGCGGCGCGCTCCGGGGCGCGCACGGTCATTGTTGGCGGCAGTACGGAAGCGGTCATCGAGCGTGTGGCGGCGGGTGAGTGTCTCGGCACACTGTTGATGCCGGAGGCGGATCCGCTGACCGCGCGCAAGCGCTGGCTTGCGGGGCAGCTGCAGGTGCGCGGCAAGCTCTACCTGGATGGTGGTGCCGAGCGCGCGCTGCGCAGTCAGGGTAAAAGCCTGCTGCCGGTGGGTGTGGTGGGAATCGACGGACGCTTCCATCGCGGTGATCTGGTGAGTTGCTTCAATGCTGGCGGCGAGGAGATTGCGCGCGGACTGGTGAATTATGACAGCGGTGAGGCCGCCCGGATCTGCGGTCAATCGTCGGAGCGTATTGTGGAGCTACTGGGCTATCGCGATGACGACGAGCTGATCCACCGTGACAACCTAATCCTTCTCTGATTACGTCGTTGAGTGGCGGTCCCGCCATCGGGAATTACTTTGCGAGACACGCCGTAAACCCATCCATGGGGGCTCTTCCGCGAGGTCCCTCTCGCGGAAGGTCTCGCAAAGCAATTCCCGATACCGGAACCTTCGCAGAAGGGGCAGTAGGTTTTTTCGAGCAATAAAAAACCCCGCATGTGCGGGGTTTTTTATGCTCAGTCAGAAATTGGCTTAGGCGGCCAGTTTCTTGATCTGGGCGTTCAGGCGGCTCTTGTGACGAGCAGCCTTGTTCTTGTGAATAATGCCTTTGTCGGCCATGCGGTCGATGACCGGCACAGCAGCCGCGTAAGCGGATTTGGCTTTTTCAGTATCACCTGCATCGATGGCTGCAACTACCTTTTTGATGTAGGTGCGCACCATGGAGCGCAGACTGGCGTTGTGATTGCGGCGCTTGTCGTTCTGGCGCGCGCGTTTCTTCGCTTGAGGTGAGTTGGCCACCGGTTGCTCCTGTCTGGATCTTGATAACTCGAACAATCGGGCCGGGGGCCCGTTTGGGACGCGACATTATCCCCAGCGTTGTTTGTTTGTCAACCGCCTGCGCGGTGAGTTTGTGACTGCCCTGTCGGTGGTGGATTCAGCGCTCGATTGAGCGGCCTATCAGCGGGGCAGGCACAGTGTGAAAGTGACGCCGCTGCCATCCTCGCGGTTGGCGGCGCTGAGCTCGCCCCGGTGGAAGTCGGCGATCAGCCGCGCGATATGCAGCCCGAGCCCGAGGTGACCGGCCTTGCCGCCGTCGTCCCGCACGGAGACCAGGGAGTCGAACAGTTTCTGGCCGAACCCCTGGGGTAGCCGTGGCCCGCTATTGCTGACCCTCAGCAGGTATTCCCTGCGCTCTGCCGCCAGCGCCATGTGGATGGTACTGCCCTCGGGGGCGAAGCTCACGGCGTTGTCCACCAGCTTGTCCAACAATTGCGCCAGCAGTTCCGGCGCACCGTGGTATACCTGTGGCGTTTCCGGGCACTGCAGTTCGAAATGGTGGTCGGGGTGGGCGTCCGCGTAGCTGTGGGTGAGGGCCTGCATCAGGTCTGCCAGGTCGAAGTCTTCGCGTTCTGCCTGGCTGATACTCGCCTCCAGGTGATTGGCGGCGGAGAGGGCGTTCAGGATCGATGACAGGCGCGCGCCGCCGTCGGCAGCGCGCTCGGCATAGCGGCGACTGTCGCTGTCCAGCTCGCCGGCGGCGAGGTTGTCGAGGGAGGAACGCATCACCGCGAGCGGCGTGCGCAATTCGTGGGACAACTTGCTCGCCAGGCTGCGCAGGTACTGGTGATAGTGATCCAGCTCCGCCAGCAGGCTGGCAAAGGCCCGGTTGAGGGCACCGAGTTCATCGTGGATGAAGGGTTGTGGGAAATCCCCCCGCAGGCGGCCGCTGGCATCCACGGCATTGCTGGCGGCGCGGTGCAGCTGGCGGATGCGCCAGGACAGCCAGCTGGCATAGCCCAGCAGTAATAGCAGTACCAGGCCTGCGGCAGCGGCAGTGGTAAGCCACAGGCGGCGGGCGGCGGATTCGGTGAGCGACTGCAGGGCGCTAGCGGACTGGGCGGCGATCACCCGCCCGAGCAGTGGTCGCTCGATAATATCGTCGGCGCGGGTTACCACCGGCACGCTGGCCACGCCGATACGCTCGTCGCCAGCGCTATGCGCATTGTTTTCAGGGGCACTGAACCACTGGCCGGTGGTTTCCCGATTCTGGGTCAAATTTTCCGGGTATTGGTCCCTGGGCAGTGGCGGTAATGTATCGTTGGCCAGTAGCTGGCGGTAGAACCATTCCCGCAACCAGGGTTGTGCCGCGCCCGCTGGTTGTTCGACCTCTTCTCGTTCGGCATACCAGTCTCCGCCGGTACGAGCAAGCACGAAGCCCTCCTGGTCCACCACCGTCAGCTGCAGCTCCGGGCGGGCGAAGTGTTCCAGCTCCCGCTGCAGTTGCGGCAGTGGTTCCACTAAAGCGCCGGGGCGCCCGTCATTGGGGAGGGTGCTGGAGAGCCGTGCCGGGACACCGCCGTCGCTGTGGGTGCGATCCAGTACGCGGACCCCCAGTTCGCCGCCGCTCAATGCGGCGGGAAGGCTCAGTTCCAATTGGTAACCCTGTGGTGAAGCAGTCCAGCGGCCGCGGATACGCAGTTCCCGTTCGTACTGGCTGCGGCGGGGGTTGTACCACATGGCCTGCACCGGCCCCTGGCTCGCTACCGGCAGTGTGTACTGCTGGCTGGCGGTGTAGATTTCCACGGTATCGCCGCTGGAAATGCCACTGCTGCGGGGGTCGTGGTAGCTGGGGCTGCGGTCTCTGGCGGTTAGCAGCAGGTAAACCTGGTTGCCGTGGTGGCCCAGGGTGATCTGGGCGAGGGGCTCCCCATCCTGATCGAGCAGCTGCCTGGGTTGCAGGCGCAGCGCGCGCCACTCTTCGCCGTAGCCGTCCACTACCGGTGCCTGTTGCAGGGTGTTCAGGTAGAGCTGGGCGCCAGGCGGCCGGCCGTTGCGGAGGGGGTCTGGTGCAATCAGTTCTGGCGCGCTGGCGAGTCGCGCGGCGATGGCGTTGCCAGTGGCCTCCAGCGTCTGCATCTGGCCCTGGGCGAGGGCCTGGTCGACCTGGCGCAAATACTGGCAGCCGGCCCAGGGCAGGGCCAGGGCGCAGAGGCTCAGCAATACCAGTTGGCGGCGCAGGTTCATAAGATGCCCTTAATTCGCTCTTAAACCTGCCAGCGGTAGCCCATGCCATAGGCGGTGCCGATGGCGTCGAAGCCGGGGTCCATGGTCTGGAATTTGCGCCGGATGCGCTTCACATGGGAGGTGATGGTGTTGTCATCCAGCACCACCCGGGCCGCTTCCATCAACTGGGTGCGGGATTTGACATGCCCCGGGCGTTTCGCCAGCGCGTGCACTATCCAGAATTCTGTCACCGTGAGATCTACCGGCTCGCCTTTCCAGTGGCAGTGCAGGCGCGACACGTCCAGCTTCAGGTCACCCTGGGTGAGGATTTCGCTGTCGTCACTCTTGGATTGCATGATGCTCACCCGGCGCAGTAGGGCGCTGATGCGGGCCTGCATATGCGGCAGGGAAATGTCCTTGGTGAGGTAGTCGTCCGCGCCGAGCCGCAAGCCGGAAATGATGTCCAGTTCCGAGTCCCGCGCGGTCAGGAACAGGATCGGCAGGGTGGGGGCCATGGCGCGCAGCTCGCGGCACAGGTCGAACCCGCCCTCGATTTCGGCTCCCAGTCCAACGTCGATGACTGCCAGGTCCGGCAGCCGCTGCTGAAACGCGGCCAGCGCCTCGGGCCGGGTGTGGTAGAGCTGAACCTGGTAACCGGTGCGGCGCAGGGCATCGCGGTAGTTCTCGGCGATGGCGATTTCATCTTCGACGATGGCGATGGTGGGGCTGTTCATGCGGGCTTCGGCACCGATTATCTGTTTTGTGTGTGGCGGAAAATCATGCCTGAACATCGGGGCTGCTGGCAAAAAAGATGCCTATACAAAAAAGCGCGCTGCTTTTGGCGCGCGCAAGGTTACGGCTTACAGGGGTTGCTCGGGAATTGGCAGGTCATTTACCGGAGGTGTATGGCTTCCGCCGGTGAGTGCCCAGCCGCCGCTTTTGTGGAGCGGCGGCCGCGGGATTGAGGTTTAGAAGGTACCGGCCGTGGATTCCGGCAGGCCGAAGTGGATGTCTACCCGGCGTTCGAGGGCGTAGGCGTCGAGATCACCCTTGGTGGCCGTGGAGCGACGGGCACCGAGGGCGCGGCGCGCGATACGTTCCGGCGCTACACCGTAGGCTTCCAGGGCGCGCTGCACACTGAGGGCGCGCTGGTCGGAGAGCACGTTGTTGTAGCCGTCGCTACCGCGCGGGTCGGAGTGACCTTCAAGGAGTACTTGCAGTTGCGGGTGGCGGTTGAGGAAGTCGGCCATCGCCGCTACCTGGCGCTCCTGCGCTTCCTGCAGCTGGTCGTCGCCGGTGGTGAACAGCATCTGGAACTCCAGGCTTTCCATCGCCAGCTCGCGGGCGTCATTGGCGGAAAGTCGCGCCGCGTCCAGTTGTTGTGCCAGGTTGCCGAGTTCCGCGCGACTATCGGTCAGTTGTGTTGCGAGCATGTCAGCCTCTTCCGCTTGCTTGATCTGTTCGCCCAGCCAGGCTCCACCGAGGGCGCCGGCAATGAATCCGACCGGGCCACCTACGGCGGCACCTGCAACTGCGGCGCCGGTAAATACTGTGGCCTGTTTGGCCGGGGTCAGGGCTGAGCCCTGGGCTTTATTCTCGGTGTTTTTGGCGCCCTCGGGGGCGGCGAAGCTATTCAGGGCCAGGCTGCTCAGGGTAACTGCCAACAACATCTTTTTCATGCTCATTTTCCTTGCGATTTCGGGTTTTGGATGACTGCTCTTCGGTTCCGATCGGGTTGGTGTTTCCGTCTCGGTTGAGTGTCATTTAAACCCCGCAAGGAGGCACTGGCGTGGCGCCAGTGGGGCAAATCTCGCAGCAATTATGGCGAAATGTGGCGGTCCGCCCTGTGACTCAGTTCAGCCTCCGCGCAAGTCGCTGTGCAATCATTCCATCGACCGCCGGTAGCGGCTGTCGCGGGCCTGGTCAATCCTCACCCGCACTCGCTGGGGGCGTGGGCCCATGGCGACAACCGCGTACAGCAGTGCCGCCAGTATCAGCGCAATGATCAGCGCGTTAATGGTCATTCCGTTTCTCCTCTGTGGCCGCCAGTCCCTGCGGCTAGCCAACGGCTTAAACTGAGTATAGTTCCGTATTGCGCCAACCGTAGGGTGCGGGATTAGCATGTCCCCGTGGTCGCGGTTTGAGGTAGACTTGCCGCCCATTCTTTCCTTCTACATTCAAACTTCTGGCCGGTATCCGGCGCCGATCATCAGGAAGCAGGGACGTGGCAGCACCTTCGCCCGAACAGGAACAGTCCAAGCCGGTCCCTCAGGGGCAGGGCTCAGAGTCGCAAGGCCCCCAATCACAAGCAAAGAAAGATAGTCCGCAGCGGGGGCTGCTGCGCGGAACATCGGTAGTCGGCGGCGCCACTCTGTTGTCGCGGATTATGGGGTTGGCACGGGATGTGGTATTTGCGCGACTCACCGGTGCTGGCGATGCTGCCGACGCCTTCTTCGTAGCCTTCAAGATTCCGAATTTCTTCCGTCGCCTGTTTGCGGAAGGGGCCTTTTCCCAGGCGTTTGTGCCGGTGCTGGCGGAATACCGTCAGAATGGCGGGCTGGCAGCGGTAAAAGAGTTGAATGACCGGGTAGCCGGAGCGCTTGGCGGTACGCTGCTGCTGGTGACCCTGTTCGGCGTACTGTGCGCACCGCTCGTGACGGGCATCTTTGCCTTCGGCTGGTGGTGGGGCGGCAATGAGCCGCAGAAGTTCGCCATGGCGACGGATATGCTGCGCATCACCTTTCCCTACCTGATGCTGATTTCCCTGACCGGGTTTGCCGGTGCCATTCTCAACAGTTTCGACCGATTTGCCATCCCGGCGCTGACGCCGATCTTTCTGAATCTGGTACTGATCGGTGCGGCCACGGTGGCCGCTGGCTGGTTTGAGCCGGCGGTCATGTCCCTGGCCTGGGGGGTGCTTGTTGCGGGAATGGTTCAGCTGCTGTTCCAGATTCCGTTTCTGGTGCGGGAGGGCTTGCTGCCACGACCCAGGTGGGATTGGCAGCACCCGGGGGTGCGCAAGATCCTGCGATTGATGGCGCCGGCGATCTTTGGTGTCTCGGTCACCCAGATCAGCCTGGTGCTGGACACGGTACTGGCGTCTTTCCTGCCTACCGGGTCGGTGACCTGGCTGTATTTTTCCGATCGCCTCACCGAGCTGCCCCTTGGGGTGTTTGGTGTCGCCGTGGCCACGGTGATCCTGCCGAACCTGTCGCGGCAGCATGCCGGTGGCGACCCGAAACGCTTCCGCCACACCATCGACTGGGCGCTGCGCAGTGTCACCCTGATCGCGCTGCCGGCGGCAGTGGCGCTGTTCGTACTGGCGGAGCCGCTGCTCACCAGCCTGTTTGAATATGGAAACATGACCTCCCGCGATATGCAGATGGCGGCCTGGTCACTACGAGCCTATACCTTCGGCCTGCTGGCGTTCATGTTGATCAAGGTGCTGGCGCCGGGCTACTTCGCCCGCCAGGATACGACGACACCGGTGCGCTTCGGGCTGATCGCCATTGCCTCAAAGATGGTGCTGAGCCTGTTGTTCGTGGTGCCACTGCATATGTATTTCCAGCTCGGCCATATGGGGCTCGCCATGGCCACCGCCGGGCAGGCGGCAATCAATGCCTGGCTGCTGTACCGGGGGTTGCGCCAGGGCGGGGTCTACGCGCCCGAAGCGGGGTGGCGCTCTTTCCTTACGCGGCTGTTGCTGGCCAACCTGGCTATGGCGGCGGTGTTGCTGGCGGTACTCCACTACTGGCCGAGCTGGCACGACTGGCCCTGGTGGCAGCGGGCCTGGCGCATGAGCGCGCTGGTCGCCGCCGGTGGCGCCACCTACGGATTGGTACTGCTGGCCAGCGGTCTGCGCCCGCGCCATTTCCGCGCCACCTCATGAATGACCGAAATCCCCAGAAGGCGGCCAAATCCGTTATACTGCGCCGCTTGATTTTGCAAGGGCAATCAAGGGTGACTAGAAGGGTGAGTGAAGCACTGTGACCGAGCAACGGGAGCTGATTCGCGGGTTGCATAACCTGCGGCCGCGCCACCACGGATGCGTGGCGACTATCGGTTCATTCGACGGCGTGCACCTGGGGCATCAGGCCATCATCACCCAGTTACGGGCGCGCGCGGCCGAGCGCAAGCTGCCCTCGGTGGCGATCATCTTCGAACCCCAGCCCCATGAGTACTTCTCCGGCGAAAAAGCGCCGGCGCGACTGATGCGTTTCAAGGAGAAGGTACTGGCGCTGTTTGCGGCGGGTGTCGACCGTGTGTTGTGCCTGCAGTTCAACGAGCGCTTGCGCAGCCTGAGTGCGGAGGCGTTTATCCGGCAGGTGCTGGTAGACGGCCTCGGGGTGCGCCATCTTGTGGTGGGAGACGATTTCCGTTTCGGTTGCGATCGCAGTGGCGACTATGTGCTGCTGCAGAAAGCTGGTGCGGAGGCGGGCTTTAGTGTTGAAGACACGGCCACCCTGGAAATCGCCGGTGAGCGAGTGAGCAGTACCCGCATCCGCGAGGCCTTACAGAACGCGGACTTTGCCCTGGCACAACAGTTATTGGGCAAGCCCTATAGAATTACCGGCCTGGTGGCACGAGGCCGAGCTCTTGGCCGGCAGCTGGGTGCACCCACGGCGAATGTTCGACTACACCGCTACCGCTCTCCGCTGGTGGGGGTGTACACGGTGACCGCAAAGCGCACCAATGGCAGCCCCATGAGCGGCAGCTGTATGGAAGTGGCGGGTGTGGCCAATGTGGGCTTCCGCCCCACGGTGGAAGGCGAGGGTGCAAAACCACTGCTGGAAGTGCACCTATTCGATTTCAGCGGCGACCTGTACGGCCGCGAAATCGCCGTCACCTTCCACCATAAATTGCGCGACGAAGAAAAGTTTGAGTCCCTCGACGTCCTCAAACAGAAAATCGCCGAAGACATCGAAAACGCGAAAGCGTGGTTTGCCAACTGCAAACCAAATTAAGTTACTCCTTCGCATCTGAATGGCACAAAACCCAGATGCGAAGGCAGAGCATCGGGTACGAGTTTTCAGGAGCGTCGGCAACAGGGATGTTGCCGACGCAGCTTACAGGGACGTATTCACAGCGGTCCTGAAAACTCGTACCCGGTGCTCTGCCGCCACCAGACCAGCTTCATAGGGTCCCCGATATTTGGTAACGGAGCTCTGTTCTAAGTCCGGTGGCGCGGAAGCAATGGGTATCAGGTTTCAAAATCGCTGCGAGTACATCCATGTACGCTCCGTCGGTGACGTCCCTGTCACCGACGGTTTTGAAACCTGATCCCCATTACTCCCGCTTCAAATGTTATTTCTGTGCTTCGTAAGCCTTTGGGTTTCGAAGTTCAGCTGCACGAACTATGAATTGTTTTAGCGCTACAACCGAAGTAGATAACCAATGACCGACTACAAAGCGACCCTGAACCTGCCCGAAACCGACTTCCCCATGCGCGGCAACCTGCCGAGTCGGGAGCCGGAAATTCTGAAACAATGGCAAGAAGGCAAGCTCTACGAAAAAATTCGCGAGGCCCGCGCCGGTCGCGAACAGTTTATCCTGCACGATGGCCCTCCCTACGCCAACGGCGATATTCATATCGGTCACTCGGTTAACAAGATTCTCAAAGACATCATCGTCAAGTCTAAAACCCTGAGTGGTTTAGATGCCCCCTACGTGCCCGGCTGGGACTGCCACGGCCTGCCCATCGAACACAAGGTGGAGCAGAAGGTCGGCAAGGCCGGTACCAAAGTGGACCACAAAACCTTCCGACAGAAGTGCCGCGAATACGCCGCCAAGCAGGTAGAAGGTCAGAAGAAAGACTTTATCCGTCTCGGCGTGTTCGGCGACTGGGAAAACCCCTATCGCACCATGGACTTCGAGTTTGAAGCCGACATCATCCGCGCCCTCGCTGGCGTGGTGAAGAATGGCCACCTGTCTCGCGGCTTCAAGCCCGTGTACTGGAGTGTGGTGGGCGGCTCCGCGCTGGCGGAAGCGGAAGTGGAGTACCAGGACAAGACCTCCTACTCCATCTATGTGAATTACCCAGCTACCGAAGAAACCGCACTTGCCATCGCCGATGCAGCTGGCGGGCATGCTGGTGAGGGCCAGTTGTCCGTGGTGATCTGGACCACCACACCCTGGACCCTGCCGTCTTCCCAGGCAGTTTCTGTAAATGGTGAACTGGAATACGTGGTGGTGCAGGTCGGCGATAAGCGCCTGCTGCTGGCGGAAGCCTTGAAAGATGCGGTGCTGGCGCAGACCGGCCTCGAAGGCAAAGTGGTTGGCCATATCCGCGGTGCTGCACTGGAACACCTGAAAGTCAGCCACCCCTTCTACGCAAAAGAGCTGCCGATCATCCTCGGTGACCACGTCACCACCGATGCCGGTACCGGCTGCGTGCACACCGCGCCCGACCACGGTCCGGACGACTTCAATGTGGGCAAGCGCTACGGCATCGATACGCTGAATTATGTCGACGACAACGGTGTCTACCGCGACAGCACGCCGCTGGTTGCCGGCGAACACGTGTACAAAGTAGACGACAAGATTGTCGAACTGCTGAAGGACAACAACGTGCTGCTGCACCAGGGCAAGCTGGTGCACAGCTACCCGCACTGCTGGCGCACCAAGACCCCGCTGATCTACCGCGCCACCCCGCAGTGGTTTATCAGCATGCAACAGAACGACCTGCTGGATCACGCGCAGAAAGCCGCCGACGAAGTACAGTGGATCCCCGGCTGGGGCAAGGCGCGCATTGATTCCATGCTTAACGCTAGCCCGGACTGGTGTATTTCCCGTCAGCGCACCTGGGGTGTGCCCATCGCGCTGTTCGTGCACAAAGAGACCCACGAAATTCACCCGGACACCCCGGCGCTGATGGAAAAAGTCGCGCAGCAGGTGGAAAAGGCGGGTATGGATGTCTGGTTTGAACTGGACGCCAAAGAGCTGCTCGGCGACGATGCGGACAGCTATCAGAAAGTTACCGACACTCTGGATGTGTGGTTCGATTCCGGCGTGACCCACCACGCGGTGCTGAAGCGTCGCGAAGCCCTGCGTTTCCCGGCGGATCTGTATCTGGAAGGTTCCGACCAGCACCGCGGCTGGTTCCAGTCCTCCCTGAAAACGTCCATCGCCATCAACGACTGCGCACCCTATAAGCAGGTGCTCACGCACGGTTTCACCGTGGACGCCCAGGGCCGTAAGATGTCCAAGTCCATCGGCAATACCGTGGCGCCCCAGGATGTGATCAACAAGCTGGGTGCGGATGTGCTGCGTCTGTGGGTTTCTGCCACCGACTTCAGTGGCGAGATGGCGGTTTCCGACGAAATCCTGAAGCGCACTGCGGACTCCTATCGCCGCCTGCGCAATACCGCGCGCTTCTTCCTGTCCAACCTGGCAGGCTTCGATCCGGCCACCGACCTGCTGCCGGCAGAAGAACTACTGGCACTGGACCGCTGGGCCATCGAGCAGGCCGCGAAACTGCAGCAGGAAATCATCGCCGCCTACGATCGCTACCAGTTCCACCAGATCTACCAGAAGCTGCACAACTTCTGCGTGGTGGAGATGGGCGGTTTCTACCTCGATATCATCAAGGATCGCCAGTACACCACCCAGGCCGACAGTGTCGCCCGTCGCTCCGCGCAGACCGCGCTGTACCACATCGTGCAGGCCTTCGTGCGCTGGGTTGCGCCGATCCTGAGCTTTACCGCGGAAGAGCTGTGGCAGTTTATTCCCGGCAACACCGAAGACAGTGTAATGCTGGCCGAGTGGCACGAGTTCCCCGAGCTGCCGCTGGACAATGCGATGGACGCGGAATTCTGGGATGCCATCGCCGATGTGAAAACCGCGGTGAACAAGGTGCTGGAAGAACAGCGTGCGGCCGGCCACATCGGCGGATCCCTGCAGGCCTCCGTCACCCTGTTCGCCGATGAAGCGCTGCAGCAGAAGCTGGAGGCGCTCAAGGACGAACTGCGCTTCGTGCTGATCTGCTCCTCGACTTCCGTACAGGCTCTGACCGATGCCGCGGGTGCCGAGAAGACCGAGCTCGCCGGCCTGCGGGTGGCGGTGCACAAGGTGGACGCGCCCAAGTGCGGACGCTGCTGGCACTACCGTGAAGATGTGGGCAGCAACAGCGAGCACCCGGAACTCTGCGGCCGTTGTGTGGAGAACGTGAGCGGCGATGGCGAGGTGCGCCACTATGCCTAAACTCCTGTCCTCGCCGGTGCGCTGGTATCTGCTGGCGCTGCTGGTGATTCTGGTGGATATCGCCACCAAGGTGTGGGCGGTGGAGCGCTTTATGTACGGCCCCGCGCTGCAGATCATTCCCGGACTGCTGCAGTTTACCTATGCGGAAAACTACGGGGCCGCATTCAGTTTTCTCGCCGATGCCGGCGGCTGGCAGCGTTGGTTCTTCGGCGCCATCGCACTGGTCTTCAGTGTCGTGGTCGTCATGTGGATCAAGCGACTCCCTGTGGCTAAGCGCTGGGAGCCTGCCGCGCTGGCCCTGATTCTCGGCGGTGCACTGGGTAACTTTTGGGATCGCATGCTGCTTGGGTATGTGCGCGATTTTATTTCCGTGTACTACGGCAGCTGGCATTTTCCTGTATTCAACGTGGCCGACATGGCCATCTCCATCGGCGCCGCCATGCTGGTGATCGAGCTGCTGTTTTTCAAAGACAAAGGCGAAGTGACCGGCAAAGACGGCGCGGAAGTGTAAGGTTTCAGAACGGTACCGTTTAAAGCAGTACCATTTAGAGCAGTAATATGAGCAACAACGTTATCGGCGAACACAGCCGCGTCACCCTGCACTTCAGTCTCAAGCTGGATGACGGCTCCGAAGTGGACTCCAATTTCGACGGTGAGCCCGCCACCTTTATTGTCGGCGACGGCAACCTGCTGCCGGGCTTCGAACACGCCCTGTTCGGACTGAAAGCCGGCGACGAAGCGGAGATCGAGATTCCCCCGGAAGGGGCCTTTGGTCAGCGCAATCCCGCCAATATTCAGACTGTGCGCCGGGATACCTTTTCCCCGGACATGGAACTGGAAGAGGGGCTGGTAGTCTCTTTCGACAACGGTAGTGGTGAACTTCCCGGCATCATTCGCGAGATTGGCGAAGACGAGGTGGAGGTGGATTTCAATCACCCGCTCGCCGGGCAGACCGTGTTTTTCCACGTAAAAATTCTCGAAGTGGCCTCGATCAACTAGGTCAGGGAAAGAACAGCATGCAAATTCGCCTCGCCAATCCCCGCGGTTTCTGTGCCGGCGTCGACCGAGCCATCGATATCGTCAACCGCGCCCTCGACGTGTTCGGCGCGCCCATCTATGTGCGCCACGAAGTGGTGCACAACAAATTTGTGGTCGACAGCCTGCGTGAACGCGGTGCTGTATTTGTCGACGAACTGGATGAAGTGCCGGACGATGTCATCGTCATTTTCAGTGCCCACGGGGTATCCAAAGCGGTACAGCTGGAAGCAGAGAACCGCGGCCTCAAGGTCTTCGATGCCACCTGCCCGCTGGTGACCAAAGTGCACATGGAGGTGAGCAAGTTCAGCAGCGACGGCAGCGAGTGCATCCTGATTGGCCACGAGGGCCACCCGGAAGTGGAAGGCACCATGGGTCAGTACGACACCGGTAATGGCGGTGCCATCTATCTGGTGGAAGACGAGCAGGATGTGGCCAGGCTCGAAGTCAAAGATCCGGACAATCTCACCTTCGTCACCCAGACCACGCTCTCCGTGGACGACACCTCTCGGGTGATCGACGCCCTGCGGGCCAAATTCCCCAATATCCGTGGTCCGCGCAAAGACGATATCTGCTATGCCACCCAGAACCGTCAGGACGCCGTGCGCCAGCTGGCGCTGGAGTGCGACCTGGTATTGGTGGTGGGCAGCCCCAACAGCTCCAATTCCAACCGCCTGCGGGAACTGGCGGAACGCTGTGGCACCGAAGCTTATCTGATCGACGGCCCGGAATGTGTTGATCCCGCATGGCTGAATGGCAAAAAGACCATCGGCATTACCGCGGGTGCCTCGGCTCCGGAAGTACTGGTGGAGCGGGTGATCCAGAAGCTGCGCGACCTGGGCGCTGAGGCGCCGAACGAGGTGGCGGGCATCCCGGAAAATATCAGTTTCAGCCTGCCGAAAGAGCTGCGTCAGTAGCTAATTCCTCTCCTCTCTGGTGAGCAAGCGGGATAAGCCCGCTTGTCGCCTTCTCCCTACCGTCCATCGGTATCCACCAAATCCAACACTGATTTCGCTTTAATCCGTGTAGGAAATTGGTATATATGCCCAGTTATTAGAATCCGGCTGTGATTCTGCCAATTACGTATTAGGGCAAAACAAAATGAACCTTCTTAGACGAGAGGCGGGTTTCACGCTGATCGAACTGATGATAGTCGTGACGATACTGGCCATTGTAATGGCGATCGGTATCCCCTCGTTTACCACCATGATCAAGAACAACCGCCTTACTGCCGCGGTGAACGACCTGGCTGGCGCGTTACATTTTGCGCGTGCCGAGGCGGTTAGGCGCGGTCGCTCGGTTCAGGTCCAGGCCCTGAATAACGATATCGCCAATGGATTGCGGGTTTGGTTTGATACGAACTCAAATAGCAGTTTCAACGACGGCGAGGAAATGCGCGTGGTACGCCTTGCGGGGACATCGGGGATTACAGCCACTGCTGGTGTTACGAACTTAAATATGACGTATAGCGCACGGGGCTCGGTTAGCGGCGCGGGCAATGAATTGAAAATCACGTTGTGCGATGACCGCAGCGGGAGCCATGGCAAGGAGCTTCGCCTACTTGCCTCAGGTATGCTGCGCACGTCTTCGGGGGTCGCATGCAATTAGGGGGGCGGATGAAGAAGCAGCTGGGTGCAACCATGATTGAGGTGCTGGTTACCATACTGGTGCTGGCCGTTGGACTTTTGGGGCTCGCAGCGACGCAAGTGATGAGCCTTAAGAATGGCAATAATTCCCATCATCGGTATCTGGCCGCGCTAGCCGCCCATGAAATGGCTGAGCGTATGCGGGCAAATCCTGATGGTCTTGAACTGGCAAGCTATGACGGCAAGACGGTGGATGGGTCTGAAAGCAGCGTCGACTGCAGCTCCAAATGCTCTGCAGCAAGTCTTGCCGATTTGGATCTATATGACTGGGGTCAAGTGATCTCAAATAATCTTCCGGGAGGAGAGGGTGAGATCGAGCGCGTGGGGCGAACCGTTACCCTTACCATTACTTGGAATGAGCAACACACGGGCGAAAATCGCGGCACTGCCGCAGGCGGCACAGAAGAGTCGGAATTCGAGATGGTGGTAGAGCTGTGAATATGAAACCTTTTGCGAAACAGCGCGGGCTCTCCCTAATCGAATTGATGATCGCTCTGGTGCTCAGTGCGACGCTGTTGTGGGGAGTTTTACAAATATTTGATGGCAATCGCAATACGATGCAAATGCAGACAGCGTTTGCGCGAGTGCAGGAAAGCGGCCGTTTCGCCACTGACCTGCTGACCAAAGAAATTCGCATGGCGGATTACTGGGGTTGTGCGCCGGACAAAGACAGTATCCAAAACCATCTCGATCCAGCTGATCCGGACTACAGCGGCTCATCTGCCAAGGAGTTGTACGACCAAATCGGTGCGGATGGTGTGAGCGGTATCGACAATGCCAGTGGTATTAAGCTGGGTGCGATCGATGTTCTCGATGGTACCGATACCCTGACGCTTCGTGGAGCCGATGATGCCTGTGCTGGAACCGGGCGTATGGTGCCTAGTATCCAGGCCGCTGCCCTACACGTGAGTGCCCAGTGCGATGTACATCCAGGGGATATTGTGCTGCTGACGAATTGCCAGAGTGGCGAACTGATGACCATCACCTCGGTGCAGGGCGAGGGCGGCTGTAACACCACTGGTGGTGATAGCAATTCTAACTCCGATAAAAAGACGATCACTCACAATACTGGCAGCTGTAATCTCGTCGGTGCAGTCAACAACGCCACGAAAGCTTTGCAGAGAGAGTACGGCGCCGATGCGCGAATTCTAAAACCCTACCAAAAAACCTATTTTGTGGCCGCCAGTAGCGTCAGTGGAGAGTTTTCACTTTACGTTACCGAAACAGGTAGTGCTGCCATGGAGCTGGTTCCGGGCGTTGAAGATATGCAGGTTTTTTACGGGCGCGACACTGATGACGATGAGGTAGTGGACACCTGGAGCTCATCCGCAGGGTTGTCGGCGGCACAAATGGAGCAGGTAATTGCGATCAAGGTACAACTTGTGGCGGCGAGTGACAGCAATGTTCGGGCTGATGGCTTTGATGTAATTGACCTGGATGGAGTAACCACGACTTACAGTGACGGTAAATTACGCAAGGTTTATCTAACTACGGCCAAGGTACGCAATCGGGGGCGGCTGTAATGAGAAAGCAATTACAGATATCGATTGCTCAACAGCGCGGCGCAGTGCTGGTCATTAGCTTGATTGTGCTGCTGGTACTGACGTTGATCGGCGTGTCGGCCGCACGGACGGTACAGTTGGAAGAAAAAATGACCTTCGCCTCGCGCGATGCGAAGGTGGCACTTGAGGTTGCCGAAGCATTGGTGAGAGCTGCCGAGGCAGAAGTAGAAGGAATGTCCAATACCGGTAACTTTGGCGTGGTCAGCTACCTGCATCCCGAGGGGGAAGGGCCCGACAGTTTGCTTGACTCTACAACATGGGATTCCGGGGATTCCACTGCGAAAGTGGTCAGCATGAAGAAGCCGGATGGAACGGCACTTTCCGGGCGCTACTACATCGAGCTTGCCGGCTTGGCCGATAAAGAAGACCCTGCTAACGACATTACCGTTGGTGGTTATGGGCAGACCACGGGCGGTGGTGAAATCAGGGTATTTCGTATCGTTGCCCAGGGGCGTGGGCTAACTGATACCACAACCCGCACCATCATCAGCCACTATGGCAAGCGCTTCTAGGATAGAAAAATGAACAATAAGCTGATTAAGAAATTCTCGCCGAAGCCGCTGCTGTATGGACTGTTTGGCTTTTCATTTGCGTATTCTACCTGTGTCAGTGCCGATCCGCTGACCCTGTCCAATGTGCCGTTACAGGCCACGGGTAAGGTGGAGCCGAATCTGATGATCCTGATGGATTCATCCGGCTCGATGGCTTGGGAAGTCGATTCCAATTCCAAGCCAGCAAACGAGGATGACAGCCGACTGGGTATTGCAAAAGTGGCCGCAACCACGGTGGTCAAGGGGCTTGGTGATTTGCGGGTCGGCCTGGCGCAATTTAACGGCTCAAGTGGCGCCAAAGTGCTAAAAGGTCTCACCAGTATTTCGGAGCCTGGTGTCAGGGATGACTTGATTACAAAAATTGAAGCGATCGACGCCGGTGGTAAAACTCCATTGGCTGAAGCCGTATCCGAACTCGGCCGCTATTATATCGAAGGATACCAGGGGGATGAGGTAACCATTCATCCTGGGCAAGCCGGTGAAGCCAACGTGTTGGCCAGTAGTGTGCTTTCCTATGAGCCAGCATACGCTTCAGCTGGGGATAAACCAACGACGTCAAATCCGGCGATTCAGCAGTATTGTCAAAAGAATTTTATTCTCACGTTGACCGACGGCCTTCCCACGGAGGATAAGGAGGTTAGCAGTACGCTGAAGGACTATGACGATGACTGCGCTGCCTCTGATGACGACGCCAGTTGTTTTTCCTACAGTGACGATGGTTCCGACTATTTAGATGATGTGGCAACA
The DNA here is from genome assembly GCF_033723955.1 of Microbulbifer pacificus. NCBI lineage: Bacteria > Pseudomonadati > Pseudomonadota > Gammaproteobacteria > Cellvibrionales > Microbulbiferaceae > Microbulbifer > Microbulbifer pacificus. Next base: position 1,345,359 of record NZ_CP137555.1, on the reverse strand, counting down.
GCGCTTTACGACATCAATTGGCGCCCGTATCTGGTCGACCCGAAGAATTCCAGTCACAAGAATAATATTGTCAGCCACTTTATCGGCTTTGCCGATCCGGCGTTGGCAAATAATCAGTTATTGAAAAACGCGGGTGCGCAGGGTGGTGGCAGTTACAAATATGCCGACAGTGCGGCGACTTTGTTGAGCTCACTCAATGATGCGGTGAACGCGATTTCCAATTCCGTGGGCACCCAGGCATCGGTAGCTTTCAACTCCACCTCACTGGATATTGGTTCGGTCATCTATTCGGCCAAGTTCGATACCTCCGATTTCAGTGGCCGCCTCTATGCCCGTTCTCTGGATCCGGATACCGGGCGTATCGCCAGTACATTGTGGGAGGCGTCTGAAAAGCTGGCCGACGAATCCTCGAATAGTCGTGAAATCATTACCTACAGAGGCGGGAAGGGCGTGCCTTTTACCGCAACGGGGGTTGCAGTGGATGGGGACCCGTCCGCGATGGGCTCTTCCCACGAAGAGGATTTGAGTGTACTCGATACCACGGATAATACGACTGACACTTTGTCCGTTGACCGCCTGCAATATGTGCGGGGTAACACCGATAACGACACAAAAGGTGATTTCCGTCAGCGCGGTGCTTTCTCCTCTCTGCTCGATAACATGACCGGGCCCAAGCTGCTCGGTGACATAGTGCATTCAACCCCTATCTACGTGGGTAAGCCGGAGCTCAACTGGCCGTCGAGCTTTGGTGGAAATAAAAGCACAGAGACATACGATCAATTCAAGATCGACAAGGCGAGTCGCGACCCGATGGTCTACGTGGGGGCAAATGACGGCATGCTGCACGGCTTCAATGCCAAAACTGGCGAAGAAGAGTTTGCCTACCTTCCCGCGCTGGTCCTGAATAGTGACCGCTATAAAGGCCTCCACGCGTTTACCCACAAGGATTACCCGCATAACTATTATGTGGATCTGACGCCGACGGTATCCGATGTTTACATTGACCCGAATGGTAGTAAAAAAGATGAGTGGGTTTCGGTGTTGGTCGGCGGTCTGCGCGGCGGCGGTAAGGGTTATTTTGCGCTGAATATTACCGATCCAACCAAGTTCGACGAAGCCAATGCGGATCTGGTTTCCATGTGGGAATTTGATGGTGCCACAGACTCGGATTATCTAGGTTACTCATATTCCGAGGCACAAATCGCCAAGCTGAATAACGATGAGTGGGCCGTGATCTTCGGTAACGGCTATAACAGCAAGAACGGTATCGCTGGCTTATTTGTTGTTTACCTTGAGCGAGGGGTAGATGGCACCTGGGATGCGGGTGACTGGAAATTTATTTCTACCGGTGTTGGCACCGCTGATACAACAGTAAGACAGAATGGCCTGTCTTCCCCGCGTCTGATTGACCTGAATGGCGACCGCAAAGTAGACCGGGTGTATGCCGGCGACCTTATGGGGAATATGTGGTCTTTTGACCTGTCTGCTACTACGGATACTAGTTGGGGTATTTATGGAGGCAAGCCCCTATTTAGTTCAGATAGTAAAGCCGGTCAACCGAGTGCGGCTATCCTGTCCGCTCCCTTGGTTGCACGCAATACTGCTGTAACCAGCGCAAGTGGTGCTAATGTTTTGGTGATGTTCGGTACTGGTCAGTATTTAAACGGTGGTGACCTTACTGATAATAACGCAGGGGCCTTTTACGCTGTTTGGGATAACGGAACAACGGTGGCTGGTGCGTCCGTTGTTACTGATAACCTGGCCAACCAGATGTTAAAAACCGAAGGCGCCAATCGTGTTATCGATGACGAAAATAGTGTTGTTGTGGACTGGAGTAAACATAAAGGCTGGATGATGACTCTGGCAACAGGGAATGTCGAAAGTAGCGGATACGCCGGCGAGCGGATAATTTCGTCTCCATCGTTGCGACGTAACACGCTATTTTTCAGCACTGTCAGCCCGAACCCCCAGCCTTGTGCTTCTAGTGGTAGTGGCTACCTGATGAGTCTGGACTTCCGGACTGGGCAAGCTAATGATAAGGCCGTAGCGGATTTCAACAACGATGGAGAAATCAATGCCCAGGATCACGGGTATATCGGCAAGCAATTTGTTGCGTGTACAAAAAATTGCGGAGAGGATGGTGCTTCAGGCGGTGACCCAGGCATGCCGGGGCAATCGGGCTTTATTGGTGATGTGCGCTGTACCCCAGGTAGCAGTGGTGATGTGATCTGCGATGATATCGATGTGGGTAACGAGGAGCGCGAGGGGCGTTTGTCGTGGGAGGAATTCTCACCTAGGTAGCCCAACTTCCAGGTGCGATGTAAGTAAAAAGGGCCGTTTGCCACGGCCCTGATCAATTAATATATTGAGTTAATAATGAAACAACAGCGTGGTTTTACCCTAATCGAACTAATGATCGTGGTCGCAATTATTGCGATCTTGACCGCGGTGGCTTGGCCCTCGTATCAGAATCATGTTCGCTCCACAAATCGTGCCGATGCGCAGGGAGCGCTTTTAGGTCTGGCACAGGCAATGGAGCGGCATTTTACCGAAAATGGTACATATAAAGAGGCAGCTGCTGCTGACGCAGATACCGGTGCTCCGCAAATTTTCCCCACTGAGTCACCACTGGATGGTAACAACAAGGCCTATAACTTGATAATCACCGCTGCGGACGATTCATCCTACACATTGCAGGCTCAGCCCAAAGGTAGTCAGGCTGGAGATGGAGTTTTGCAGTTGTCATCCAGTGGCGAAAAGGTCTGGGACCGAGATGGAGATGGAAATCTGACAGAGGCAAGCGACCTTTGCTGGAACAAGACCTGTAGTTGATTTACTGACCAGCGGTGCAGGTAAGATTCTGGCCGCTTCCGTTTTCTACGATACCATCGCCGTTGCGGTCCTTGCCGAAATAAGGGCGACCGCTCGCATTTAGTACAATGATCCACCCGTTTGCCGCTGTATCTCCTGGTGGGCAAAATGAAAAATTTCCACTCTGTGAGCGCGTGCGACCATTCGGGCGGTACTGAAGGTAATTTTTATTGCCGAAACTGTTCCAGGTCAGCGATGCGCCATTTGGTAGTGCCGGTAATACTCGCTCAATCACATCATCGGTATCTCTGCTGCCGTCCCCGTTATTATCTATAAAAAGTATTGCTCCTTGCTCCCAGCTCGAATCGCAGGTATCTCCCACACCGCGAGGGCAGAGAGTATAAATTTTTCCGTAGCCGTACGCTTTTCCACGACCAAGTGCGATTAAGTCAAACAGATGGTGTCGGATGGATTCATAGCGATAGCGCTTAAAAAAATCGGCCATACCGGGAATTGCGATAGATGAAATTATGGCCAGTATCGCGAGAGCCAAGATTAGCTCTATCAAAGTGATTCCGCGTTGTATTTGCATGGTGTAAATTCCTTTTACAATTTACACCAGCATACAGATTGAGCTTCAAAAGCCAATCACACGGCATTACAGTACTTTCGTACTAAATGCCAGTTTTTTACTCTTCCATATTGAGCTTTTTCAGCCGGTAGCGCAGGGAGCGAAAACTGATTCCCAGCTTCTCCGCCGCTGCAGTCTTGTTCCCGCCGGTTTCACCGAGGGCGCTTTCAATCGCTTCCCGTTCGATGGATTGTAAGAAGTCATCCAGTGTTTCAAAGTCTGAAGAGGAAAACTGTCCGGGGTAAGCCGCAAGGAGAGTACCTGTGGATACACTGGGCGGAATCAATGGGGAAAGATCATTTTGCCTTGTGCCCGTATTGCAGGGAATTGGCGACGCCGCAGGAATGACAAGATCCCGCGCATAGAGTGTACTGCTCTCCCCCAGGGTGACAGCGCGCTCGAGTATATTTTCCAGCTCCCGCAGATTGCCCGGAAAGGAATAGGTCTGCAGGGCGAGGACGGCATCCTGGGATGCCTTTGCTGCCGCACCTCGGGATTCGCTGCTTATACGCCGCAACACATTGCGTGTTAACAGCGGGATATCTTCGCGTCTCTCGCGCAGTGGTGGTATGGCGAGTTCGATGACATTGATCAGATAGTAAAGGTCGCTGCGAAAACGGCCTGCGCGGACTTCGTCGGTGAGCGGTTTGCGTGAACCTGTCAGTATACGAATGTCCAGCTTTATATTTTCACCGGTGGCAGCAGAGCGAAAGCCTTTTTCCTGAATGGCGCGCAACAGTTTGACCTGAATATCCTGCGGCAGCTCTGTCACATCATCGAAGTAGAGAGTGCCGCCGTTTGCGGTCTGCAGCAGCCCCGAGGCACGCTCGGATTGTATCGGGCCGCCAAACAGCAGCGGCTCAAGTTGTTCGGCGGGGATGGTTGCGCAGTGCACCGGGACGAACGCGCGATTACAGCGGGGGCCCTGATCGTGGATGCACCTTGCGGCCAGTTCCTTGCCTGAGCCCGCCTCGCCGGTGATATGCACCGGTGCATCGCTGCGTGCAATTTTTTCAATCTGTACCCGGAGTGCCTGGATGGCATCCGACTGGCCTTGAAACAGCGCCGGGAATTCCTGGCGTGCCAGAAAGCGACCTTCGTTGAGGCGCAGTGCCAGCTGCACGAGGTTGCGCAGGCGCTCCAAATTGACGGGTTTACTAACAAAATCGAAAGCGCCGAGTTTGAGCGCGGCAATGGCCGTATCCATATTGCCGTGGGCGGTGATGACGGCGACCGGGAGTGCGCGATCGGCGGGTAGTTCCTGAATGGCTTCCACGACCTGCAGGCCGTCACCGTCCGGTAAGCGCATATCAGTGAGGCAGAAATCGTAATGTTTTTCCGCAAGGCGACGCCGCGCCTCGGCAACAGACATGGCGATATCCGCGCGCACGTCCATGCGTTGCAGGGTCATTGAAATCAGGTTGCAGATGTCGGGCTCGTCATCCACCACCAGGGCAATGGGTTGTCGGTCGGCCATAGCGATCGAGCTTATTGTTATCGAGCTTATTGGTTTAGTGGCTATCAGAAAATCTGTTCGGCGTGGGCAAATTCTACTCTGAAGCAGCTGCGGCTGTCTTGACCGCGACAGTAATAAAGATTGGCGCGATTGGATTCGCATAATTCTCTGGCGATATACAGCCCGAGGCCTGCGCCAGAGATTTCGGTAGTGAAAAATGGCTCGAACATCTGCTCTTTGTGCTCTTCGGGAACACCAGTGCCCAGATCGAGTACATCAAGCTCGGCGCACTCGCGCTCACGGTTGTAGCGGATCGCAAGTTCTGCATCGGCTCGCCCCGTGGCAATCCGTGAGTGTCGCACAGCATTGTTACAGAGATTGGTCACGACCTGCGCCATTTGGTCCGGGTCGAAACGTGCATACACCGATGCCGGGGGCAGGGTGAGGACAATTTCTGTTTGCTGTGCGGAACCGGCGCGGTAATCCTGCAGGAAGTCTTCCGCCCACCGGCACAAATCCATTCTTTGCGGTTCCGTTACACGGCGGCGCGAGAGCTGCATGACATTCTCTACAATCTGGTTTACCCGCTGGCTGTGGCGGCAGATGATTTCGGTCAGCTGTTTGTCTTCCCCTGAAATACCGGAGGACTCCCCCAGGAGTTCCGCGGCGTGACTGATGGCAGAGAGCGGGTTGCGTATTTCATGCGCAATGGAGCCGGTGAGACGCCCGAGCGAGGCGAGCTTCAGCTGCTGGGCCTGTTGCACCAGCTTGCGGTTGTCTTCAAGAAATACCAGCGAGCTGGTGCGGTTGTCGTTTGCCAGGGTAGTGATGCTTGCGCGCAGCTCGTTATGCCCGGCGCCCCTGATGATGCGGCTGTTTCTATCGGTCTTTGACTTCAGCGCATCCAGTGCCTTTTGCAGTTCCGCGCCCAGTTCACCGGCTTTCCCCCATTTCATTCCCAGTAACTGCTGCGCCGCGCGGTTGACCAGTTCCGGTCGGTTATCGCCGTCCAGCACCAGTACCCCGGTGCGCATCTGAGCAACAATCTGCTGGGTCAGCCGCTGCAGGTGCTGTGCCTGCCGGCGCTCCTGCTCTGCTTTCTGGTTGGCGAGGCGGATATGGGTGGAGAGATATTGCAGGGCGGTCACACAGGTAAACAGCAGGATACCGAGGCTTCCGGCGGAGACGATATCCTGGGTATCCGCGTGGCCCACCAGAATGCCGAACAGCTGTTGGCCGATGACCGCGATACTGGCAATCGCGGCCAGGAAGGCGCCCATGCGCCGGTCAAGCAACAGCGAACCTATGGCACAGGTCGTGAGCATCAGGTAGCCGACACCGGAATTGAGTCCGCCGCTGGCCTGAATCAGCAGCAGAAACGCGAGAATGTCGCTACCGAGAATGCTGCCGATGCGCAATGGGGTGGTCTGGAAGCCGCCCGGGTAGAGAAACAGCAGCCAGGCGACGGTGAGCACCGCATAGATAATGGCTGTATTCAGGTAGAGCGCGGGGTGCAGGGTGCCAACGGCTCCGCGGCTGATGCCCGAGGCGAACAGCCCGAGCAGTACCAAGGCGATGGCGACCCGGTACCAGGCGTAGATTTTCAGCAGGTCGCGCTGTCGCAGGCGCGGGCCATTGAGGGTGGAATATGGCTGAGCGGTGGCACTGCTGCGTGCTGCCGCATCTTGTGGCACTTTTTGCGGTACGTCTTTCGGCGCTGTGCTGGCCAGAGGGGGGCTGCTCACTTTTTATTCTCATTTGCGGGTGAGTGGGACTGTTTTCGGGCAGATGTTGTGCCCCCGGGTGGCGTGGCTACAATAGCCGCCTCAGTCCAACGGGGTAAAACGATGTCTACTTTGCAGCTAGTGCTGGCGCAAATCAATCTGCTGGTGGGGGATATCCCCGGCAATACCGACCAGGTGGTCGAGGTCGCCCGCAGAGCCCACCGCGAGCACGAGGCCGACCTGGTGCTGTTTCCGGAGCTGACCCTGTGCGGTTATCCACCGGAAGATTTGCTGCTGCGCCCCAGTATGCAAAAGCGCATCGACGCCGCGCTGGAAAAGCTCAAGCAGGCCGCGCTGCCCTGTGCGGTGCTGATCGGTTATCCGCGGGTAGTGGCTGGCCGGGTGCTCAACATGGCCGGGCTGATCCGGGATGGCGAACTGGTGGCGGAATACGCCAAGCAGAAGCTCCCCAACTACCAGGTGTTCGACGAGCTGCGCTACTTCGTGCCCGGGGACCAACCGTGTGTGGTGGATATAAAAGGTATTCCCACGGCCATCACCATCTGTGAGGACATCTGGCACCCGGAGCCGGTGGTACAGGCGGAGCGCGCGGGGGCCAAGTTGATGCTCAATATCAACGCGTCTCCCTTCCATCGCGGCAAGGCGGAGGAGCGCTTGGCGCTGCTGGGGCGCCAGGCCCAGGCGGGAAAAATGCCGATCGTCTACGTCAATACCGTGGGCGGCCAGGATGAACTGGTGTTCGACGGCGGCTCCTTCGCGGTGGACAAGCATGGCGAGCTGCGCGCGCGGGCGCCCGAGTTCGTGGAGAGCCTGTTGCCGGTGACCGTGCAGGTCGATGGCGACGACGTGTCCCTGGTGCAGGGCAATGACGCGGCACCCCTGGAGGAACTCGCCTCCGTGTATCAGGCGCTGGTGCTGGGAGTGCGCGACTATGTGAACAAGAATGGATTCAAGGGCGTAGTACTAGGGTTGTCCGGCGGTATCGACTCGGCCCTGACCCTGGCCATTGCGGTTGATGCACTGGGCCCGGATCGGGTGGAGGCGGTGATGATGCCGTTCCGCTACACCTCGGATCTGTCGAAGAATGACGCGGCGGATCAGGCCAAGCGCATGGGAATCCACTACCGCGTCATCAGCATCGAGGGTATTTTCGACGCGGCGATGACGGCGCTGGCGAGTGAGTTTGCCGGTAGCGAGCGCGATACCACCGAGGAAAACCTCCAGGCGCGCTCGCGCGGCATGCTGCTGATGGCCATCTCCAACAAGAAGGGCTTTATGGTGCTGACCACTGGCAACAAGAGCGAGATGTCTGTGGGCTACGCCACCCTGTACGGGGACATGGTTGGCGGCTACAACGCGCTGAAGGATGTGCCCAAGATTCTGGTCTACGAATTGTCCCGCTACCGCAACACGGTGTCCGATGTGATTCCGGAAACCGTTATCACCCGCGAGCCCAGTGCGGAGCTGGCGCCGGATCAGGTGGACTCCGACAGCCTGCCACCCTACGAGATACTGGATGAGATCCTGCGACAATATATCGATCTCGACCACAGTGCCGCGGATATCATCGCGCTGGGATTCGACAGTGAAACCGTGACGCGGGTGGTGCGATTGGTGGATCGCAATGAATACAAGCGCCGGCAGGCGGCCGTGGGGGTACGGATTTCCGAGCGCGGTTTCGGCCGTGACCGCCGATATCCCATCACCAATGGCTGGAAGGCCGGGGAGTAACCCCGGCAGATTGCGCAGGCAACGAGATTGCCCAAAACAAAAAGGCCCCGCTGCTTCCACAGCGGGGCCTTTTTGTTTGCCTGTCGCCGAGGCTTACAGCTCGGGCGGCAGCGGTGCCGTTTCCGGACGGTATTCGGCGTTGTAGATCTCGCGGCTGTCAAAGCCGCGCGGGTCGGACTTCTCGAACAGGCCGAGGGTCACGCGGTGGACCAGGCTGCGGCCCTTGGCACCGGCGTAGTATTTGTAGTTGAAGCTGCCGTCCTTCTCGAAGGCGGGATGGTCAGGGTAGTTGGTGCGCAGTACCTCGAGTGAAGTGTTCTCCAGCTGCGACATCTCCAGCAGGTGGTAGGACTGCACCATGACCGCCAGCGCGTCCGGCACCGCCGGGGTCTGCTGGAAGTTCTCCACCACAAAGCGGCCGCGGTTGGCAGAAGCCAGGTAGGCACCGCGCTTGAAGTAGTAGTTGGCCACGTTGATTTCGTAGCGCGCCAGCAGGTTGCGCAGGTGGATCATGCGCTTCTGCGCATCCGGGGCATAGCGGCTGTCGGGGTAGCGCGCCATCAGCTGGGCGAAATAAGCGAAGGATTCGCGGGCAGAGCCCGGATCGCGGCGGGTCATGTCTGTAGGCAGGAATCGCTCGAACAGACCGCTGCCCTCGGTGAAAGAGGCCAGCCCTTTCATGTAATAGGCGTAGTCCACATTGCGGTGCTGCGGGTGCAGGCGGATAAAACGGTCTGCCGCAGAGATGGCGGCGTCGTTCTGATAGTCGCGGTAGTAGGCGTAAATCAGCTCCAGCTGGGCCTGTTCGGCGTAGTTGCCGAAGGGAAAGTTGTCTTCCAGCGCCCGCAGGTTCTTGATCGCCATCTCCCACTGACTGGATCTGAGCTGCCGCTGTGCCGCTTCGTAGAAGGCCTGTTCGGTGCGATTGCCGGAGGGCAGGCCCTCTTCCTCTTCGTCGGTGCTGGCGCACGAGGCCACGAAAACCGCCAGCATTGCCAGTAACAGCGTTTTCCAGGCCTGCTTATTCCACGACTGCATTGCCCCTCGCTCTATCATTATTTGTCTCAACCTTATTAAACTAGCCGCCCAAAAATCACCGGGGGCTGAAGGGCAGCTATTTAACCACAGCGCCCCGCCAGCCCAAAGTATTAGACCCTCTCAGATGAGCAATCAAATACAACTCGATATCGAAGTCCCCGCGGAGTACGCCGGGCACAGGTTTGACCAGGCCGCAGCGGATTTGATCCCTGACTATTCCCGGGCGCGACTGCAGGCCTGGATAAAAGGCGGCCAACTCACCGTGGATGGCCGCACCGCCAAGCCCAAGGACAAGCTGTTTGGCGGTGAAAAGCTGAGCCTGCGCGCCGAACTGGAGCCTCAGGGTGAGTGGGTGGCACAGGATATGGCACTGGATATCGTCTATGAAGACGACGCCATCCTGGTCATCAACAAACCCGCCGGACTGGTGGTTCACCCCGCCGCCGGCAACCCGGACGGCACCCTGCTGAACGGCCTGCTGGCCCATTGCCCAGGGCAACAGAACATTCCCCGAGCCGGCATCGTGCACCGCCTGGACAAGGACACCAGCGGCCTGATGGTGGTGGCCAAGACCCTGCAAGCCCAGGCCGATCTGGTGGACCAGCTCAAGGAGCGCACGGTGACCCGTCTGTATGACGCGATAGTGCAGGGCAACCTGAGTGGCGGCGGCAAGGTAAATGCGCCGATGGGACGGCACCGTACCAACCGTCTGAAGATGGCAGTACTTAATCAGGGCGGTAAGGAAGCGATCACTCATTTCCGGCTGCAGGAGCGCTTCCGCGCACACACCCTGGTGCGCTGTCAGCTGGAAACTGGTCGCACCCACCAGATCCGTGTACATATGGCACATATCCGCCACCCTCTGGTGGGGGACACGCTTTATTGCACTCGCGGCAAACTGCCAACCGGTGCCGATCCGGAGCTTATTCGGGCACTGCAGCAATTCCCTCGCCAGGCCTTGCATGCGGCGGAGCTCGCACTGTTCCACCCGGAAACCGGTGAACCCATGCACTGGGTGAGGCCGATGCCGGAAGATATGCTGCACTTGTTGGCGCTACTGCGCGCGGACAGCGCCGCTCACCCGCTATAACGTTTACATACACCGCTTATTGCACAGGACATCCCATGGCTGCCGATCACTACCTCAAGCCCGACTGGCCCGCTCCTGCCGGGGTGCACGCCTTTGTCACTCTGCGCCGCGGCGGTCAAAGTACCGGCGGCTATGAGGCGTTCAATCTGGCGGACCATGTGGGGGATGCGCCGGAAGCGGTAGCGGCGAATCGCGCACAGCTCAAGCGGGAGCTGAATCTGCCCAGCGAGCCCCAGTGGCTGGAGCAGATTCACAGTGACAAGGCGGTGGTCGCCCACAGCGATGGCATGGTTCGTACCGCGGATGCGAGTTACACCAGTGAAGCGGGTGTCGTGTGTGCGGTGATGACCGCGGACTGTCTGCCACTGCTGGTGTGCAATCGCGAAGGTTCCGAAGTGGCGGCCATTCATGCGGGCTGGCGCGGGCTGACCGGCGGGGTGATCCGCGAGACCATTCGCGCCATGGGGAGTGCGCCGGAAGATCTGCTGGTGTGGCTCGGCCCGGCCATCGGCCCTGAGGCATTCGAGTGCGGGGTGGATGTGCTGGAGGCGGCATTCGAGTCGTCCATGAGCGAGGCCCATGCGGAGGCCATTGCCAGATGTTTCGTGCCCCATTCTCAAAAGCCGCTGCATTTCCTGGCGGATATCTATGCCCTTGGGCGTGCGGAGCTTGCGGAGTTGGGGGTGACCCAGGTTTTTGGTGGTGACCGCTGTACCGTTACCGAGGATTCTGAGTTTTTCTCTTATCGTCGCGATAGGGATACCGGGCGCATGGCTACTTTAATCTGGTTCGAGTGATCCCTGATTATTCTTCTTAAGCAGGTCCAGTGCTTGGCCGCCACCGGACCAACTTAAGATCCTATTGATCTCGATCAAGCGCGTTAAGCTTGAAAACCCGCCGAGAGCCCGCAAATTACTGATCAGCACTAGACTGTATTCGTCATTGCATTACCGCGCGTCGTCTCTTTTCTTGTCCGGCGCGTCAATGATCAGGAGAGGGTATAAGCACAATGCGCATCGATCGGATGACCAACCCACTGCAGGCCGCTATTGCCGACGCACAATCCATCGCCGTTGGCCGCGACCACAACCAGATTTATCCCGAACATTTATTGCAGGCGCTGTTGGATCAATCCAATGGCAGTACCACCGCGTTTTTGAACCAGGCCGGCTTCAATATTAACGGCCTGCGCAATGACTTGGCCAAACGCCTCGACCACCTGCCCACCGTCAGCACTCCCACCGGCGATGTAGGCATGTCGCAGGAGCTGATGCGCCTGTTCAACCTGGCGGATAAAAAGGCCCAGAAAAATGGCGACAGTTATATCGCCAGCGAAACCGTATTGCTCGCCGCCTTCGACCCCGCCGCCGGTGAAGTGTCGAAAATCCTGAATGCCCACGGTGATCTAAAACACCTGCAGGATGCCATTACCAAAGTGCGCGGTAGCGAAAAGGTCAATGACCCGCAGGCCGAAGAGGCGCGTCAGGCGCTCGACAAATACACCATGGATTTAACCGCCCGCGCCGAGGCGGGCAAGCTCGACCCGGTGATCGGCCGTGACGATGAAATTCGCCGCACCATCCAGGTGCTGCAGCGCCGCACCAAGAACAACCCGGTGCTAATCGGCGAACCCGGCGTGGGTAAGACCGCCATCGTCGAGGGCCTCGCCCAACGTATCGTCAATGGCGAGGTGCCGGAGGGACTGAAAGACAAACGTCTGCTGTCGCTGGACTTGGGCTCGCTGTTGGCAGGAGCGAAATTCCGCGGTGAGTTCGAGGAGCGCCTGAAGGCGGTGCTGAACGAACTGTCCAAGCAGGAAGGACGCGTCATCCTGTTTATCGACGAGCTGCACACCATGGTCGGCGCGGGTAAGGCCGAGGGCGCGATGGATGCGGGCAATATGCTGAAGCCCGCACTGGCCCGCGGTGAGTTGCACTGCGTTGGCGCGACCACGCTCAACGAATACCGCCAGTACATCGAAAAGGATGCGGCGCTGGAGCGGCGTTTCCAGAAGGTGCTGGTCGATGAACCCACCGAAGAGGACACCATTGCCATCCTGCGCGGATTGAAGGAGCGCTATGAAGTCCACCACGGTGTGGACATTACCGACTCCGCAATCATTGCCGCCACCAAACTGTCCCAGCGCTACATCACCGACCGCCAGCTGCCGGACAAGGCCATCGACCTGATCGACGAGGCCGCGAGCCGTATCCGTATGGAAATCGACTCCAAGCCGGAGGAGATGGACAAACTCGAGCGCCGCCTGATCCAGCTCAAGATCGAGCGCGAAGCGGTTAAAAAAGACAAGGACGACGAAGCCGCGAAAAAGCGCCTGCAGAAGCTGGAAGAGGATATCGACAAGATCGAGAAAGAGTACGCGGACCTGGAGGAAATCTGGAAAGCGGAAAAAGCCAAGCTCGCCGGCAGTGCGGATATCAAGAACAAGCTGGAACAGGCCAAGCTGGATATGGACGCTGCGCGCCGCGCCGGCGATCTCACCCGCATGTCGGAAATCCAATACGGTGTGATTCCGCAGCTGGAAAAGCAGCTGAAGATTGCCTCGGATACCTCCGATACCAGTGAAAACCAGTTGCTGCGCAACCGCGTTACCGATGAGGAAGTGGCGGAGGTGGTTTCCCGCTGGACCGGAATCCCGGTATCGAAAATGCTGGAAGGCGAGCGCGAAAAGCTGCTGAAGATGGAAGATGCGCTGCACCACCGCGTTATCGGTCAGGATGAGGCGGTGGAAGCCGTGTCGAACGCGGTGCGCCGCTCCCGCGCTGGGTTGTCCGACCCCAATCGCCCGAACGGTTCCTTCCTGTTCCTCGGTCCCACCGGTGTGGGCAAGACCGAACTGTGCAAGGCGCTGGCGGGTTTCCTGTTCGATACCGAAGACGCCATGGTGCGCATCGACATGTCGGAGTTTATGGAGAAGCACTCTGTTGCCCGCCTGATTGGTGCTCCACCCGGCTATGTCGGTTACGAGGAGGGCGGCTATCTCACCGAAGCGGTGCGGCGCCGACCCTACTCTGTGCTGCTGCTGGATGAGGTGGAAAAGGCACACCCGGATGTGTTCAACATCCTGCTGCAGGTGCTGGAAGATGGTCGACTCACCGACGGCCAGGGTCGCACGGTCGATTTCCGTAACACCGTGGTGGTGATGACCTCTAACCTTGGATCGGACCTGATCCAGAAGTATGCCAGCGCGCGTGATGACGACGAGATCGACAGTGAGATCCACTATCGTCAGATGAAAGCCGCGGTAATGAATGTGGTGGGCGAGCATTTCCGACCGGAACTGATCAACCGTATCGACGAGGTGGTGGTATTCCACCCGCTGAATCGTGCGGAAGTCCGCTCCATTGCCGAAATCCAGCTGCAGAACCTGCGCAAACGCCTGGCGGATCGCGATCTGAAACTGGACGTTTCCGAGGAACTGTTGAACAAGCTGGCAGACGTCGGTTTCGATCCCGTCTACGGCGCGCGCCCGCTGAAACGCGCCATCCAGATGTGGCTGGAAAACCCGCTGGCCCAGGATGTACTCTCCGGAAAATTTGCCCCCGGCGATACTATCCACGCGACACTGGAAGGAGACAAAGCGGTATTCAACAGGTAGCACCGTATCGGTAGTACCTGAGTCCCACGGATGGGCAGGTTTCAATGGAATTGATGTATGACACTGGCAAGGCAGCTGTTTAACCGGCGCATGTTGTGGATGCTGCTGGGCTGCCTTGTCGTGTTTGGCGGTATCTTTGGCTTCAAATTTTTCGGCCGCTACATGATGAACCAGCATATGGACAACATGTCGCTGCCGCCCGCCACCGTCACCACCGCCCGCGTTGAACAGCAGCGCTGGCAGACCCGACTCAGTGCCGTAGGCAGCCTGCGCGCGGTGAATGGTGTCAACGTCACCACCCAAGCCCAGGGCGAAGTCAAAGCCATTTATTTTGAATCCGGCCAATCGGTCGACAGGGGCGCGGTGCTGGCAGAGCTCGCTGCGGCGCCGGAAACCGCGCAGATCGAAGTGCTGGAAGCGGAGCACCGGCTGGCGGAGCGTGACTACAAACGGATTGCCGAACTGTATAAAAAAGGTGTGGCCACGCTGCGGGAACTGGATCAGGCCCAGGCCATTCTCGATCAGGTCGTTGCCAATCTCAGCGTGCAGCGCGCCACCATCAATGAACGCATCATCACCGCGCCTTTCTCCGGCCAGCTGGGCATACGCCAGGTCGACCTCGGGCAGAATGTGGCGCCCGGAGATGCGGTGGTTTCCCTGCAGCAACTGCAGCCCATCTTTGTGGATTTCTCGCTATCGGAGCGGGATTTTTCCCGGGTCAGGGAGGGGCAGGGCGTTGAACTCACCGCAGCGGCCATCCCCGAACAGGTTTTCCAGGGGCGCATCACTGCCATAGATCCTGCCATCGATCCACGCAATCGCACTTTCCTCCTGCAGGCGACACTGGAGAATGCCAAGCGCAAGCTGCGCCCCGGTATGTTTGCCGATGTCGCGGTAAAGGTGGAGAAATTTCGCAGCGTGCTGGTGGTACCCCGCACTGCCATCAGTTTTGCGCCTTATGGCAATGCCGTATTTGTGATCCGAAAATCGCAGAACAAAGATCAGCAACGAGGCCGAGGAGGTCAGAAAGACGGAAAGGGTGCGCAGCCCCAGCCGCAACCAGAGTGGGTCGCGGTCAAGCGCTTTGTAAAGACCGGCGAGGAGCGTGGTGACCTGATTGAGATTATCGAAGGTGTACAGGCGGGGGAGCAGGTGGCGACGACCGGTCTGTTGAAACTGCGCAACGAGGGCGGAGTCATCATCAACAATGACAACCCGCCACCGGATCAATTGGCCCCCAAACCCGACAACAGTTAGCGCATGAACATCGCAGGCAGGGACGCCGGGTGAAATTTACCGATATCTTCATTCACAAACCGGTGTTGGCCTGCGTGGTCAGCCTGTTTATTTTCCTGCTGGGGCTGCGTTCCAGTTCCGAATTGAACGTACGCCAGTATCCAAAACTGGAAAATGCGGTGATCACCGTGAGCACCGTGTACGTGGGGGCGGATTCGGATCTGGTACAGGGGTTTATCACCACACCGCTGGAGCAGGAAATCGCCAGCGCCGATGGCCTCGACTACATCGTCTCTACCAGTATTCAGGGCATTTCTGTAATCCAGGCCTATGTGCGTCTGGATTACGACCCCAACGAAGTGCTCACCCAGGTGGTAGCCAAGGTCAACAAACTGCGCAACGAATTGCCACTGGAATCGGAAGACTCCACGGTGGATCTGGCGGTAGGGCAAACCATTGCCGCCATGTACCTGTCCTTTTCCTCGGAGATTCTCACTAACAACCAGATCACCGACTACATCACCCGCGTGGTGCAGCCCAAACTGTCCACCATTGCCGGTGTACAACGCGCGCGGCTGCTGGGCAATCGTACCTTCGCCATGCGTATATGGCTGAAGCCGGCCGAGATGGCGGCGCAGGGGGTGACGGCCGGGGATATCACCAGTGCGTTGCGCCAGAATAATGTACTGGCTGCCGTGGGCAGTACCAAGGGTACGCGAGTAGCAATGGATATCCGCGCGGATACGGATATCTTTTCTGAGTATGCATTTCGCAAGCTGGTGGTGCGCGCCGATGGCGATCAGTTGGTGCGCCTGGAGGATGTGGCGGAGGTCGAGCTGGGGTCGGAATCTTACGACACCTCGGTCACCTTTAATGGGCGTTCGGCAACCTTTGTCGCGGTGGAAGTGGCGCCGGATGCGAACACACTGGATGTGATTGCGGATGTGCGTGACAAGCTGGATGGTGAAATTTTCCCGCAATTACCGGAAGGCATGCTGGGGGAAATTCCTTACGACAGCACCGAATATATCCAGGATTCCATCAACGAGGTGGTGAAAACCATTGTCGAGGCGGTGCTGATCGTCATTCTGGTCATCTACCTTTTTCTCGGCTCCCTGCGCAGCGTAATCATCCCGGCGGTTGCGGTACCCCTGTCCATGGTGGGGGCGCTGTTCCTGATGTTGTTGATGGGCTTCTCCATCAACCTGTTGACCCTGCTGGCGATGGTGCTCGCCATCGGCATTGTGGTGGACGATGCAATTATCGTGCTGGAAAACGTCCACCGACATATTGAAGAGGGCATGACGCCACAGGATGCGGCCATAAAAGGCGCGCGCGAGTTGGCCTGGCCCATCGTGGCCATGACCACCACACTGATCGCCGTGTATCTCCCGATTGGTTTTCTCGGCGGGCTCACCGGCACGCTGTTCGTGGAGTTTGCGTTTTCACTTGCTGGTGCGGTGCTGCTTTCCGGTGTGGTGGCGCTGACCCTGTCGCCGATGATGGCGGCAAAGGTGTTGCGGGCGAAGGACGGGGAGCGCAGCAACCGCCTCGAGGTCTGGCTGTCGCGGCAGTTGCATCGGCTGGAGACAGGGTACGCGCGGTGGCTGCATCGGGCTCTGGATGAACGGCTGGTGATTCTAGTCTTCGGTTTGATCGTGCTGGTGAGTTGCTATTTTTTGTTTGCCACCTCGCCCAGTGAGCTTGAGCCCAAGGAGGATCGCGGTTTCGTACTTGGTATCGCCAGTGGTGATTCGTTTGCCACGCTGGATTACATGGAGCAGTACACCGAGGAAATCAACGGTGTGCGCGACCGGCACCCGGAGGTGGAGAACCTGTTTTTGTTGAATGGCGTGGGGGGCGTTGGCAACAGCAGTAACAGTGCTATTGCCGGCTTCGTGCTGTCGTCCTGGAATAAGCGCGACAAGAATACCCAGGAAATGCAGGCGGTGATCAACGATGAGGTTTCGCAGATCGCCGGTCTGAAAATTGCCACCTTTGTCCCGCCCAGTCTGCCGACAGCGGGGGGGCGGTTGCCGGTAGAGTTTGTCATTGGCACCACCGAACCGGTCTCCACCCTGGCGAGCTTTGCCGATGACATCATGGGGCGGGCGCTGGCCAGCAAGCGGTTTATCTTTCTCGACGCGGATCTGAAACTGGATAAACCGCGGTTATCGGTGGTCATTGACCGGGACAAGGCGGCCTCCATCGGTGTCACCATGGCCGACCTGGCCCGGGAACTCGGGGGGATGCTGTCGGGGGGCTATACCAATCGCTTTTCTCTGGAAAACCGCAGCTACAAGGTGATCCCACAGGTGGTGCGCGCGGAGCGCCTCACCGGCGATCAGTTGGAGCAGTATTACATCCGCGCCGGGGACGGCACCCTTGTGCCGCTATCTACGTTGGTACGACTGGAGGAAACGGTAGAGCCCCAACAATTGAAGCGGTTCCAGCAATTAAACGCGGTGACCATTGCCGGGGTCCCGCGCCCCGGGGTGCCCCTCGGTGAGGCGCTGGGTATTCTAGAAAATGCGGCGAAGGAGATTTTGCCGCGAGAATATTCCACGGACTATTCGGGGCAGTCGCGGCAGTTCAAAAATGAGGGCTCTGACCTACTGGTGACTTTTTTCTTCGCCCTGATCGTGATCTATCTGGTGCTGGCGGCCCAGTTCGAATCCTGGCGGGACCCGTTGATCATGCTGGTTACCGTGCCCATGAGTGTATGCGGGGCGATGATCTTCGTGAGTCTCGGTCTCACCACCCTGAATATCTATACCCAGGTGGGATTGGTCACCCTGATCGGTGTGATCTCCAAGCACGGCATTTTGATCGTGGAATTTGCCAACCAGTTGCAGTTGCAGGGCAGGAGTAAGCGAGAGGCCATCGAGGAGGCATCCAGTATCCGCCTGCGACCCATACTGATGACCACCGCTTCGCTGGTGCTCGCCATGGTCCCGCTGCTTATTGCCGCGGGGCCCGGCGGCGGGGCGCGTTTTGCCATGGGGCTTGTGGTGGCCTCGGGAATGACCATCGGCACCATGTTTACCCTGTTTGTGGTGCCGGCAATGTATCTATTGTTGGGACGGGATTATGCGCGGGAGAAGCGGAGCGAGAGTTCTGTGAGTGAGGGAGCGGCGGGCACTGGAGGCCCACCGGCAACAGAGTAATTCCGGTCTTAACAGTCGTTCTGCAGCAGGTCTTTGGTCTGCCGGATACGCTGCTGGCGCTCTTCCTCTGGAAGCACGCGGTAGTTTCCTTTTGCATCCACTTCGCGCACCCGTGGGCGCGACTGGAGTTCCTGCAGGCGGGCCTGGGCATTGCGACAACGCAGATCGCGGGCTGCCATCTCTGCGGCACGGGCATCCGCTTGCTTTGCCGATTGATCTTCGTCGGTTTTCGACTGCGATGCGGGTGTACTTTCCGAATTGTCGCTATCACCCGCTTCTGCGCCAGTGGCCAGTTTGCGCTCGGCTACCAGTGCATTCTGCTCCTGCTGCCACTGCTTAAAGCGGTCGGACTTGGGTGGCTTGACGACTTCCACCTGTTCCTGCTTCGGCGGTTGCGAGCCAAAGTGTACTACCCCGTTTTCATCCACCCATTTGTAGATGCCGTCGGCCTGAACCGTTGCCGCCAATCCTATGCCGAGGACGAGGGTTGCGATGACGCTGCGCATGAAAGAACTGCCTTGTGTTGTTTTCTGTATTGTGCCCGCAGAGGCTAACACTACCGTATTGCGCGCAACTTGTAAGTCCCGATTGTAACGGGCTGCGGGGGATAACTCGCGACGAGGTTAACAGTTTGTTCTACAGGATCCAGGCTTAAAGTCTGAACTGTGCTCAAAACACTGCTCCATAATGGAGCAAAACTCTCATCTTCTATTGACACTCAAGGCTCAAGCTGGACAATTTGTTGTTCACTCGGCTAAGTAGATGCCACCACAACACCCCTGTGGTGCGCATGCGCTCTCCGGTGGGTTAAGCGCCCACCACCTCCTGTCGAGGAGGCCCTCCCCATCTGGAGGCCTTGGAACCTGCACCCCGGTATCTCTCTTATGATTTCTGCCGGTCGGGTTCCGCGCAATTTGGTGTTCCCGTGAAGCTATCCTAAAAAACGGGCTAAATCTGCGTTTAAGGCTGATATTTATCACGCTTTTCCTTTAGAATCGCCGTCTGGCTTTCGCGCTATATGGTTTTCTGTGGCCTGTGGATGATGCAGGTCCTAAGAATTGGGAAATTTTGAGGGGGCTCAAGTGGAATTACTCTCCGGCGGCGATATGTTGGTTCGCGCGCTGCAGGATGAAGGGGTAGACCTGATATTCGGTTACCCCGGCGGTTCGGCACTGCATATTTACGATGCCATCTTTCGTCAGAAGGGCATCAAGCATGTGCTGGTGCGTCACGAACAGGGCGCCACGCACGCTGCGGACGGCTATGCCCGCGCTACCGGCAAGACCGGTGTGGTGCTGGTGACCTCCGGCCCCGGTGCCACCAATGCCATCACCGGCATCGCCACCGCCTACATGGATTCCATCCCGATGGTGGTGATTTCCGGTCAGGTGCCTTCCGACAAAATTGGTGAGGATGCATTCCAGGAAACCGACATGGTCGGTTGCTCGCGGCCGATCGTGAAGCACAGTTTCCTGGTCAAGAATGCAGAAGACATTCCTGAAGTCGTAAAGAAGGCTTTCTATATCGCTTCCACTGGCCGCCCCGGTCCGGTAGTGATCGATATCCCCAAGGATGTCACCAACCCGGTGGATCGTTTTCCGTACAAATATCCGGAAAAACTCCGCATGCGCTCCTATACCCCGGCGGGTAAAGGCCACACCGGCCAGATCCGCAAGGCGGTTGCGCTGCTGTTGTCCGCCAAGCGCCCGGTTATTTATGCCGGCGGTGGTGTGGTGCAGGGGGATGGTGCGGATCTGCTGACCGCGCTTGCGCAGTACCTGAACTTCCCGGTAACCAATACTCTGATGGGGCTCGGTGCCTATCCTGGTACCGACAAGCGCTTCCTCGGCATGCTCGGCATGCACGGTACCTTCGAGGCGAATACCGCAATGCATCACGCGGACGTGATTCTTGCGGTGGGCGCGCGCTTTGATGACCGGGTTACCAATACCCCAGGGAAATTTTGCCCCGGTGCCAAAGTTATCCACATCGATGTGGATCCTGCATCCATTTCCAAAACCATCACTGCCGATGTACCAATTGTGGGCACAGTGCAGTCTGTTTTGAAAGAAATGCTGGAAATGCTCAAGGCTTCCCGGGAAATGCCGGACCAGTCTGCCATTGTCGACTGGTGGCGCCAGATCGACGACTGGCGCGAGCGCCATGGTCTCTACACGGCCTCTCGTTACCGCACCGATGGCGACATGATCATGCCGCAGGAAGTGATCCGTGCGGTGCACGAGATAACCAAGGGGGATGCGTACGTAACCTCCGATGTCGGTCAGCACCAGATGTTTGCCGCGCAGTACTATCTGTTCGACAAGCCCCGTCGCTGGATCAACTCCGGTGGCCTCGGCACCATGGGTTTCGGCCTGCCGGCGGCACTGGGGGTGAAAATGGCATTCCCGGATTCCGAAGTTGTGTGCGTTACCGGGGAAGGCAGTATCCAGATGTGTATCCAGGAGCTGTCCACTGCGACCCAGTACCGTTTGCCGGTAAAGATTCTGTGTCTGAACAACCAGGCATTGGGTATGGTGAAGCAGTGGCAGGAAATGCAGTACGAAGGCCGTCTGTCCAACAGCGTGTATGAAGAGTCCCTGCCGGACTTCATCAAGCTGGCCGAAGCGTACGGCCATCTGGGTATGAAGATCGAGCATCGCGATGAGCTGCACGGCAAGCTGGCCGAGGCCTTCGCGATCAAGGATCGCACCGTGTTTATCGACGTTTACGTCGATCCGTCCGAGCACGTCTATCCCATGCAGGTAATGCCGAATGGCTCCATGCGGGATATGTGGCTCAGCAAGACGGAACGGACGTAAAGGGAGGTAGACAAAATGCGCAGAATCATTTCAGTTCTGATGGAGAACGAACCCGGTGCGTTGTCGCGGGTAGTGGGCCTGTTTTCCCAGCGAGGCTACAACATTGAAAGCCTCACTGTGGCGCCTACCGAGGATGCAACCCTGTCGCGTCTGACGCTGACCACCATTGGGGATGACCATAAGATCGAACAGATCACCAAGAATCTGAACAAGTTGATCGATGTGGTGAAGCTGGTGGACCTCACCGAAGGTTCGCACATTGAGCGCGAGTTGTTGCTGGTTAAAGTGCGTGCGACCGGTGCCCAGCGGGATGAAGTCAAACGCAGTGTGGATATCTTCCGCGGCCAGATCGTCGATGTCACCAGCAATATGTACACGGTACAGGTGGCCGGTACCAGCGACAAACTGGATGCTTTTTTACAGGCGCTGGGAGAGCACACCATTATGGAAGTGGTTCGCACCGGTGTCTCGGGAATCGCCCGCGGCGAGAAAGTTCTCAGTATTTGAACGTCGGACCCACAGTGAATTCATCTGTGCTGAAAAAGCAGCGCGGAATGACCTTTTAAAGTACTTAAAGCAGGAAGTAAGTTATGCACGTTTATTACGATAAAGATTGTGACCTCTCTCTGATCAAGTCCAAAACTGTTGCCATCGTAGGCTATGGTTCCCAGGGGCATGCCCATGCGAACAACCTGAAAGATTCCGGTGTGAATAATGTGGTTGTCGGTCTGCGCAAGGGTTCCGCATCCTGGGCAAAGGCTGAGAAGGCTGGTCTGCGTGTTGCTGAAGTGGCCGACGCGGTTAAAGATGCCGACGTGGTGATGATCCTGACCCCGGATGAATACCAGGCTGCGGTTTACCGCGAGCAGGTCGCTCCGAACCTGAAAGCCGGCGCCGCCCTGGCGTTCGCGCACGGTTTTAACATCCACTTCGAACTGATCCAGCCGCCGCAAGACGTGGACGTGATCATGATCGCCCCGAAAGGCCCGGGTCACACCGTACGCTCTACCTACATGGAAGGGGGCGGTGTTCCGACCCTGATCGCCGTATACCAGAACGCCTCCGGCAACGCTAAAGAGTTGGCATTGTCCTATGCCTCCGCCAACGGCGGCGGTCGCTCTGGAATTATCGAAACCAACTTCCGCGAAGAAACCGAAACCGATCTGTTCGGTGAGCAGGCAGTACTCTGTGGTGGTGTTTCCGCGCTGGTGCAGGCTGGCTTCGAAACCCTGACCGAGGCGGGCTACGCACCAGAAATGGCGTACTTCGAATGTCTGCACGAGCTTAAGCTGATCGTCGACCTGATGTATCAGGGTGGCATCGCGGATATGCGCTACTCTATCTCCAATACTGCAGAGTACGGCGACTACGTCACCGGCCCGCGCATTGTTACCGAAGAAACCAAGGCAGAAATGAAACGCGTTCTGAAGGATATTCAGACCGGTAAATTCGCCAAAGACTTCATGCTGGAGTCCCTCGCAGGTCAGCCCCGCCTGAAAGCTGAGCGTCGCATTGGCAG